>NZ_JARKOZ010000076.1 GCF_029978005.1 Solidesulfovibrio sp. | reverse complement strand
CCGGCTTTGCGGCCTGCGTCGCCCGGCCCATTTCCGAGACCACAACCACCGCCGCCCCGCCGCCCACTGTTCCCACCTGCCTCCCCATCCGCACCCGTCGGGGAGGTCCAGGAGGGGGTCACCCCCTCCTGGCGGGGCTCGGGGCGGAGCCCCGTTTTCTTCCCGTCGTTCTCACTCCCGCACTACGCCAGATAGCCTTCGCGTTCGAGGTAGAGCAGCGTTTCCTGGGCCGCTTCGCCGGGGCTGAGGCGGCTGGTGTCCAGGCGGAGTTCCGGGTGTTCGGGGAGTTCGTAGGGGTCGTCGATGCCGGTGACGCCTTTGACGAGTCCGGCCCGGGCCTTGGCGTAGAGGCCTTTGCGGTCGCGCTGTTCGCACACGTCCAGCGGCGTGGAGACGTGGATTTCCACGAAGCCGCCGTGGGGCGCGACCAGGGAGCGGGCTTCCCGTCTGGCGCTGGCGTAGGGCGCGATGGGGGCGCAGATGGCGATGCCGCCGTTTTTGGTGATTTCGCTGGCCACGAAGCCGATACGGGCGATGTTGAGGTTGCGGTGTTCCTTGGAGAAGGTGAGTTCGCTCGAGAGGTGCCGGCGCACGATGTCGCCGTCGAGGAGCGTGACCGGCCGGGTGCGCAGTTCCATGAACTTGACGTAGAGGATCTTGGCCAGGGTGGATTTGCCCGCGCCGGAGAGCCCGGTCATGAAGAGGGTGAAGCCTTGTTTGGAGCGCGGCGGGAAGACGGCGCGCAGTTCGGCCGTGACTTCCGGCGGGGTGAACCAGGCCGGGACGTCCAGGCCGAATTCCAGGCGGCGGGTGAATTCCGCCGGCGTGACGTCACGGGCGGTCATTCCCTGGCCGACGGCGGCGCGCGGCAGGTATTGGGCTTTTTCCTCCACGTATTCCATGGGGGTTTCCGGGACCATGGCGATGCCGGTCTCGTCTTCGCTCTCGGCCACGAGGCGTTGGGCCTTGCCCGGCGGGTAGAAGGGCGTTCCACTGGCAGCCGTAGGGTCGGCGTGGTTCAGGCCCACCAGGGTATGGGTGCAGCCGTGGTTTTTCTGAACAAGGGCCTCGAAGAGGGCCTGGCGCGGCCCGGCGTTGAGCCGAAGCAGGGGGAGGAGGCTGAGGAGCAGGAGATTTTCGGGAAAGGCCCCGGAGAACAGGCGGGCGCAGCGCACGCCGACGAAGTGGGGCGCGCCGCCGGCCATGGCGTCGCCGGCGCAGCGCAGCAGCAGGATGCTGCCTTCGACGTCCGCCGCCGCCCGGCGCAGCATGGCGTGCTCGCGGTTGTGGAGCAGTGTGTCGGTCTGGCAGCCGATCACCCGTCGCCAGCCGCGCTGCCGGAACACGTCCCGAACGGCCTGGGGCGTGCGGCGCAGTTCCGGAAAGTCGGCATGGGGCGGCAGAGACACGCCCTCGACCGCGCCGCCCACGCGCCAGGGCGCGGTTTCCCGGGCGTAGGCCGCCGCGCCGGGGTGGCGGTCGATGTCCGCCGCGTCGAAGACGGCGGCCGCCTCGGCGTGCGCATCCGCCTCCCAGGCTTCGGACACGGTCAGCACCGCCAGCATGAAGCCTTCCTGGTCGCGCAGGGCCAGCTTCTCCCCGGGCGTGAGGCCCTGGGCCAGGGCGGCCGGCGCGTCGAGGCAGACGGGCATGGGGAAGAGGCGGCCGTCGGCCAGGCGCATGGAATCGAGCACGGCTTGCCAGTCCTCCCGGCCCATGTAGCCGGTGAGGGGAAAGAGGGCTCCGGAGAGCAGCAATTCGAGAGTGGCTTGCTGACGCGGGGACAGGGTCACGGACTTGTGGGAAAGGGACCGGGCCTTGAGCTCTTCGGCGCGATCCGGGGATGCGAGGAGGGCGTGCGCGGGAACGTCCATGGGAGATCCTCCCTGGTTGAGGTGCGCGGCGGCCTGCCGCCTCGATCGTCGGACCGGGCGGCGATCAGGCGAACATGGCGCACACGACGTCGAGATGCGATTCGGCCATGACCACCAGTTCCGGCAGTTCGCCGGGGGAGATGGCCGCGATGCGCCAGACTTCGGGCAGGAAGCGTGGGGTCAGGCGCTCGCCGCTGCCGCCGGAGAGCGTCGCGCCGGCGATCATGTCTGCCACGCAGATGAGCGCCGGCTCCAGCGGCACCTCGCCGCCGAGGGGGTCGTGGTGCCGCCACACGGCCTGCTCCAGGCTCTCGGGGAACCGCCACTTGCGCAGCAGCATGCCGCCGAGCTTGCCGTGGTCGAAGCCGAACATCTCGCGTTCCACGTCGACCAGCAGCCGTCCCGTGGCGGCGGCCCGGGCCAGGGCGGCGGCCGAGGCGGCGGGTTGCTGCTTGTAGAGCACGAGCCTGCCGATGTCGTGGAGCAGGCCGGCCACGAAGAAACGTTCCGGGCTCGGGTCGCCCAGGCGCGAGGCCAGGAGCTTGGCCACGAGTCCCACGGCCACGCTGTGCCGCCAGAACTGGCGCATGTCGATGCATTCCGGCGGGATGTCCTTGAAAAGGGGCAGCACGGACACGCCCATGGCCAGGGTGGAGAGCTGGTTGAGTCCAAGGAGCATGACCGCCCGGCTCAGGGAATCCACCGCCCCGGGAGGCAGGCCGCCGGAGACGCGCATGGTGCGGGCGTAGAAGGCGCTGTTGACGAGTTTGAGGAGCTTGGCCGTCAGGCTCGGGTCCTTGCCGATGACCGCCGCCGCCTCTTCCACGGTGGAGTCCGGGTCGCTTAGGACCTCGCGGATGCGCATGAAGACTTCCGGCAGGGAAACGAGCACCGGGTCGTTGGCCAGGATGCGTTCCGGCGCGAGGGCCGCTGGCGTGGCCGCCTTGGCGGACGGGATGGGGCAGGGGGGCGGCGGGGGCAGGGTGGCGGCCCGGTCCAGGGCCAGCCGGCGCAGGGCGGCGACCACGGGCTCGTCCGCCGGCAGATGGGCGAAGCGTTCGAGTATGGCCGCCTCGGGGGCGTCCCGCGAGGGGGCAGGCGGCGAGGCGTCGTCGTTTTTTACATCGATTGCCGCGACGTGCCAGCCGCGCAGCAGCCGGAGGTGCCCGTCGCTTAGCTCCAGGCCGGCTTCGAGGCGGTAGTTGCCGTCGAGGCTCTCGGCGTCCGCGGCCAGCACCATGCCGGCGCGCGCCTTGGAAAGGGGAAGTGTCGGCATGGGCGGTCCTTGTTTGCCTGCGCGACCGTATTTCGCGAAAGCCCCGGGCCTGTCGCGGCCCTGCGACGCGCAAGGAGTGTCCCTGGCGTCTATCATCGCCGCGTCCGGTGGGCAAGGGCGCGCCGGGAAAGGGGGTTTTCCGGGAGCGCGGCTTGGCTTATAAGAATTGTCCGGACCCGCGCGGCGATCTGGCCGCCCTCCGGCAGGAGGCCCCATGACCCCATCCCCGCTCATCACCGGCGACGGCCAGCTCGTTTCCATGGGCGACGTCCACTTCAACGACGAACTCGGCGCGCCCCAGGCCCTTGGCCTCATGCGCTTTTCCCACACCAGCGACACGCTTCGCGGCCTTGTGCGCGACCTGCGCGACCGGGCCGCCCGGGAAGGAACCTCGCTGACGGACTACATGGACTTAAGCGGCCGCAGCGGCCATTCGCGCATCGGCCTCGACGTGCGTCTGACGGGCGACCCGCCGGAGGTCTCGGACGCGGCCCGCACCGTGGAGGTCCCGGTGGCGCTGACGGCGCTCAACGCCGCCCTGGCCGAATCCCTGGCCGATCTGCGCGGATTGTGCCCGGACGGGGGAGTGGATTTCGGACGGCTTTTCATCCCGCGCGGCCCGGCCCTGTCCGGCGAGGCCATCGGCGCCGCCGTGGAGCGGGGCTGGCTGCTGCTGCCCGAGCGCCACCGCATCGACGCGGACGGGGTGGTGGAAATTCCCCTGGAGAACCTGCGCTACGCCCTGTCCTCGCGCCTGCTCGGCGTGGGACGCAATTTCGCGGAGATGGTGGTCAAGGGCAAGCACGGCCTGACCATCTTCCAGAGCCCGTCCCCGGCCGGGCTGCCGGCGCTTCTCGGGGCCAAGGAATTTCTCGTGGGCGCGGTGCGCATCGCCCTTGGGCCTTACCTAGCCTTCATCGTGCGCGAGACCTCGGCCCCGGGCGTCTTTCATCTGGCCTCGCGGCTGCTCGACGGCATCCGCACCACGGGCATCCGCACGCCGCGCCAGGTGGAACTCTACAACGGCGGCGAGGCGGCCGCGTCCACGAGCGAGCTGTCCGTGCGCCTGCGGCTCTACCCGGCCGACCAGGGACTGGCCCGGCTGGCCGAGCGGGTGCTCGCGCCGGGGCGGGCCCGGGAGGTGCTGGCGGCGGGCGTGGATTTCGCCGACCTGACCGACGTCTTCAACCCCGCAGTCACACGGGTCTTTTTCGACGAGGTCACGGCCGCACCGGGTCAGGGCGGGGTCTACGGCCGCATCCTCATGCCGGGCAAGACCATCGCCGTTCCCTGGGAGCAGGAGGAGGGCGAGTGGCTCCAGGAGTTCCAGTGGCGGCTGGTCTACGAATACGCCCGAGGCAACATCCCCGAGGGTGTGATGGAGGGCGAGGAGATCCCCAAGCGCGTGCGCCCGCTGCTCGAGGAACTCAAATACGTGGGCGGCGAGCAGAATCTGTCCAAGGTCTTCGTGTCCGACGCGCTGCCGCCGGTGGACACGCTGCGGGTGCTCAAGCGCAACGGCATCGGCGTGGTGGTGGCCCGGGGCATGGGCTGCGCCGTGGGCGAGGCCTGTCGGCTGCCCCACTTCCGCATGGACCAGACGCTGTACGAGGAGCTGGTGCGCCTGGAAAACGAGGGCATGCGCTTCTACCTGCTCCTTGAGGTGAACGGCGAGGCCCAGGTGCGGGAGTTCTTCCGGGGGCTTTGGGTGACGCGGCCGGGCAAGGAGCGGCTGCCGCGCGTGCACACCACCATGGCCATGTTCGGTTCGTCCGTGGACGTGCTGGGGCCGGTGCTGGCCGAGCCCATCGCCGACTTCCTGCGCCGGCTGCGGGACCATCCACGCCTGGGCGAGGGGTTCGGCGTGGCGCACGGCTCGGGGCCGGGGGTGATGCGCATCGTGGACGACGCGGCCGCGGGGCTCGACATCTACCGCCTGGGGGTGGGCATCGACGCCGAGGAGATCGGCCAGAAGACCAATTTCGCCCCCCAGGCCGTGGCCCAGTTCACGAACCTGGCGCTCAACACCCGGCAGGACATCCTGGACCGGCGCTCGCTCTTCAAGGTCTTCAACCTGGGAGGCTTCGGCACCTGCTATGAGATCAACATGGCGCTCACCTTCATGAAGATCGGCCAGTGTCTGCCCGCGCCCTACATCTTCATCGACCCGGTGGGCCTGGGGCCCGGGGGCGAGCCGTTCTGGCGGCAGACGCTCGCGCAGTTCCGCATCCTCTCGAGTGACCTGTCCGGCGGCGGCTACGAACTGGGGGCGCTCGGGCCGCGCTGGATCGTCAACTGCTGCCACGAGGTGGGCAGCTATGCCGAGGGCTATGCGGTCATGGCCGCCTTCCTGGACGACCCCGGGGCCTACTGGCGCGAGCACGAGATCCCACTGGAGAAGGTGCGGCTGGCCCGGCACAACCTGCGCGCGGCCGGCATGCCGATCCCGCCCTACATCGACGAGGCGCTGGCGGGAGATTAAAGGGGGGCGCGGCGGGCCACGACGGTTTCGCTTCGGATGCGCTCAAAACGGTTTTTGTGGTCGCGGATGGTCCAGGCGACGCTTTCGGCCTGCCGGGCCGTCCAGCCGGGGGCGTCGGCCAGGAGCTTTGCCAGGCAGGGGCCGCTTTCGCCGGCGTCCGGCCTGCCGCCGATCCAGTCCTCGGGCGCGGCGATGTCCGGCGACCAGGAAAAGGGATCGGCCACGAGAAGCGTGGCCGGCGCGGCGCACACCCGGCGGCATTCCTCGATGTGGCGGCGGGGCTTGGGCAGCTTGTCCAGGACGTTGAGCGAGGCGACCGTGCCGAAGCGGCCCCGGGCGAAAGGCAGGGCCAGGGCGTCGGCGCGTACGAATTCCACCGTGCCGCGCGGCAGGCGTTGCGGCAGCTCGCAGGAAAAGCGGGTGGTGAGCAGCCCCTGCCAGGGGGCGTCGAAGGCCAGGCCGCCCTGGCGGGCGATGCGGCGGGCGAGCGTGACGAAATTTCGCGACAGGTCGACGCCCACGGCCAACCCCGTGCGCGCGGCCAGCTCCAGGGTGAAGCGGCCCACGGCGCAACCGGCGTCGAGCGCCGGCCCGGAACAGTCGCCAAGGGCGGTCAGCCAGGCCGCGTAGGCCGGCGTGGCCTCGGGGTCGTCCCACAGGTCGGCGAAATGGGCCCAGAGGTAGGAGGCGGCGAGGCGCTCCTCGTCGTATCTGGCCTGTGCCTCGGGCACGGCCGCATGGCCGGGAACCAGATCGGCGACGCCGTCCGCAATGGCGTAGGCCGCGCCGCAGGCCGGGCAGGTCAACGTCCCGGCAATGACGTCGTCCCCTTCGCGACGGTCGGCTCGCAGTTCCAGTCCATATTCTTCCGGCAGGCACCCCGGACAGACCAGCAATTTCATCACCGCTTCCAGCATTTCCCCGCCTTCCCCCATCGCTCCCGCGCGGCCTCCTCCCATCGGGGAGGTCCAGGAGGGGGTGCCCCCTCCTGGCCGCCGGAGGCATTTTCCCCTCACTCTCCAACGATGCTGGCGATGGCCGCAAGCAGCGGCCCGGGAAACAGTCCCAGGGCGAGGACGCCGGCGGACACGGCCCACAGGACGGCGGCCGCCGCCGGTCCGGTCGGGGCGGGGAGGACGGGCAGGGCCTCGACGCTCTGGCGCATGTAGAGCGTGGCCACCAGGCGCAGGGCGTAGAAGATGCCGACCACGGCCATGAGGATGCCGAACACGGCCAGTCCGACATAGCCGGCCCGCAGGGCCGCGCCGAAAACCAGGAACTTGCCCATGAAGCCGGCCGTGGGCGGCAGGCCGGCCAGGGAGAGCAGGCAGGCGCACAGGGCACCGCAGCGCCAGGGGTAGACGTAGCCGAGGCCCCGGTAGGATTCGATGGCGTCGCGGTCCGGGCCGTCGCCGGAAAGCGCGCCCACGGCTCCGAAAGCGCCGAGGTCCATGAGGGCGTAGGCGGCCAGGTAGTAGAGCGCGGCCTCGCCGCCGCCGTCGTTGACCGCCAGGGCGGCCATGGCGAGGTAGCCCATCTGGCCGATGGAGGAGAAGGCCAGCATGCGCTTGACGCTTTTTTGCAGGAGCGCCCCGAGGTTGCCCACGGCCATGGTCAGGGCGGCCACGGCGACCAGGGCCGGAGCCAGGACGTCCATGGTCTCGGGAGGGGCCTCGGCGCAGAGGTGGAGCAGGGCGGCGGCCACGGCGGCCTTGGAGCCCGTGGAGAGAAAGGCGGCCACCGGGGCCGGCGCGCCCTGGTAGACGTCGGGCGTCCAGAGGTGGACCGGGGCCAGGGAGAGCTTGAACCCCAGGCCGACCAGGGCCAGGGCCAGCCCGGCCGCGACCAGGGGGCCGCCGGCGGCCAGGGAGTCGGCGATGTCCAGGCTGCCGCTTGCGGCATAGACGAGGCTTACGCCGAACGTCATGACGGCCAGCCCCACGGCGCCGGGCAGGAAGTACTTGAGCGCCGCCTCGGCCCCGAGCCCGTCGTCCGTGCGGGCGGCCACCAGGGCGTAGAGGCAAAGGGAGGCCAGCTCCAGGCCGAGGAGCAGCATGATCCAGTCCGTGGATTCGGCCAGCAGCAGCATGCCCAGCGCCGACCAGAGGACGAGGCCGTAAAGCGCGTCGCCGGCGAAGCCCCGGCGGTCGGCGAAGCGGGCGAGAAGTCCCGTCACGGCCAGGGTGATCACGCTGAGGAGGCCCGCGAAAAAGCGGGTCATGCCGCTGGCCTCGCCGCCGGTCCAGACGGCCCACAGGCCGGGCAGCAGGGCGAAGAGGGCGGCCACGACGGGCGTGAGGGAGCGGGCGGCGGCGCGGGGCAGCCAGGCCGTGCCCAGGGCGGCCAGGCCGCCGACGGCCAGGGCGAGGTGGGGGGCGAGATCGGTCAGGACGGCGGCCATAGAGCGTTCCTTCCGGATTACATGCCCGTCCCGGCGACGGGCCAGACATGGCCGGCCACGGCGTCCAGGGGCGAGGCGACGAGTTGCAGCACCGGGCCGGGGAAAAGGCCGAGCCAGAGGATGGCCAGGACCAGGGACACGAGCAGGGCCGTCTCCCGGGCGTCGAGGTCCGGGAAGGGCAGGCCGCTTCGGGCCGGGCCGAAGAGGGTGTCCCGGGCCAGACGCAGGAGGTAGATAAGCGTCGCGGCCATGCCGGCCACGGCGAAGCCGCCGGCCAGGCCATCGACCCGGAACAGGCCGAAGACCATCATGGCCTCGCCCACGAAGCCCGATAGCCCGGGCAAGGCGGCGGCGGCCAGGATGCAGAAAAGGAAGGCCGCGCCGAATCCCGGGGCCTTGTTCCAGATGCCGCCGAGCACGTCGAAGCGGCGGCTGCCCAGACGCTCGCCGATCATGCCGGCCTGGGCGAAAAGCCCGCCCGAGGTCAGGGCGTGGCTGACCATCATGACCACCGCGCCGCCGAGCGCCAGGCGCGAGCCCGAGACCACGGCGGCCACGGCCAGGCCCATGTGGCCGATGCTCGAATAGGCGATGAGGCGCTTGACGTCCTCCTGGGCCAGGGCCACGGCCGAGGCGTAGAAGAGCCCGAGCAGGCCGAGGATGGTAAGGAGCGGGGCGAAGGCCACGGCCGCTTCCGGGAAAAGGGGCAGGGCGAAGCGGATGAGCGCGTAGCCGCCGGTTTTCAGCAGCAGCCCGGCCAGGATGAGGCTGCCGGCCGTGGGTGCCTCGGTGTGGGCGTCGGGCAGCCACATGTGGACCGGCACCAGCGGGATTTTTATGGCGAAGGAGAGCACGAAGGCGGCGAAGAGCCAGCGGCCCGTGCTGACAGGCAGGGACAGGCGGGTGAGGTCGAAAAGCGCGAAGGTGGGGCCGTCCGGCAGGTCGGCGGAATGGATGCCGAGCGCGATGACGGCCAGGAACATGAGCAGGCCGCCCACGGCGGAGAAGAGAAAGAACTTGATGGCCACGCGCATGCGCTCGCCGTGGCCGAAGACGCCGATGAGAAAAAAGACCGGGATGAGCTGGGCCTCCCAGAAGAGCGCGAAGAGGAACACGTCCGTGGCCAGGAACACGCCCTGGACCGTGGCGAGCGAGGCCAGGATCAGGGCGTGGTACAGGGCCGGGCGCGAGGCGTCGTCGTGGCGCGAGGTCAGCATGCAGCACACGCCGATAAAGGCCGTGAGCACGACGAACACGAGGCTCAACCCGTCGCAGGCGAGGGTGTAGCGGATGCCCAGGGCGGGAATCCAGGCCGCGTCCTCGACCACGGGCAGGTCGGGCCGGCCGGCGGCGAACAGGAGCACGACGAGCCCGGCCAGGGCCAGCTCGGCCAGGGCCGCGCCCAGGGCGAAACGGCGGCAGGCCTCCCGGGAGCGCCGCAAAAGCGGCATGGCCAGGGCGGCGGCCAGGGGCCAGAAGACGAGCAGGGTCAGCCAGGGCAGTTGCCGCATGGGGGCTCCGTTACCTTAATTCCATCCTATCGCGAGCCAGAGCAGCAGGACGGCCGCGCCGGCGAAGATCGCGAGCAATGAGGCGGAGATGCGTCCGCCGCCGAATCGGGCCACGGCCAGGGACGCTCCACCGACGCCCGAGGCCAGGCCGGCGGCCGCGCCATCCAGGACGTCCTCGTCGATGCCGCGCCAGGCGAAGGCGGCGAGCTTTTCGTAGGGCGCGGCCAGACGCTTCAGGTAGAAGCCGTCCAGGCCGAGCCCGGCCGTGAGCCAGCCGGCCGGGGCCGGCGCGGGATGCCGGGCCGGACGGTACAGGCCCCAGGCGATGGCCAGCCCGGCCAGGGCGAGCAGGGCGTCGAGGCTTTCCACGAACAGTTCCGCCTGGGCGGCATGGGGCGGCAGGGGCGCGGCCACGCCGACGAGGAAGTGGTCGAGCCAGTCCTTGAGATGCAGGAATTCCGGTGGGTTGACGAAGCCGTACAGCACGGCCAGCCCGGCCAGGGGCCACAGCGGCCACTGCATGCGGGAAAGGGCCGGGTCGGGATGCAGGCGGGCCGGATCGGCGGGTTCGGAGAAAAAGGCCACGAAATACATGCGGAAAACGTAGATGGCCGTGATCAGGGCGGCCAGCGCGCCCATGGCGAAGGCGGCCAGGAAGACCGGATCGGGATGGGTCAGGGCGTCGGCCAGGGTCCGGCCCTTGCTGCAATAGCCGGAAGTGAAGGGGATGCCGGCCAGGGCGGCCGCGCCGCAGGTGAAGAGAACGAAAAGGCCGGGGTAGCGCCGCCGCAGGTGCGCGCCCATGCGGAAGATGTCGTGCTCCTCGCCGCAGGCCTGGATCATGATGCCGGCGCACATGAACAGCAGCGACTTGAAGAAGGCGTGAGTCTGGAGGTGGAAAAGCGCTCCGGTCACGTCGGCGCTGCCGGCGGCCAGGAACATGTACCCGACCTGGCTGATGGTGGAATAGGCCAGGATGCGCTTGACGTCGCGCTGGCCCAGGGCGCAGCTCGCGCCGTAAAGGGCCGTGGCCGCGCCGATGCACGCCGCCGACGCGCCCACGGACGGGGCGTAGGCCAAAAGCGGGTCCAGGCGCATGAGCAGGTAGACCCCGGCCGTGACCATGGTGGCGGCGTGGATGAGCGCCGAGACCGGGGTGGGGCCGGCCATGGCGTCGGGGAGCCAGGAGGAGAGCGGCAGCTGGGCGGATTTGCCGAGCGCCGCGAAGAGAAAGCAGAAGCCGATGGCCGCGGCCATGCCCGGCGAGAGGACCTCGGCCCCGGCGGCGAGGCCCGAAAGCGACGCCTCGCCGAAGGAGGCCACGACAAGGGCCAGCCCGGCCACGTAGCCGAGGTCGCCGATGCGCGTGGTGATGAAGGCCTTGACCCCGGCGTTCACGTTCTTGCGCTCCTCGTGCCAGAAGCCGATGAGCGCGAACGAACAGAACCCCACGCCCTCCCAGCCCATGAAAAGCAGCAGCAGGTCGTCGGCCAGGGCGATGAGCAGCATGAAGAAGACGAACAGGTTCAAGTAGCAGAAATAGCGGGAATAGGACTTGTCTTCCCGCATGTAGCCGGCGGAGTAGAGGTGGATGAGCAGGGCCGTGCCGGTCACGGTAGCGGTCATGACCGCGGCGATGCGGTCGTAAAGCAGCGAGAAGGCGGCGGAGAAGCCGTCGAAGGCGAACCAGCCCCCGAAGGAGACGTGCACCGGCGCGACCGGGCAGCGGGCCAGGGCGAAAAGCGCGGCGGCCAGGGCCCCGGCCACGGCCAGGGCGGCCGCCGCGCCGCTGGCCCGCCGGCCCACGGACAGGCCCCAGCCGGCCTGGAACACGGCCCCGGCCAGAGGGAAAAGCAGCATCAGGGCAAGGGCGTTTTCCATCATTCCCCCGAAAGTCGGCGGTAGCCGTCGATGTCGGTCGTGCCGCCGCCGCGCCGGGCATGGACGAGCAGGGCCAGGCCCAGGGCGGCCTCGGCTGCGGCCAGGCCCATGACCAGGATGACCGCCGCCTGACCGTCCAGGTTGCCGTGGGCCAGCGCGCCGCCGACGAAGGCGGTGGAGGCGGCCGTCAGCATGAATTCCACGCCGACCAGGATCATGAGCACGTTGCGCCGGCAGGCGGCGCACAGGCCGCCCACGGCGAAAAGGAGCGCGGCCACGACAAGGACGTGGGACAGGGGCACGTTCATGCCGGTTCGCCTCCCTTGTGTCCCCGCCTGGCCCGGCCGAGCAGCAGCACGGCGGCCAGGGCCGCGAAAAGCAGGATGGAAACGGCTTCCACGGCCAGCCAGTAGTCGCCGAAAAGCACCGCCCCCACGGCCCCGGGCGCGGCCGTGGCCGCCGGCAGCGGCGTCAGGCCGGCCGGGTCGCGGATGAGGAGCGTAAACAGGGCGACCAGGCTGGCCCCGACCAGCACGCCCGGCGCGGCCAGCCGCGTCGCCGGTACCGAGCCCTGGCCCACGGGCAGGCCGAGCAGCATGATGATGAACAGGAAAAGCACCATGATGGCCCCGGCGTAGACCACCACCTGCAACGCGCCGGGCAGTGGCGCGCCGAGGACCGTGAACACCCCGGCCGAGGCCAGGAAGGCGACGACGGCGCAGCACACGGCGTGGATGGGATTGCGCCGGGTGGCGGCCAGGCCGGCGGCGGCCAGCATTACGGCGGACAGCAGGTAGAACAGCGCGCCGAGGGCGGTCATGACGGCCTCCGGGCGGCATGTGCAAGGGGGGAAGCCTCCGGCGGCCAAGGGGCTGGCGCCCTTTGGAATCCCGCAAGGGGGTGCGTTCCTTGCGGCGCTGCCCTGGAGCCCGTCTCTTGCCAGGATATTTGATGATGTCGCGTGCTTTTCATGGGCGGATGGCCTCGCTTCCCGCGCCGGTCAGGGCAGGATGCTCTTGACGTCCACGGGCTCGTCCTCGCCGATGTGCTCGCCCTTGGGCCGGCCGGCGGCCACGCCGGCGTGGGCGTAGAAATCGTAGTCCGGGTCCTTGCCGCCGTGGTCCACCAGAAGATCCTCCTTCTCGTACACGAAATCCTCGATGGCGTCCTTGCAGAAGGCGAATTCCGGCGTGAGCTGCAGGGCCAGGGTGGGGCAGGCCTCCTCGCACAGGCCGCAGTAAATGCAGCGGGCGAAGTTGATGCGAAACCAGGCCGCCCGCCGCCTCCCGTCCGGCCCTTCCTCGGACTGCATGGAGATGCAGTTGACCGGGCAGGCTCCGGAGCACAGGTAGCAGGCCACGCAGCGCTCCTTGCCGTCGGGCGAGCGGGTGAGGATGATGCGGCCGCGCGTGCGCGCCGGCATGGGCCGCTTGTATTCCGGGTACTGCTCGGTCACGGGCCTGCGGAACAGGTGCGTGAGCGTCGCGGCGTAGGAGCCGGCCAGTCCGGCCGCGCCGTCCAGAACCTCGCGCAAGAGGCCCGTCTTGTCTTTTTTTTCTTCCATGACGTTCCCTACCTGCCGGCCGCGAGCAGCGCCCCGGTGACGAGGATGTTGGCCAGCCCCAGCGGCACCAGGCACTTCCAGCCGAGGGCCATGAGCTGGTCGTAGCGCAGGCGCGGCAACGAGGCCCGGGTCCAGATGAGAAAGACCGGCACGGCCAGCACCTTGAGCCCGAACCAGACGATGGGCGGCAGCAACGGGCCATTCCAGCCGCCCAGGAAGAAGATGGCCGTGACGGAGCCGAGCAGGATCATGTTGACGTATTCGCCGACGAAGAAGAGCGCGAAGCGCATGCCGGAATATTCAGTGTGAAAGCCGGCCTGGAGCTCGTTTTCCGCCTCGGGCAGGTCGAAGGGGATGCGGTTGGTCTCGGCCAGGGCGCTGACCACGAAGATGGCGAAGGCCACGGGCTGGCTGAGCGCAAAGGGGAGCGTCGCCTGGGCGCTCACGATGTCCGTGAGGTTGAGCGACCGGGCCATCATGGCCACGGGCACCAGCGAAAGCCCCAGAGCCAGCTCGTAGCTGATCATCTGGGCCGCGCCGCGGATGCCGCCGAGCAGGCTGTACTTGTTGTCCGAGGTCCAGCCGCCGAGCGCCACGCCGTACACGGCCAGCGACGACAGGCCGAAGATGACCAGGAGCCCCACGTCGGTGTCGGCGATGACCTGGGCGATGGGCCGGTCGAACACGGCGAAGGTGGGGCCGAAGGGCACCACGGCGAAGGAGAAGAGGGCCGCGCCGGCCACGATGGCCGGGGCTATGAGAAAGATGCGCCGGTCCACGCCGTCCGCTACGATGTCTTCCTTGAGCAGCATCTTGAGTCCGTCGGCGATGGGCTGGAGCAGGCCGAAAAGCCCCACGCGGTTGGGGCCGTAGCGGACCTGGAAGCGCCCGAGGAGCTTGCGCTCGACGAGGATCATGTAGGCGGCCAGGCCGAAGACCACGGCCAGGACCACGGCCATGCGCGCCAGCATGACCAGGATGCCGCACAGGATGTCCGTCATGGTTGCCTCCGGCGCAGGGTCTCGGGGCCGATCGCGGCCGGCAGGCCGGCCCAGCCGGGCAGGCGCGGCACCACGGCCGCGCCCCGGGCCACGGCGGCGCTCACGGCGAGGGTCGCCTCGATCCGGCGGTCGCCCACGGTCACGGTCAGGGCTTCGCCGTCGGCAAGCCCCAGGCCGGCGGCGTCGTCCGGGTGCAGCCGCACCACGGACGCGGCCGGGGCCTGGGCGCGGGCCAGGGGGGCGTAGCGGCCGTAGGCGTCGGTTGCGAAAAGAGCGTCGTCGCGCACCACCACCAGCCCCTGTCCAGGAGGCGCGGAGGGCGGCGCGGGCGCTGTGGGCGCGGCCGGCAGACGCGTGGCGCGCGTGCCTTCGGGCGCTACGTCCTCCGGCCCGACGCCGGTGAAGGCGGCGAAGGAGAGCGCGGGCATGTCCAGGCCCATTTCCAGGGCCAGGACGGCGCACAGGGCGGCAGCGGGCAACGGGTCCGTGCCGGGGAGCTTGCGGGCGTAGTCCCGGGGCGGATGCCCGCCGCGGCCGTCGCGGGAGACGGGCTCGCCCGGCGGCGCGACCGGCGCGGCGTATTGCAGCCGCGCCTCGTTGTTGCAAAGCGTGCCGCCGGATTCGAAAAGCGTCTGGGTGGGCAGAAAGACCTTGGCCGCCGCGAAGGAGGGCGTGGGCAGGTGGTCCAGGACCACCAGGGTTTCGAGCCCGGGCAGCGCGGCGGCGAGGCGTGGCGACAGGGCGGCGGCGTCGGCCTCGGCAAGGACGAGCCCCTTCACCTCCCCGGCCTCGATGGCCCGGGCCAGGTCGTCGCAGGCCGGGGCGTCGGCGTCCGCGACCAGGGCCGCGCCGGCGGCGTTGGGGCCGCAAAGGACCGGGAAGAGGCCGAAACGGGCGTCGGCCGGCGCCTGGGCGGCCAGGGCCGGAGCGAAGACCAAGACCGGGTTGCCGGCTGCGGCGAAGGCCGGGGCCAGCCGCTCCAGGGCGGGCCAAAGCTCGGGCGAAAGGGGCAGCGCGCGCTGGATGGCGGCGGCGTCGGCCGCTTCGGCCCCGGTCAGGAGCGCGGCCGCACCCGGCAGTTTGTCCGGCGCAAGCGGCAGGTGAGTAAAGGGCAGGGGCAGGGTCGCGGGTCGGGGGTCGGCCACGGCCACGACCGCGCCGGCCCGGGCGGCCTGGCGCAGGGACAGCGCCAGCATGGGCGCGTCGTGAAGGGGCGAGACGCCGAGGCACAAGACGGCGTCGGCCTGGCCGATCTCGGCCAGGGACCGGGCGCGCCCGCCCGCCAGGGCGGCCAGGGCGGCAGCCACGGCCTGCTGCTCCGTCCGGTCGGCGAAAAAGGCCGGCCCCCGCCAGCCGCCGGCCCGGGCCAGGGCGGTCAGGGCCGTCTGCGTCTCCAGGCTGGACCGGGCCGAGCCGACCACGGCCACGGCTTCCGGGCCGAACGCCTCCACCACCCCGCCCAGGCGCGTCCCGGCCAGGGCCAGGGCCGTGCTCATGCTGGTCGGCACGCCGTCCGCCCGGGCCTGGCGGGGGCGTTCGGCGCTGGCGGCGTAGCCGAAGCTGTAGCGGCCCCGGTCGCAGATGAAATGGCCGTTGACGGCCGGGTTTTCCCGGGCCTCGACGCGCACGACCTCGCGGTAGCGCGAAAGGGCCACGGTGGCGCAACCCAGCGAGCAGTGCGGGCAGACGGACGGGGCGCGCTGGCAGTCCCAGCGCCGGGACTTGTACCGGCCCGGCTTATCGGTCAGCGTGCCCGTTGGGCAGATGTCGGCTAGGTTGCCGGAAAAGGGGCTTTCCAAGGGGCCGCTCGCGAAGCGGCCGAAATAGACCCGGTTGGCGTTCTGCATGGGGCCGAAGTCGAGATAGCCGCAATATTCCTGGTAGAACCGGGCGCAGCGGTAGCAGTGGATGCAGCGGTTCATCTCGTGCTGGATGAAAGGCCCCAGGTCCTGGTCCAGGTAGGTGCGCTTGCGGCCGGGAAACCGGCGCAGGGCATGTCCGCCGGAGATGGTCTCGTCCTGGAGCAGGCAATGGCCGCCTTCGTCGCACACCGGGCAGTCGTGGGGGTGGTTGGCCATGAGCAGCTCGACGACGCGCCGGCGGAAGGTCACGGCCTCGGGGTGGAACGTCTCGACCACCATGCCGTCGGCGGCCGGCACCATGCAGCTCATCTCCAGGCCCTTGACCGGCCCGTCCAGGAACATGACGGCGCACATGCGGCAGGCCCCGGCCGCGCCGAGCGCCGGATGCCAGCAGAAGCGGGGGATGACGATCCCGAGCGACTCGGCCGCCGCGATGACCGGCGTGCCCTTGGGCACGCGCACCGGCCGGCCGTCGATGATCAGATCGGGCATTGGTCCTCCGGGCAGGGGGTGGGGCCGAAGGTCGGGGGCCGCGTGCCGCAGGCCTTGCCGCGCATGGCCGGCGGCGGGTTGCCGAAGGGGCAGCGCTTCTGGCGCAGGTGCTCGCGCACTTCGGGCTCGAAATACTCGAACAGGCTCAGCAGCGGCTCGGCCGCGCCCGGGGCGAAGGCGCAGTAGGCCGAGCGCATGGCCTGGGCCATGTCCTTGATCATGCCGATGTGCTCCTCCTCGCCCTGTCCGCCCTCGATGAGGCGCAGCAGGTGGCGTACGTAGGGCAGGCCCTCGCGGCAGGGCGTGCACCAGCCGCAGGACTCCCGGGTGAAGAACTCCATCAGGTTGAGCGTGGCCCCGACCAGGCAGGTGTTCTGGTCGAAGACCATGATCGAGGCCGTGCCGAAGCGCTGCCCGGCCCGCTTCATGGGCTCGAAGTCCATTTCCAGGTCGAGGTACTTGTCGGGCATGAATGGTGTGGAGGCCCCGCCGGGGATGACGGCCTTGAGCACCCGGCCGGGCGGCATGCCGCCGGCGTGGTCCAGGATCTCGCGAAGCGGCGTGCCGATGGGCAGCTCGTAGCAGCCGGGCCTGGAGATGCGGCCGGACACGCTGAAGAGCTTGGTGCCCGAGCCCCCGGCCGAGCGGGCCAGGGACTTGAACCAGTCCGGGCCGTTTCGCACGATGCCGGGGAGGTTGGCCAGGGTCTCCAGGTTGTTGACGATGGTCGGGCAGTCCCACAACCCCTTGACGCTGGTGCGCGGGCCGCCTTTTCGCGGATTGGGACGCAGGCCCGAGATGGCCTTGATCTGCGCCGAGGCCTCGCCGCAGATGTAGCGGCCGGCGCTGCGGTGCACGTGGATGTCGAAGGAAAAGCCCGAGCCCAGGATGTTATCGCCGAGGAGCCCGTGGTCCCGGGCCACCTGCGACTGCTCCTCGATGAGCACGGCGTCGGATTCGTAGGAGGGCCGGATGAAGCATACGCCCTCGGTGGCCTGCACGGCGTAGGCGCACAGGATGATGCCCTCGATGACGAGGTGCGGGTCGGTGTTGACCAGGATGCGGTCCTTGAAGGTGCCGGGCTCCATCTCGTCGGTGTTGACCACCACGTAGCGCGGGCCGACGTAACCCGCAGGGATGCCCTGCCATTTCTTGCCGGCCGGAAAGCCCGCTCCGCCCCGGCCGCGCAGGTCGGCGTCGAGCACCAGTTGCAGCACCTCGGCCGGGGTGCGCTTGCCGACCGTGGCGATAAGCGCCTCGTAGCCGCCGCCGGCCCGGTATTCCTCGAAGGTGGCCGGCCGGCCCAGGTGGCGGTTTTTGAGAAGCACCAGGGGTGTTTCTACTTGCATCGTACCGGCTCCTCGGCGGACTGGCGCAGCTCGGCGAGCACCGCGTCGATGCGCTCGGCGGTCAGCCTGTCGTAAAAGCGGCCGTTTATGAGCATGCTCGGGGCGTTGTGGCAGTTGCCGATGCAGGCCGCCGGCAGCACGGTGAACATGCCGTCCTCCGTGGTGCCGCCCGGCGGCACGCCGAGCTTGCGGCACAGGTAGTCGAAGATGGAGTCCTGGTGGAACATCCAGCACACCACCGAGTCGCACACGTGGATGACGTAGCGTCCCACGGGGCGGCGGTAGAGGTAGTCGTAGAAGGTGGCCAGCGACTCGAGCTCGAGCGTCGTCATGTCGAGCGCCTTGCTCGCGTAGTGCATGGCCTCGTCGCAGAGATAGCCGTAGTGGCGCTGCAAGGCGTACATCACGTCCACGGCCGCTTCGCGCTTGTGGTGCTCCACGGCGGCGATGACGCCGTCGATTTCGGCCACGACGGCATCAGGCAGCGACATAGTGTGCCTCCGGCGGCCAGGGGCTCTGCCCCTGGACCCCGCCGGGGGGCATGATGCCCCCCGGCCCCCCTCGAAAGGGGAACAGGGGTAGAGTATGGAATTTTGCGTTCATCGGTCGATGTCCGGGAGGATGTAGTCGTAGGAGGCCAGCACGGCCACGAAATCGGCGATGCGAAGGCCCTTGGCGATGACCGGCAGGGCCTGGATGTTGGCAAACCCCGGCGTGCGCACGCGCAGCCGGTACGCGTGGCAGCCGCCGTCGGAGACCAGGAAGTAGCCCTGCTCGCCGCGCGGGGCTTCGGTGGCGGCGTAGGCCTGGCCGGCCGGGAGCCTGGGGCCGCGCGTCACGTTCACGAAATGGTGGATGAGGCTTTCGATGTCGCGAAGCGCCTCCTCTTTTTGCGGCAGGCTGTAGCGCACGTCCTCGGACAGGTAGCGCCCGCCGGGCATCCTGTTCGCCGCCTGCTCGACGATGCGCAGGCTCTGGCGCATCTCGTCCATGCGCACGAGGTAGCGGGCGAAGCAGTCGCCGCCTTCGCCGGTAGGCACCTCGAAGTCGAAGTCGGCGTAGGCCCCGTAGGGCATGGTCTTGCGCCGGTCCCAGGCCAGGCCGGCCGCGCGCAGGTTGGGGCCGGTCATACCCCAATCCACGGCCTCCGCGGCCGTGATGCCGCCCACGTCCAGGCAGCGCGCCTTGACGATGGGGTTTTTCGTCACCCCGGCATGGTATTCCTTGAGCCTTGCCGGGAAAATCCGGACAAAGGCATCCACCATGTCCTTCCAGCCCTCGGGCAGGTCGGCGGCCAGGCCGCCGATGCGAAACCATGACGGATGGAGCCGTCCGCCCGTTATCGTCTCGATGATGTCGAGCACCATCTCGCGCTCGCGAAGGGCGTAGAAGATGGGGCTCATCATGCCGAGGTCCTGAAGGAAGGTGCCGAAATACATCAGGTGGTTGGACAGGCGGAAGAGTTCCGAGAGCATGACCCGGGCGTAGGCGGCGCGCGGCGGCACGTCGATGCCGGCCAGCGTCTCCACGGCCGTGACGTAGGACAGGTTGTTGGCCACGCCCGAAAGGTAGTCCACCCGGTCGGTGTAGGGGATGAACTGGTGCCAGGTCTGGCGCTCGCCGATCTTTTCCACGCCCCGGTGGTGGTAGCCGATGTCCAGGCCCAGGGCGTTTATGCGTTCGCCGCGAAGCGAAAGCGCGTAGCGCAGGATGCCGTGGGTGGCGTAGTGGTGGGGGCCGAAGTTGAGGATGTAGTCCCCGGCGTCGGCCCCCGGCCCGAGGATCTCCCGGGCGTCCACGGGTTCGAGCCTGCGGGCGTCGGCCTCGGTGAAGGGCGGCATGTTCGTGGCCCGGCCCTCGTAGTCCTTGCGCAGGGGATGGCCCTCCCAGTCGCGGTGGGTAAGAAGCCGCCTGGGGTCCGGGTGACCGTCGAAGCGCAGGCCGAACATCTCGGTCGCTTCGCGTTCGTACCAGTTCGCCGACGGCCACACGCTTGTCGCCGTGGCGATGGAGGCGTCCCGCCCGGGCAGCGCGCAGCGCAGGCGCACCATGCCGGGCCTGGACAGCGAGGTCAGGGTGTAGACCACCGTGGCCTCGTGGCCGGGCGGGGCCCGCCGCGCCGTCTCGTCCATGGCCGTCAGGTCCTCCAGGCGCTCGAAGCGGGTGGGGGCCTTGCCCTTGAGGTGGGCCAGGACTTCTATGATGCGCGCCGGAGCCACGTCGTAGGTCGGCATGTCCTGGGCCGACGGGGCCAGGGCGGCGTCCTTCCCGAAGGCGGCCAGCAGGTCGGCGGCCACGGCCTCCTGGTCCGGCCGCAGGGAAATGGCCGGCGCGGGCGGGGTCCACATGCCCTCGGCGCGTGAGCCGAAAAAGCGCGGTTCCGTGGCGGCCGTGCCCCGGATGGGGATGCCGGCGTAGCCCGGGCCGCGCGTGTCGCGGCATTTGTTCACGCCGTCGATCAGGTGGTCGCGCCGGCCGCCTTCGCTGCCGCCCGGCAGGTGCAGCACGGGCCGGGTGGGCTTTTCCCCGGCGGAGATCTTTTTTTGCAGGAGCATGAGCCCCTCGAACACGGCCTCGGGCCGGGGCGGGCAACCCGGGATGTAGACGTCCACGGGCAAAATTTGATCCGAGCCCTGGACCACGGAATAGACGTCGTACATGCCGCCGGAATTGCTGCACGAACCCATGGAGATGACCCATTTGGGATCGGCCATCTGCTCGTAGAGCCGAAGGGCCACCGGGGCGACCTTTTTGAACATCGTGCCCGAGATGATGAGCACGTCGGCCTGGCGCGGCGAGCCGCGGAAGACCTCCGAGCCGAAGCGGGCGATGTCGTAGCGCGGCCCCCAGGCCGTGGCTTCCTCCACGAAGCAGCAGGACAGGCCGAAGAAAAAGGGCCACAGGCTGTTTTTGCGCGCCCAGTTGATGACGGCGTCGGCCGGGGCGAAGGCGGCGTCCAGGGCTCCGGTCACAGGCCCTCCTCCTCGTCCCAGTCCAGGCCGCCTTTCTTCCAGGCGTAGGCCAGGCCGAGTCCCAGCACCACGACGAACACGGCCAGGCGCAGGTAGCCGGGCAGGCCGAGTTCGGTCCAGGCCACGGCGTAGGCGATGATGTAGGCGGTTTCCACGTCGAAGATGAGGAAGAAGACGGCCATGAGGAAAAAGGGCACCGGATAGCGGAACCGGCCCTGACCTGTGGGCAGGATGCCGCATTCATAGGGGCGCTGCTTTTCCGGGGTGGGCCGGCGGCGCACCAGAAAGCCGGACAGAAAGAGGATCAAGGCCAAAATGGCCAGCACGACGCCGAAAAAGACCACGAAGCCGAGCGCGCCGGGTTCCCAGGGGGAAAACGGCGAGACGAGGGGGGTGAAGGCGTCCTGTGGCGGCATGTGACCTCGCGTGGCCCGGGTTATCCGTTTTCGCGCGAACGGATAAGGCCTATTGCAAACGATACTACCCGCAACGGATTTTTTTGCAACAGGTTGGCGTTGGCGCAGGCTGCGCGGCCGCCGGAAAATGCGCCGCGACGCCGCCGGGCGGGCCCGGGGCATCGGTCGCGGACGGTTGAGGACCAGGGAAGGCTCAGACGGCGGGTCGGTTGGCGGCGCGGGGGGCGGGAACGATGATGAGCGAAAGGCGGGGCGGCAGGCAGGTCTTGGCGGCGTGGGGCCGGGCGCAAGCCGGGCACAGGTAGTTCTGCTCCCGGTCGCAGCCGGCTTGCCGGGAGACCACCACCTCGAAGACCGCGCCGCAGGCGCAGGTCATGGTGGTTTTTTCCTGGCTGCACACGCGAGGGTCGATGTCGGTCATGGCGCACCTCTCTTTTTTCATTGGACCGTACCATGCGCCGATCCGGGCCGGGCTTGGCGGCGGCGCGGCGGCGGTTGCGTGACGTTTGCTTGATTTGTCGCGACGTTCACGCCCTTTGGGCGCGGAGCCCCCGTCAACGGCTTGGCCGCGCTTTTTCCGGAGAGGTCTGGCCACGCCCGAGCCTGAGCCGGCGGCCGGTCAGCCGGCGGTAGGCCCATTCCAGGCCAAAGCAAAAGGGGAAAAGCCCGAGCATGGTCCAGAAGGCCGGCTTGGAGTGCGTGAACATGTTGGCCCCGAGCACGGCCAAAAGGACCAGGCACAGGAGGATGGAGAGCCAGATGAGGACCGGCCTGCCCCCGGTCTCGGTCCGCAGCCGCAGGTGGGCGGCGGCCACGGCGGCGTAGATGAAAAGGAAGGCCCCGCTGCCCATCATGGCCACGCTCGAGAGGTCGAAGAAGAGCACAAAGACCAGCACCAGCCCGGAGGTGAGGAAAAGCCCTTCCGGGGCGCGCTTCCAGGCCATGCGGTCGAAAATGCCGGGCAGCTCGCCGTCCCGGGCGATCATGTAGCAGACGTTGGCCGCGCCGTAGAGCGTGGCGTTGAGCGCCGCGGCCGTGGCGAACAGCGCCCCCACGGCGATGCAGGTGAATCCCGCGCCGCCCATGAAGGTCCTGGCCGCCTGGGAGAGCGCGTAGTCGCTGGCCGCGTCGATGGCCGGCAGGGACAGGTGGCCGAGCACGGCCAGGGCCACGCCCAGATAGACGAGGCAGACGGCGGCCACGGAAATGTAGAGCGCCTTGGGCAGGATGCGGGCCGGGTCGGGCATGTCCCCGGCGGCGTTGGTCACCAGGCCGAAGCCTTCGTAGGCGATGAACAGCATGCCGCCGCCGAAGACGATGCCCGAGGGCGAGGCCCAGCCCGCGGAGGACAGGCCGCTCCAGTCGGCCGTGGCGCAGCCCCAGATGGAAAAGATCGCCAGCACCCCCAGGTTCACGGCCACGGTGAGCATCTCCGAGCGGCCGACGTAGGCCGCGCCGAGGACGTTGACCCCGGTGAAAAGCAGCACCGCGCCGGCGGCCACGGCCTTGGGCAGCCAGGGAAGGTGGGCCTGGGGGAAGAAGGTCGTCATGTAGCCGGCGAAGCCGGCGGCGTACATGGCCAGGGCGATGACGTAGCCGATCCACATGTAGATGTTGAGCCCGCCGCTGACCACGCCGTCGCCGATCCCCCGGACGAGGAATTCCACCGCGCCGCCCCTGGTGGGGTAGCGCGCCCCGAGCTTGGCGTAGTTGTACGAGGTGCCCAGGGCGACCAGCGCGCCGAGCAGAAACGACATCCACAGGGCCGAGCCGGCCACCTTGGCCGCCGTGCCGAAGATGGCGTACACGCCGCCGCCGACCATGCCGCCGATGCCGATGGCGACGGCGGAGAAAAGTCCGATCTGCTTGGGAGCCGCCTGGGCGGCCGGCGCTGCTTGGTTGCCCGTGACCATGATTCCCCCTGGGTGAAGCGATTATCGGTGTCGGATACCCCCTCGTCGTGTCGATCAGGGGACGAGGGCCCCGGGTCGGGGTGGACTGCGGAACAGGGCCAACAAGCGGTCGTTGACCGCCCCGCCGTCGCGCGTCGGCGGCAGGCGCCAGCCGAATCCCGTGGCCGCGATGCGTTCGCCCACGGCCCCGAGGTCGAAGCCCACGGCCCAAAGCCCGGCCCGCCAGGCCTCGGTCAGGGTGTAGCACCATGTCTCCGGCCACACCGACAAGAAAAGCGCCGCGTGGCAGTCGAGTTCGCGGATGACGTCCACGGCGTCCTCCTCGTGGTACCGCCCCGAAACGAAGGTCTTGCCCGTGGCGAAAAGCGGATAGTCGTCCCTGGTGTGGCCGGCCACGAGAAAACGCAGAGGCAGGCCGCGCCGGTTGGCGTCGCGGGCCATGGCGAGCAGCACGCCGTAGCCCTTGTGCTCGCCGATGGCTCCGACCACGGCCAGCTGGATCTCGGTCGCGCCGTCCCAGGGCAGGATCGCCGGCCGGGGCGGCGGGGCGAAAGGCGGCTCGGGATGGGGCACGACCTCCACCCGGGCGGCGGGAAAGCGCCGGGCGACGCGCCCGGCCGCGTCGGCGCTCGGGGCCGTGACGCGCGTCGCCGTGCCGAGCAGGCGCGCGGACTGGTCGAGGAGCGCCTCCACGGTCAGGTGCGGCATGTCCGTGCCGTTGACGTCGGCGCAGCGCTGGCAGGCGGCTGTGTCGGGCTCGCCGCAGCAACGTCCCGAGTCGTCGATGCAGTTGATGCTCGGACAAAACCAGCCGTAGTCGTGGATGCGCGCCTCGTGGGGCACGCCGCAAAGCCCGGGCAGGTCGAGCAGTTGCGGCGGCAGGTCCAGGAAATGGTGGAAGATGCAGCCCACGATGCCGAGGGCCTGCAAATCCGCCACGAGGAGCGGCAATTCGTGGGACAGGTCGTAGACGAGCTCGGCCGGAACCTCGGGGTGGTCCAGGCCAAGGCGCACCCGGGCGCCAGGAGCGTCAGGGGCGTCCCTGTCCGCCGGGACGAGGGTGGCCGGCAGGTAGTTGGCGGCGGTCAGTTCTTTCGCCTCGTCGGCCAGCCGCCTGGCCGTGCCGCCGTCCTTGGCGTGGCACAGGCGCACGACGAGGGGACCGGCGTCGGCGTGGCGCAGCCTCGCCACGTCCACGGCCCGGCGCAGGGGCGCGACCGGGTCCGCCCGGGTGAAGGCGGCCACGGCGGCCAGGTAGCCGGGATGACGCGCGGCCAGCACGGCCAGATTGCGGGCCAGGGCCGGGTCCTTGTCCTTGCCGAAGGAGGCCCCGCCGGCGTGCACGGCAAAGACGTCGCCGGCCAGCACGTGCCGCCAGCCGAGCCGGGCCGCGCGCAGGCAGAAGTCGTTCTCCTCGCCGTAGCCCGTGCCGAAGGCATCGGCGTCGAAAAGCCCCGTTTCCTCCAGGCAGGCTCCCCGGATGTACAGGCAAAAGCCCACGGCTGTGGGCAGATCCACGGCGCGCCCGGCGTTTTGCGCGGCGAACAGCGCGTCGAGGCCCGCCGCGTCGATGTCCGCCGGCAGGGGATTGTCGCGGTTGGGCAGCGGATAGGAGCAGATGGTGGCGTTGTTGGAAAAAGGCGTGGCCGTGCCGATGTCCGGGGCGGCGTGGACGGCGGCGGCCAGGCGGTCGAGCCAGCCGTCGAAGACCACGACGTCGCTGTTGACGAGGACCCGGTCATGGCCGGGGGACAGGGCCAGACCCCGGTTGGCCGTGGCCGGAAAGCCCAGGTTGCGGGCGTTTTCCAGGAGCAGGACGCGCCCGGAGGCGGCGAGCTTTCGCAGGGAGTCCGTCAGTTCCGGCTCGGGCGAGCGGTCGTTTACGACCACGACCCGGCAGGGCGCGCGGTTGGCCGCGGCCAGGATCGACTCCAGGCAGGCGCGGGTCAGGGCGTGGCCCTTGTAGACCGGCACGACGACGTCCACGGGCAGGTGGGCTGAGGTGGCGTCAGGCATGGGCGTCTCCCGGCGTCTCCGGTTCGCCGGGGGCGGCCTCGCACTCGCCGGCCAGGGCGGCCAGGGCGCTGCGGGCCAGGTCGAGCAGCGCGCCCCGGCAGGCCTCGGGCAGGGGCGGGGGCGCGTCCGGCGTGCGCCCGGCCTCCCGCAGCCAGGCGTTGAGGCGGGACAGGGCCGCCGCGGCCTCCCGGGGCTGGGGAACCGTCACGGGTGAGCCGGCCAGCGGTTCTCCCGTGTCCGCCGCCAGGATACGGACGCGGCGGCAAGGAAGGCCCGGCTCGTGGGGCCAGGCCACGGCGAAGGCGTGCCTGCCGTCGCCGAAGCCCCGGGCCAGCAGGTCGGCGTCGAAAGCGTCGGCCGTGGCGAAGACGGTTCCGGCCGGGTCGCCGTCCGGGACCAGGGCCAGGCGCAGGCGCGCCGTGGGCCGGGCCGGATCGTACAGGTGGCCGACGATGCGGCCGTCGGGAAGTGCCCGGACCGCGCCGCGCACCGGCCCCGGGGAAGGGGCGCGGGCCGTCGCCACGATTTGCGGGCTGCCGAGAAGCGCCCGGCCTGTGGCGGCCAGCACGGCTTCGACCGTCGTGCCGGGAGCCAGGGGTTTGCGCGGCGCGTAGCGGAAGGCGGCCAGCCCCGTCTCGGCCAGAAAAGACTGGTCGGCCGCGACCCGGACCAGGCGCTTGCCGTCGGCCAGCAGGTCCACTTGCCCCGGACCGGGGGCCACGACCCCGGCGATCTCGCCGCCGTCGGCGGAACGCAGCACGCCGAAGGAACCGTCCGGGGACAGGGCGGCCAGAAGCCGGGCGGCCATGGGGGCAAGCTCCGGCGAGGGGACCGGCGCGGCCAGGGCGGCCACGGCCACGTCCCGGACCGCTTGCGGCCGCCCCAGCCTTTCGGCCGCGGCAAAGAGGGCAGCCATGGCCAGGGGCTCGTTCGGGTCGAGGGTCAGGGTGTGGCGGGCCGTGGCCATGGCCGCCTCGTGGCGGCCGGCCTCGGTTTGGGTCATGGCGAAGAGGCTTTGGGCGCGCGGGCTTTTGGGAGCGAGCCTGGCGGCCCGGCCGGCCAGGCGCAGGGCCTCGGCCGCGTCGCCCCGGCGGCGGGCCAGATCGTGCAGCACCAGCAAGGCCGCCACGTGCAGGGCCGGTTCGCCCAGCACGGGAAGCGCCCGCTGCCGGGCTTGGTCCAGGTCCCCGGCGGCGGCCAGGGCCTTGGCCGCCGCCAGGGCGTGCAGGGCGGCCGGGGACGGCGGCGCGAGGGCCTGTTCAGGCTTGGGCATCGTGACCTCCGGCCAGGACCCGCCCGGCCAGGCGCAGATGCGCCGGCAGGCAGACCCGTTTCTTGTCGTAGCGCGCGAGCACCGTTTCCCGGGCGGCCCGGCGCACGTGCGCAAGGCCGTCCCGTGCTTCGAGCACCGAGGCGATGCGCGCGGCCAGGGCCTCGTGGTCGAAAAAGTCCGTGAGAAAGCCGTTTTCCCCGTCCGCCACCACCTCGCGCACGGGCGGCGTGTCCGAGCCGACCAGCAGACAGCCGGCGGCCATGGCCTCGAGGACGGACCAGGACAAGACGAAGGGGTAGGTCAGGTACACGTGGCAGGCCGAGATCTGGAGGACCTTGAGGAAGTCGGGATAGGGCAGGGTGTCGCGGAAGAACACCCGGTTCGGATCCACCGGGTGCTGGGCCTTGTAGCGCTTGGCGTAACTTTGGCCGAAAGGCGGCTTCATGCCGTAGCTTGCGCCCTCGCGTCCGACCACGAGCACGCGGCAGCGCGGGCGCAGCCGCAGCAGGTGGGGCAGGCAGCGCATGAACACGTGGAAGCCGCGATACGGTTCGAGGTCCCGGGCCATGTAGGTGACGACCTCGTCGCCGACGGCCAGCTCCCCGGGCAGGCCGTCGAGGCGCAGCCGGGCGGCAGGGTCGGGGCGCACGAGGTCGGTGTCCACGCCCTCGTGCACGACCTCGATGCGCTCCTGCCACGGGCGCGGGTAGTTCCCCCGTTGCCAGAAGGTGGGGGACACGCCCCGGTCGCAGGCGGCCAGGGCCAGCAGCCCCGCCGTGTTCTGCAGGGTGACGATGGGCCAGTGGTATTCCAGGAGCGGAAACTCCGGGTCGAAGGCGGCGTCGCCCTCCCGCGGAAGGTAGTAGTGCTCGCAGTAGGCGATGAGGCGGGCGCTCGGGAAAACGTCCTTGAGGAACAGCGCCTCGCCCCAGCCGGGATGGGCATAGACCAGGTCCGGGACGATCCCGGCCCGGCGCAGGGCCTTGGCCGCTTCCATGGCGGCCCGGCCGCGCCGGATCTGCTCCTCCACCTGGCGGGCGTACTGGTGCAGCCCCTGGGGCCGTTCGCCGAGGCCGCCGTAGGGCGCGTCCACGACGCCCGGGATGGGCGCTCCTTTGGCACCGTCCCGGATGGCGGCGACCCGCGTGCCGGGGCGGCGCAGGAAATGTTCGAGCAGCCCCCGGAATTGGCTGGGGAAGTCCTTGTGGACGAAAAGGACGGTCAGGTCCGGTTGCATGGGGGCTCGCTTCGGCTCCGGCCGTGCGGCGGCCGGGCGCGGCCGCCGCGACGCGGGGATCGTCCCCCACGGCGGCCGCGCCTTCCGCGGCGATGCCGGGCCTGGCCTGTCGGGCCGGCTAGGCCTTTTTGGGCGCGAACGTCACGCGCAGGGTCTCCAGGTGGTCGCCCTGGACCGGGGAGGCGAGGAATGCGCCGTTGGCCACGGGCCCGGCCGGCCCGCCCTGGATGAAGCTGCCCGAATAGACGATGTCGTAGCGCGCGGCGGCGTCGCCCGAGAGCCGGGCCGCGAAGCCGATCAGGGGCAGGCCCATGCCCCGGGTGCCGGTGAACTGGGGCGGGCAGGCCCAGGGCATCAGGCGTCCGTCGTGGCTCACCGCCGCGTATTCGATCTCGTGCAGGGCCACGCCCTCGGCGTAGAGGGCCACGGCCTCGAGGCGTTTCCTGGAACCCGGCACGCCGACGGTCTGTCCCGGTTCGAAGGCCACGTCGCCTTCCCGCTCGATATGCCCGGCCATGCGGATGCCGGGCGTCGGAGCGGCCGGGGCCACGGGAGCGGCCGGGGCGGACTGGGGCGCGAAGGGCCGCGGCGCGGCCGGGGCGAAGCCCGCAGTCGGCGCGGCGAAGCCGCCGGGAACCCCGGGGGCGGCAATGCCGAAAGGCTGCGGCTGGAATCCCGGGGAAGGCATTGGCGGCTGGGCCTGGGGAAAGGCAGCCCCGGGAGCGCCAAAGCCGCCTGCCGTCGGCGGCGTGAGGGAAAAGCCCTGGGCCGGCGGGGCGTAGGCCGACGCCTGGGGAAATGCGGCGGCCTGCGGGAAGCCTTGCGGCTGGGACATGCCCTGGGCCTGGGGGAACCCGGGGGCCTGGGGGAACCCGGCCGGCTTGGGAAAGCCCCGGGCCTGGGGTGCGGCGGCCGCCGGCCGGGCCATGGGGCCTGGGGCCTGGGGTTGCTGGGCCGCGTCTTCCTTGAGGCGCTCGATGTCCACGCGGATGCCCGTGGTGGGGTAGTCGTGGGGCCGGTAGGTCGTGAAAAGCAGCAAGCCGCCGGGAGCGGCCACGGTGAGCATGACCTGCTCGCCGCCGCGTTGCAGCCAGGCCGTGCCGGCCTCGGGCGCGTCGAGGCGCGCCGTCTGGCGGCAGCCGGGGAGCACGGTCACGAGCATGGCCGGAAAGGCCGTGTCGGCCACGGTCTTTTGCGGATGCTCCATGCCTCCCACGGCGATGCGGTACCGGCCGGGAGGAAAGGGGACGAGGGTGACCTCGCTGAGCAGGACCGTTTCCAACTTCGGACCTTGTGCGGACATATTCGGCTGCTGGGACTGCATGCTGCGCTCCTTGACGGGGAATTCACGGGCTTAGGGTTCGCGGACGGATTCGCCGAAAACGCGGATGAGCGGCCAGGTGACGTACGTGATGACCGTGCGGCTGCCGACCTTGACGTCGGCGGACAGGGTCATGCCGGGCACCAGCCTGAAATCCGGCGGGAGGTCGCGCATATGGTTCGTGCCGGTGATGCGCAGCCGCCCTTCGTAAAGAGATTTCCGTCCGGTCGCCGTCTCGATGTACTGGGCGTCCTCGGCGAGGGTCCGCAACGAGGCGTCGAGATAGCCGAACTTCTGGAAAGGAAAGGTGTCGAGCTTGATCTCTGCCGGATCGCCCTGGCGGACATAGCCGATGTCGCTCGGGTCGATGTACACGGCGGCTTCCAGAGGGGCGTTGAGGGGAACGAGGGTCATGAAGGCTTCGCCGCTCTTGATGACCGTGCCGGGGTTGTAGTTGGCGATATCCAGGACCACGGCGTCGCTCGGCGCGGTCAGGATGGACAGTTCCTGCAGGCGTTCCGCCTTGGCCAGGTCCTCGGTGACGGACTGGAGGTCCTTGATGCCGAGCGTCTTCTGGCTCGAGACGTCGTTGCGCCAGCCTTCGATGAACGCTTCCTTTTCGGACATCAGTTGGGTCAGATCGTGGCGTTTGGATTCCAGGGCGCCCTTGAGCTGTTCCATGGAGGCGTTGGTCTGGGCCAGGTGGTTTTCGGCCTCGAGCAGGGACAGGCGGGAATCCGAACCCTGTTCGTAGACCTTGACGCGCATGCCCACCAATTCCTTGGCAACGGACACCTGCTTGTCCATCTGGACGATCTGTCGCAGCAAGGCCTGGATGTCCTGGTGCATCTGCGAAATTTTGGCGTTGGACGTGCGCAGCTTGGCCGAGAACTCCTCCAGACGGCCGGCATAGAGCCTGCGTTGGGTTTCCGTGTCCTGGGCCGAGGCGCCGGGCGGCGGGGCGAAGGGCCTGCCGCCGAGTTCGCTTTCCAGCCTCGCCAGGAGCAGCAGGTCGTAGACCTTGGACTTTTGCAGCCGGGCGGCGTCGGCCGTGGTGAAGGTGGGGTCCAGGTGGGCGAGCACGTCGCCCTGGCGCACGGTGGCGCCGAGACGCACGTCGATGCTGCGGATGATGGCGTCGTTGAGCGGAGCCACGACGATGTTCTTCCCCGAGGAGACGATCTTGCCGCCGGCGGGAATGACCTTGTCGATTTGGGCGAAACAGGCCCAGATCAAGAGTATGCCGAACAGGCACAGGATGCTGTGCAACGTGAGCCGGGCGGCAGGGGGCAGGGGCGTGAGTTCGAGTTCATCGGCGTCGGGCTGGAATTCCAACGCTTCCTTGGACAGCGCTGGTTTGTTGTTTTTAGGCTGGTACTTCTGCAGCATACGGTTCCATTGGGCGCCGAGGGCGACAACCCTTGAGGGCGGGCCGCTTCGCTGCGGGCGCAGGGGAGAATCTCCGGGCGCCTGCGGCGAGGTTCACATGGCGGCCTGGTTTTGCAGCACCCCCATCAGATGCCTGTTCTGCTTGTACCAAAGGTCTGCGTAGATGGGGCAGGTGCGCAGCAGTTCGTCATGGGGAGCGTTGCCGATCAGCTTGCCTTTCTCCAGCACGATGATCGAGTGGCACATGGTGAGCATGGACAGACGGTGGCTGACGATGAGCATGGTGCGGCCCTGGGCGATGGCCGTGAGGTTGGCCTGGATGATGGCTTCGGATTCGGCGTCCAGGGCGCTGGTGGCCTCGTCGAGGATGAGGATGGGCGGCTGGGTGATCAGGGCCCGGGCGATGGACAGGCGCTGGCGCTGGCCGCCGGACAGGTTCGAGCCGCCCTCGAAGAGCCGGGTGTCGTAGCCCTGGGGGAGCAGTTGGATGAACTCGTCGGCGCCGGCCATGCGGGCGGCGAAGACGATTTCCTCGAAGGTGGCCGTGGGCTTGGTGACGGCGATGTTGTCGCGGATGGAGCCTTCGAACAGGAAGCTCTCCTGAAGCACCACGCCGATGGAACGGCGCAGGTGGGCCAGATCGTAGTCGCGCATGTCCAGGCCGTCGATGGTGATGCGGCCCTCCTGCAGGGGGTACAGGCCCTGGATGAGCCGGGTGAGCGTGGACTTGCCGGAGCCGGATCGGCCCACGATGCCGACCACCGAGCCGGCGGGGAAATGCATGGAAATGTCGGAAAGGGCCGGCGGCGCGTTCTGGGCGTAGCGGAAGGTGACGGATTCGATGCCGACGCTGCCGCTTACGGGGGATACCAGGCCGCGGTTGCTGTGGGCGTGCTCCACGGGACGGTTGAGAATGGTGCCGAGCAGGCCGACGGAGACGGCGACTTCCTGATACTCGTGGAGGATGCCGATGATGTTGACCAGGGGCGCGGTGATCATGTTGCCCAGCATGACGAAGGCGATCAGGGCGCCGGGCGTCAGCTCCTGATCGACGGCCAGATAGCAGCCGTACCAGATGATGCAGACCCGCATGAGGGCCTGGAGGAGTTCGCTGATGAAGTTGACTTTAAGGGAGAGGTTCCTGATGGAATGATGTCGGGAAATGGTGTTGGCGGAATCCGATTCCGTCTTCCTGTAACGCAGCGGCTCCAGAGCCAGGGATTTGACGGTGCCGATGCCCCGCAGCGTTTCAACGATGTACTTGTTTTTGACGGCCTCGTACTCCTGGAGGCGATACATCTTGTAACGGAAGACGCGCATGGTGCCGAGCATGAGCAGGATGATGGCGGTGACGAAGGCCAGAACGACGAAGCTCAATTTCCAGGAGTAGAAAAAAAGTATCGGCAAGACAAAAGCGATAAGGCTCAAGTCGAAAAATGTCGTCAGCAGCTTGCCCGTCATGAATTCGCGGATGCGTTCCTTCTGGAAGAGGTAGCGCAGGATGAGGCCGATGGGGATGAAGTCGAAAAAGTCGATGGGGAGCCGGAGAATGTGGCTGTGGAGGACCTTGTCCAGGCGCAGGTCGATCTTGTTCGTGGCGTAGAGCGTGATATAGTTTTTCAGGTATTTGAGTATGTTTTCAAAGACGCTGACGATGATGATGGCGATGGACAGGACGATCAGCGTGGACATGGCCCGGTGGTACACGGCCTTGTCGAACATCAGTTGGAGGTAGATCGGAAAGGTGATGGCCAGCAGGTTGACGCTTATGGTGGCCAGGGCGACGTCACGGAACAGTTTCTTGTGCCGCAGCATCTCCGGGATGAACCAATCCAGGCCGAAAGGCTTTTGCGCGTCGGATATCTTGTAGACTTTCTTGAACAGAAAGCATTGGCCGTCCCATATCAGCTCGAAATCGGCCTGGCGCAGAAAAATGAATTCGAGGCTGCCCTTGCTGGGATCGACGATGGCGACCTCGCCCGATTCCTCCGAGCCTCGCACGCCGGAAACGATGATGTATTTCCCGTCGCGCAACTTGACGATGAACGGAAAAACGTTGCCGATGTAGAAGAGCTTCTTCCAGGTGAGGTTGTTGCTTTTGCTTTTGAACCCCAGGTCCTTGGCCATGCGCAAAAGCAGGAGGGGCTCCAGCTCCCGGTCATGGATATTGTATTTGTGCGAGAGGGATTCAACCGTCAAGTCGATATGATGATGCCGCGCCAGAAGAAGGAAACAAAACAGGCCAGAGTTGCTTCGAAGCTGATCGCTCGTCATGTCCTACCGTTTCCTCGACGCAAGCAAAAAAGATCGCTTGTATAGGAATGGAAATATTTTTTTAGTTTACCTGCAGCCATTTAGCATGCCAAATACGGACAGCTTGTGTCAATGTGTCTTTTGCGCTGCACCCGGCGACAGAAGGGAGGGCTTGCCCGATGCGACTTGCCCGGGCGTCGCGTTGGACGTAACAGTCAGGAGGTGCGAAGCGCTCCGGCGGGGCCGGCGCAACAGATCTCCCCATCGGGAGGCGGGATATGTCCGAGAAAAAAATGTCCGAGAACATCAATCTGGTTTTTACGGAAAAGCCCGCCGCCCCCGAGCGGCGGGAGCCCGCTCCCCTGCCGCGCAAAGACGTGGGGCCGTCGAGCCTTGTCGGCCGGGTGGGCGACAACATGTCCTTTCACGAACAGCGCATCGATTTCCGCAACCAGCTCACACGGCTTTGGGGCTGGGCGTGGAAGGATCTCGCCAACGTGTTTCTCGGGATCCTACGGCTGTTTTCGTTCCGGGAAAAATAGCGGGCCACTGGCCGTCGCGGGATCAGCGGCACAGCGCAAGCAGACGTTCCCGGTAGGCCCGTCCCACGACCAGGGGATGGTGCCGTCCGGCCACGAGGTCGCGCCCGGCCTGCGCCCGGCGCGCCGCCAGTTCCGGCTCCCCGAAGACGCGGCGCATGCTCCGGGCCAGGGCCTCCGGGTCCGGCTCGGCCCAGACCAGCCCCTGACCGAAGGGATATTCGTCCGGTCCGATCGCCGCGAGGCGGTAAGGCAGGGGGAAGCCCGTTGCCGGCGTGAGAAAATCCGCGTTGCCCGAATATCCCGTGCCCACCACCGGTTTGCCGAGCAGCATGGCCTCGGCCAGGGTGCGGCCGAAGCCCTCGGCCCGGTGGGGCGAGACGTAGGCGTCGCAGGCCGCGAAAAGCCCCAGCACGTCGCCCCGGTCCATGGTGCCGTGCAGGAAGAGGACGCGTGCGTCGCACGCGGCGGTCTCGGCCAGGGCTCCCCAGCGCGCGTCTCCCTCCCTGGCGTTCATGGTCTTGAGCACGAGGGCCGCGGGTTCCGTTCCCTTGGGAAAGGCCGCCTGGAAGGCCCGGATGGCGGCCATGGGGTTCTTGCGGGCCAGGTAGGAGTTGCAGTCGAAGGTGTACAGGAAGAGGAACCGGTCCCGGGGCAGGCCGAAGTATTCCCTGGGCCGGGGCGTCAGGCGGTCCACCGACACGGCCATGGGCAAAAGGCGTACCGGGATGGGCGCGGTCCTTTGGAAGGCGTCGCGGGTATAGGCGCTCGACACCCACAGTTCGTCCACCAGTTCGTAGGCTCCGGCCATGGCTTCGGGCCAGGCCGGCAGCTCCCAGGGCCAGTAGCCCACGTTCCTGCGCCCGGAAAAGAGGGCTTCCCCGCGCTCCAGCCATAACCGGGCCGTGTCCAGGCCGGTCAGGCAGAAGATGTTGACCGGGTAGGGCGCGTCCTCGGCCAGGCAGGCGTCGAGGAAGTCGTCCTGCTCCCGGGTGTTGGAGCCCACGGGGATGTTGACCACGGCGAAGGGCGTCTCGGCCTGGGACAGGGCCAGGGCGCACATGCGCGAATCCTCGCCGATGCCGAGCTCGCCCCGGGCGTAGCCGATGACGTTGGCGCCGAAGGCATGGATCGGCGGCGGCGGGCACGGGCGGCGGGGCTTCGCCGGCGGATCGAGCAGGGCCTTGGCCAGTCGGGGGACCAGGCCGCTCTCCTCGAGCCAGGCGGCCAGCGCCGCCGCTCCGGCCGGGGTGGTCGGGTCGAGGCGCGCGCGTTTCTCCTCGTCGGCCTGCCAGGCGAAAAGCGCCATGGCCGTCAATGGGCCGTGGCCGGGCAGGGGCGAGAACAGGCTTGGCGCGGACAGCCAGGCGGCGTAGCCCCGGTGTCCCATTTCCGCCGCGCCGTGGATCCAGTACCAGGCGAGCAGCGAGGCCGGGCCGCCGTCGCGGTCGACGGCGATGGCCGCGCGCACGTCGGCGCGGTTCTCCCAGGTCAGCCGGACGAGCCGGGGCAGGGGCAGGCCGGCCGGGGCCAGGGGCGGGGTCACGGGTTCGAGGAGCCAGGCCCGCTCCCGGGCGTCGAGCAGGTCGAACATGGACAGCTCCGGCACGACGCAGGCGTAGTGCCAGGCGGCCATGGCCCGCCTTCCCTGGGGGGTGCCCAGGTCGTAGGCGGCGGCTTCGTCCGGCCGCAGGCGGCGCACGAAGTCCATGAGCCGGGTGACGCTCGCGTCGCCGGGACCCGTGGAGGGAATGAGGACTTCGCCGGCCGCGGCCGCGTCCTCGGGTCGGGGAGCGCTGGCCACGGCGGGAAACTCCCGCGCGGCCGAGCACAGCCACCAGAGCCGGAAATCCAGGCGGGCCTCGGGATCGTCGATGTCGCGGCCGGCGCGCAGGTCCTCGCGCAGGCCCCAGGCCAGCAGCATGTCCCGGGACAAGGGCGCGGCATCCGGTCCGGGGAAAGCGGCGAAAACGTCCATGTCCCCGGGGTGTAGGCAAGTCCCGTGGCGCTGGCAAGGTCGGCGGCCGAGCCGCCGAAGCGTCACGCAATCGTCACGGCATCGTCTGGCCGGCGCGCCCAAGGAGCGGGCCGGTCGTGCTAGTACGGGGCGCTTGCGCGACGGGCTTTGGCCCGATACAGGCAGTGCAGCAAGGGTGCCTATGCAGTTTTCGCCGTGCCTCAACGAGATTGCCGTACGTGATGGCGCGATCGCCAAGGCCGGGTCCGGACCCGGCCTGCTGCGGGGCGCCCATCGGGACCGGGTCGCGGACCATGTCGCCGGGGGCGGCGCCCTGGGCGTGGTCATGCTCGAGATCCACGATTTCTCCCTGCTGCGCCGGCTCTTCCGCCCGGAGGTTGCCCTGGCCGTGGCCGACGCCATGGCCGTGGCCGTGGAGCAGGCCGTGGCCAGGCGGCTGGCCGCCCATGCCGTGGCCTTGGCCGAGGTGGTGGAGCCGGGAAGGGTACTGGTCCTGGTCGGGGGCTGGGACGAGGACGCCGACGCCCTGGACCGGGTGGCCGCCGTCCTGCGGCTGGAGGTCCGGGGCGGGCTTCGCGAGGAGGCCCTGCGGCTGACCGGGCAGGCCCTGGAGATCCGCGGCGGCGCGGCCGCGGTCATCGTGGGCGACCCCATCGCCCTGGACATGGCCCTGGCCGCCGCCCTGTCCGAGGCGGCCCGGCTCGCCGCCGGCGGCGAGGGCGGCAGCGCCCCGGCCATTCGCGAATTCCGCGAGATACTGGAGCTCGGCCGGGTCCGGGCCGTGTACCAGCCCATCGTCAACCTGCGCGGCGGCGACGTGTTCGCCTGGGAGGCCCTGGCCCGGGGGCCGCTTAAAAGCCCCCTCGAATCCCCGGCCATGCTCTTCGACGTGGCCGAGGAGGCCGGCGCGGTCTTCGCCCTGGAAAAGCTCTGCCGCGAGGCGGCCATCAAGGGCTTCTCCCGGCGCGGGCAGGGGGCGCGGCTTTTCTGCAACGTCCATCCCCGCACCCTGCTCGACCCGCAGTTCACCCCCGGCGAGACCCGGCGGCTGCTCGACAAATACGGCATGGAGCCGCGCGACGTGGTGCTGGAGATCACCGAGCGCCACAGCGTCAAGGACTTCAACCTCTTCCACCGCACCCTGGCCCACTACCGCGACGCCGGCTACGGCGTGGCCGTGGACGACGTGGGCACCGGCTATTCCGGGCTCTTCTCCATCGCCGAGATCAAGCCGGACTTCATGAAGATCGACATGTCCCTGGTGCGGGGCGTGGACGCCAACCCGGTCAAGCGGGCGCTGCTCGAGACGATGCTCACCTTTTCCGACAAGATCGGCTGCCGCATCGTGGCCGAGGGCATCGAGACCGAGGCGGAGCTGGCCTGCTGCATCCGCCTGGGCGTGCACTTCGGACAGGGCTACTTCCTGGGCCGGCCCGAGTGCCCGGCCGTGCCGCCGCGCGAGGAGGTGCGCCTCACCATCATCCGCTGCGCCAGCCAGGTCGCCGACGGCTTCAAGTGCTCCTCGCCCATCAACGACCTGGCCGAGCGCACCCACCAGATTCCGCCCTACGCCAGCGTGGGCGAGGTCAAGCAGTTCTTCGACGGCAACGAATCGGTCCACGCCGTGGCCGTGGTCCGCGAGGGACGGCCCGAAGGGCTCATCATGAGCCACCACCTCGACCGGGTGCTGAGCACCCCCTACGGCCTGGCCCTGTACCTGCGCCGCGACGTCACCCGCATCATGGACCCCTCGCCCCTGGCCGTGGAGTGGGACACGCCCGTGGAGGTGGCGGCCCAGGCGGCCATGGCACGCGACCGGGAAAAGCTCTACGACCCCATCCTCGTCACCTGCCGGGGCAGGCTCGCCGGCATGGTCTCCGTGCGGCGCATCCTGGACGCCCTGGCCTGCGTGCAGGTGGAAATGGCCAAGGGGGCCAACCCGCTCACGGGCCTTCCCGGCAACGTGGCCATCGAGCGCGAGATCGCCCGGCGCGCCGAGGCCGGCCGGCCCACCTCCTTCGTCTACGCCGACCTCGACAACTTCAAGGTCTTCAACGACGTCTACGGCTTCCAGGACGGCGACAAGGCCATCCTCATGACCGCCCGCATCCTGGGCGAGGCCCTGGCCGCCCAAGGCGCGCCCGACGACTTCCTGGGCCACGTCGGCGGCGACGACTTCGTCATCCTGTGCGACGCCGCCTCGGTGGAGCCCGTGTGCCGGGCGGCCCTGGCCGCCTTCGCCGCCGCCTCGCCGGCCCTGTTCACGGCCGAGGACCGGGAACGCGGCTACATCGAGGGCCAGGGCCGCGACGGCCGCGTGGGCCGGTTTCCGCTGCTCACCGTGTCCATGGGCGTCATCGACTGCGCCTTCGCCGTGCCCGTGACCATGGACGAGCTGGGTCTGCGGGCGGCGGCCGTCAAGAAATACGCCAAGTCCAACCCCGGCAACACCTTCGTGCGCGACCGCCGCGCCCCCCTGGGCCTGCCCGAAATCGGCGGCGGCGACGCCTTTTGCGCCGGCGGGACGCCCGGCGCAGCCTGAGGCGCCGAGCCGCCGAGCCGTCCGCCGCCTTGCGCCCGGACCTTGCCTTTGACCGCGATTGCGGTCAAAGTAGCGCGGTTTTCCAAACGGGGCAATCCGCCATGACGCCGCAACCCATGATCGAAATCCGTGGCCTGACCAAGGCCTTCGCCGGCCAGCCGGTGCTCCGGGGCGTCGACATGACCGTTCCCGAGGGCATGGTCACGGCCGTGATCGGCAAGTCCGGCGAGGGCAAGAGCGTGCTGCTCAAGCACATCATCGGGCTGCTTAAGCCCGACGCCGGCGACATCCTGGTCGGCGGCCGGTCCCTGGCCGGGGTGCCCTCGGCCGAGCGCCGGGCCTTTCGCCGCCGCTGCAGCTACATGTTCCAGAACATGGCCCTGTTCGACTCCATGACCGTGTTCGACAACATCGCCCTGCCGCTTCGCGAGACCGCCAGGCTGTCCGAGGCCGAGACGGCCCGGCGCGTCGGGGCCCTGGCCGAGCGGCTGGAGCTGTCCGGCATCCTGGGGAAGTTCCCGTCCCTGATTTCCGGGGGCATGCAGAAGCGGGCGGCCCTGGCCCGGGCGCTCGTCACCGAACCCGGGCTCGTGCTCTTCGACGAGCCCACCACCGGGCTCGACCCCATCCGCAAGTCCGCCGTGCTCTCGCTCATCGACCAGTCCCGAAAGCGCTTC
>NZ_JARKOZ010000063.1 GCF_029978005.1 Solidesulfovibrio sp. | reverse complement strand
CGATGCCGCCGCTGGCGCGGCAGGCTCGGCAGGGAAAATTCCGGCCCCAGCCCGTCGCCCCTTCGGAGCGAAGTTCTTGGATTTTTTGCTTTGGAAGCCTGCCGCATCGCTGATGCGGGTACCCTTTTCACCCTTTAAAAGTTTTTGGGGAAGGAGGGGGGCTCGGGGGGAGGGAACCCCTTTTTCCCAAAAAGGGGTTCCCTCCCCCCGATTCCTCTTCTCCCTCTCCCCGGGAGCGCATAATGCGGCAATGCTGGTGTGGGACGGGCGGGCTGGAGCCCTTTAGCGACGGGTACATGCTGTGTCCGGCCTGCGGCACGCTGGTGTCGCGGGAGGACCGCGCCGAGGGCTACGGCCGCGACTACTGGTACGACCATCAGGAGGGCGACCTGGGCCAACCTTCCATCGAGGCCCGGGCCAGGCTCGATCTGCCGGAGCGGTGCGTCTATTGGCTGCGGCGGTTCTTGCGCGCCTGCCTGCCGCCGGGCGACGTGCTGGAGCTCGGCTGCGCCCACGGCGGCTTCACGGCGCTGCTCTCGCGGGCGGGCTTTTCCGCCCGGGGCCTGGAGCTCGACGGCTCCGTGGCCGGCATCGCCAGGGAGACCTTCGGCGTGTCGATGCTGACCGGCCCCCTGGAGGAGCAGGACATCGCGCCCGGAAGCCTGGCCGCGGTGGTGCTCATGGACGTCATCGAGCATCTGCCCGACCCTGTGGGGCTCCTGCGCCGGGTGACGGGGCTGCTTGCCCCGGGCGGCGTCGTCTTCGTTCAGACCCCGCGCTTTCCGGCCGGCATGACCCATGCCGGGTTGCTGGCCGCCGGCGACCCGTTCGCGCGCATGCTGCTGCCGGCCGAACACCTCTATCTTTTCAGCGAAAAGGCCGTGCGTAAACTTTTCGCTTTCGCAGGATTTGACAATTTGTGTTTCGAAACGCCGCTCTTTCCGTATGACATGTTGTTTACAGCCGGCCGGGAGCCCCTGGCCGACCATGGTCGCGAGGCTGTCGAGGCGGCCCTGGCGCGCACGCCGGACGGCCGGTTCGTGCTGGCCATACTCGACTTGGCCGGTCGGGCCGAAGAGGCGGAAGCGCGGGCGGCGGCCCTGTGCGGCGACGAGGCCGCGGCCAATGGTGGGCTCGAAGGCGTCATCCGCGAGACGGCCTCGGGCTGGACGAGTCGGGGCCGGCTGCCGGAAATCGTCAACAAGGCCTTGCTGCGGGTCAATCGTCTGGCCTGGGCCTACAACAAGGGCGTCAAGCACCTGCTGGCCAGGGGCCTGGCCCGGGCCGAGCTTGCGGCGCGCAAGGCGGACGGCGAAATCCTGGTGCTGGTGGACCTGACCCCGGTGCTGCCCGGCGGGGACAACGGCGGGGCCAAGCTCATGACCATTCTGCTGCTGCACGAGCTTCGCGCCATGCGCCCGGACTGGCGGTTCGTGTGCCTGGTCTCCGACGCCGCCTTCGACGAACTGGCCCATCTGGACGCGCCCAACATGGAGCGGGCCCGGGCCAGCGCCATCGGCCACGTCCGGGGCATCTCCTCCTGGAACGGCAGGAAGGTCGATCTGCTCTTTTGTCCCTTCACCATGCCGTATTTCCACCATCCCGACGTGCCGGCCGTGTCGGTGATCTACGATCTTCAATACGCGTATTATCCGCAGTTTTTCTCCTCCGAGGAGGAGGCCGGCCGGGAGCGGACGTTTCTCACCGCCGCCAGGGTGTGCGAGCGGCTGGTGTGCATCTCGGATTTCGCCCGGGCCACGGTCCTGGAGCAGGGCAACGTGCCGCCGGGGCGCACGGCCACCATCCACATCTCCCTGCCGCGCCGCCTTTCCCGGACCGACGCGGCGGCCGCAGCCGCCGCGCGCCAGCGCCTTGGCCTGGGCGACGACCCTTATTTCCTGTATCCGGCCAATTTCTGGCCCCACAAGAACCACCGCATGCTGCTGACGGCCTTTGGCATGCTGTGCGCCCGGCGGGAAGGCGAACGGGCGCGCCTGGTGCTGACCGGCGCGGACACGGGGCTGCGCCAGGAGCTCGGCCGGGCCGTGACGAGCCTTGGTCTCGACGGGCGCGTGCACTTCGCCGGCTATGTGTCCGACGAGGAACTCTCGGCCCTCATGACGGGCGCGACGGCCCTGGTCTTCCCGTCGCTTTTCGAGGGCTTCGGCATGCCGCTGGTCGAGGCCATGGCCGTGGGCACGCCCATCGTCTGCTCGAGCGTCACGAGCCTGCCCGAGGTCGGCGGCGAGGCGGCCGTCTATTTCGACCCGCGCCGACCCGAAGACATGGCGCAGGCCCTGGCCCGCCTCCTGGACGAACCCGGGCTGGCCGGGGAGCTTATCGCCAAGGGGCGCGACCGGCTGTCCGTCTTCGGCGGCCCGCAGGACATGGCGCGCAAGTACCTGCAGGTCTTCACCGAGGTGCTGGAGCGGCCGGTGTCCCAGAGCACGGCCGTGCGCGGACTCTACGCCGACGGTTGGTGCGGCTCGCGCCTTTTCGCCGCCTTCGGCCCGGCCGCGCACCGGCAGTGGCTGCGGGCGCGCTTCGCCCTGCCGGCGGACGCGCCGTCGGGACGGGTGCGCATCGAGACGTTCCTGGACGGCAAGCTGGTCGGCCGGCCGAGGACCCTGGCCCGGGGCAAGGAGGCGTCCTTTTCCCTGGATCTCGGCCCCCACGGCGGCTGCGTGGAATTCTTCCTCGACGGCGCGCGGCGTGGCGAGAAGGCAGGGCCGGGCGCGGACCGGCGCAGGCTCTCGGCGCGCTGCCTGGAGCTGCGCCTGACCGACGGCGCGCGCGAGGTCGACCTGCGCTACGGGGATGCCCATGGCCAGGCTTAGCCTCTGCGTCGTCACCCCCTCCTTCAACCAGGGGCGCTTCATCGGCCGCACCATCGAAAGCGTGCTGTCCCAGGGCGTGCCCGATCTCGAATACGTGGTCATGGACGGCGGCAGCACCGACGAGACCGTGCGTGTGCTCGAAGGCTACGCCGGCAGGCTGCGCTACGTCAGCGAGCGCGACAAGGGCCAGCCCGACGCGGTCAACAAGGGCATCGCCGCCACCTCCGGCGAGGTCGTCGGCTGGCTCAATTCCGACGACGTGTACTGCCCGGGCACATTTGAAGCAGTGCTTGAGGTTTTTGAAAAATATCCTGAAGTGGACGTCATTTACGGCGACGGGGACCACATCGACGTGGACGACGCCGTCATCGAGCCCTATCCGGTCGAGCCCTTCGACCTGGAGCGGCTCAAAAACCGCTGCATTCTCTGCCAGCCGGCGACCTTTTTCCGGCGGCGGATCGTGGAGCGGCTGGGCGGCTTGGACCTGCGCTGGCAGTACACGCTCGACTACGAATTCTGGCTGCGCCTGGCCAAGGGCGGGGCGGTCTTTTCCTACCTGCCGCGAAAGCTGGCCGGGTCGCGGTTCTATCCCCAGACCAAGACCTCCGGGGCCAGACTCAAGGTGCACGCCGAAATCAACGACATGATGGTCGCCACCTTCGGCCGGGCCCCGGACCGCTGGCTGGCCAACTACGCCCACGCCCTGGTCCGGGAGCGGTGGAAGCTCGCGGAGGGGGCGATGTTTTTCACCCCGGCCGTGGCTGTGGCCGCCCTTGCCGCCTCGGTGCGCTGGAATCGGGACGTCTCTCCCGCCCTGGCCCGGGCAACGGCGTCGTGGCTCACCCGGGGCAAGCTCTTTGCGGGCGCGCAACTATGAGGATCGGCTTCGACGTGTCCCAGACCGGCGCGGGCAAGGCCGGCTGCGGCTATTTCGCCGCCGGGCTCCTGGACGCCCTGGCGCGGCTGGACCGGCAAAACGACTATGTCCTGTATCCCGCCTTCGGCGACTTCTTCCGGGAACCGCGCCCCAAGGCCTGCCTGCGCCCTGACGGCGGCCGGTTCAGGACGGGGCCGACGTTTCGCCGGTTTTCTTCCCAGAAGCGGTTCTTCCGCCAGCCGCCGCCGGATTTCGAGGCTCGGCTCGGCGCGCCGGACATCGTGCACGCCAACAATTTCTTTTGCCCGGCCGGCTTGCGTCGGGCCAGGCTCGTCTACACCCTCTACGACCTGTCGTTTCTGGAGAACCCGGCCTGGACCACGGAAGGCAACCGCACGGGCTGCTTCGACGGCGTCTTTCGCGCCGCCGTCTCGGCCGACCGGGTGGTGTCCATTTCCGAATATTCCCTCAATCACTTCTTGAGGGTTTTCCCGAATTACCCGCGCGAGCGGACCGTGGTCGCGCCCCTGGCCAGCCGGTTTTCCGCCGATTCCCCGCGCGAGAAGCCCAAGGCCGTGGGGGAGCTTTCGCCGGGAAGCTTTTGGCTGTGCGTGGGCACCATCGAGCCGCGCAAGAACCACGAGCGGCTTTTCGCCGCCTACGCCGCCTGGCTGCGGGAGACGGGCGGGGACATGCCGCTGGTGCTGGCCGGGGGCAGGGGCTGGCTCATGGACGACGTGGCCCGCACGGTGCGCGAACTCGGCATCGCGGACAGGCTCGTCTTCACGGGCTACGTGTCCGACGCCGAGCTGGCCTGGCTTTACGCCTCGTGTCACGCCTTTCTCTATCCGTCGCTTTTCGAGGGCTTCGGCCTGCCGGTGCTGGAGGCCATGAGCCTGGGCGCGGCGGTGGTCTGTTCCGACGCCACGTCGCTGCCCGAGGTGGCCGGCGACGCGGCCGTGCTGGTCGATCCCCTGGACGT
>NZ_JARKOZ010000043.1 GCF_029978005.1 Solidesulfovibrio sp. | reverse complement strand
CACAAACTCCCACCGAGTTGTGAGGGCTGCCCGCGCCTTGCACACAAACATGGCGGCTATCACCCCTGGTTGATCACCTCTTCCCGCGTGGTCGGCAACCTATATAAGGGAGCCCGGTCCATGGCCTGGTTGCCTTCGTTTTTTCGTGGTGAACACCCGACAAGGATGGCATCAAGCAACCACTCCTCTGGCCTTTCCGTGCCTACGCTACCCTCTCCGCCGTGCGTGGTGACCCTCCCCGGACGATTTACGCTGGCCCAAGGTACTACCATGGCCCAAGGTTCTACGCCGGCCCAAGGCTCTACGATGGCCCAAGGCGTGTCCCAGCGCGGCTCCGGGGAGGCCACGCAAGCGCCAGACCAAGGCCCAAGGACCGTGCAGCCGGCCGACGGGGAAGGCCATCATCACATGACGACCAATGAAGGCTCTTCGCTGCCGCTCACACCCGACGTCATTGCAAGCATCGCTGCTGCCGTGTGCCAGCAGATTCAACAACGTCAAGCGCCCTCCGCTCCGTTTTTTCGAGCGACCGCTCCATCCGCGCCGCCCCCCCGCCGTCAGGTCGCAGCAGGCGCTGCATCCGACGATGAGGCCCCGACAGGCGGCGAGCCGTCCGACCACGACGAGGACGACGGCGGCGACGCGGATGGCGGTCCGGAGCGTTTTGGCGACGCCGCCGGGAGCGCCCCAGTCCTCCGTGGCATCCCGCTCCCGGCCGATTTCCCCAAGTGGGGAACGCTGCGCGGGCTCGGCCGCGACAACCAGCCCGAGCTCCGCATCCTGGGCCGCATCCACAAGTCGGCCGCCAACATCCAGCGCCTCTGCGACGCCGACTGCGACGAGGAAACCCTGCGCACCGAGGTCAGCAAGTACGCGCGCGCCATCGCCGAGTCCGCCAGCCGCCGCCGCACGGGGCTCTGGGTCCGCGCCAACATGGCCAGCGACGTCGCCCGCTTCTACGACGCCATCGAGGCCCAGCCCGAGATCGCCGCCGAGACGGCGCAGCGCGTCGACCTCGCCGTCCGCCTGGCCCAGGGCGAGCGCCAGCTGCAGCCGAGCGGGCGGGGCGGGCCGGGCCACTTCGGCGGACGCGGCCGCGGGGGCAGCTTCGGTCGCGGCTTTGCGTTCGGTCGCCGCGACTTCAACGGCCGCCGTGACGACCCCTTCCAGGGCTTTGCCCAGCGCCAGCAGGGCCGCTTCCCGCGTGCGCCGCGCCGCAGCCTCGGTCGCAGTGATGGCCCCGCCGGCAAGTCGACCGGCGGCGCCGACGCCCAGTGATGGCCTCCAGGGCCACACCAGCCAGCCCTCCGCCGCCGCCGCCGAGCACGGGCCGCCCGTCAAGGCCCGAGCATGCGTCCTTTTGGCTGCGCAACCTGCATGTCCCGGCGACGGTGAAGCGCTGGCTCTTGGAGGGCTTCCGCATCCCCTTCCTGCAGGAGCCCCCTCCCTCCGTCCTCCCCAACTACGTCCGCGCCGAGAACCACGACTTCGTCGACACGGAGCTCGCCCGCCTTCTCCAGACGGGCGCCATCGTGCGGGTCGAGCAGCGCCCGCACAACGTGTCTCCCCTGACGTGCGCCCCCAAGAAGAACGGCAAACTCAGATTGTGCATCGACATGCGCTTCGTCAACGAGTCCGTCCAAGCGCCGCCCTTCAAGCTCGAGGACCTGACGACACTGGCGCCGTTGCTGAACCCCAACGACCATCTGGCAACGGCGGACCTGTCCGAGGGCTACCACCATCTGCGCATCCACCCCGACCATTGGAAGCACCTGGGCCTCGAGTGGCGCGGCCACTTCTACGTCTACACTGTGCTGCCATTTGGCCTGTCGTGCGCGCCGTGGGCCTTCACCAAGTTCGTGCGGCCCCTCGTCGAGTACCTGCGCATGCGCGGCCTTCGCCTCGTATGCTACATCGACGACTTCATCATTGCAGCCGAGCCTCCCCTAGCCAGGAGCCATGTCCACATCTTCCGCGAGACCATGCGGGCGGCGGGCTTCGTGCTCAAGGACGAGAAGTGCCACTTCGAGCCGTCGACCTCGCAGACCTTCCTGGGCTACGACATCCAGACCGCGCCGGCCGTTCGGTTCTGCGTGCCTGCCGACAAGAGACGGGCCATCCGCCACGAGCTGAAGCGGCTGCTCTCCCGCGACGGACCCGTGCCAGTGCGCCGCCTTGCCCATGTCGCTGGCCTGTGCCTGTCGGTCTCGCGGGCCATTGCGCCGGCCAAGCTGCTCCTGCGCAACCTCTACCGCGACATTGCCAATGCGCCGTGCTGGAGCGCCGCTGTTGGCCTCAGCGATGCGGCTCGCGCGGACGTACGCTGGTGGATAGCAGCGCTCGACGGCTGGAACGGAGCCTGTCCCCTGCCGCGTCCGGCCGACTTGACCCTGTCGACGGATGCCTCCGACCTGGGCTGGGGCGCCGCCTGGGACGATCGCACAGCGTGCGGCTCGTGGACCGAGGCGATGGCCGCGCGGCCCATCAACGAGCGCGAGTCCATGGCCGTCCTCAACGCGCTGCGGATCTGGGGCGCGTCCTGGGCCGGCAAGACGGTGTGCGTCCAGTGCGACAACGCCACCACAGTGGCCCACCTCAACGGCTTCGGTCGCCTCAACGAGCGCCTCGACACGCTGGCCCGGGCGATCCACTCGCTGGCAGCCGAGCACGGCATTTCGCTGCGCGCCGTGCATGTGGCCGGCACCACCAACACCAGTGCGGACGCCCTGTCTCGCCAGGAGGACCGCTCCGACTGGCAGCTGCACCCGTCCCTGTTCCGATCGCTGGATCGGTTATGGGGCCCGCATACGATAGACAGGATGGCGTCCTTCCGGACGCGTCAGCTGCCGCGGTACGAGAGTCGGCACAACGATGTGGAGTCCCTGCGTGCCGACACCCTGTCAGCCCTGTGGTCCCCCAGCGAGAACAGCTACGTGTGCCCGCCCTTCTCCCTGATCCACCGCGTCCTGCGCCATGTCCAGCTGTCCCAGTGCGATGCGACGCTGATTGCCCCGCTGTGGCCGGGCCAGCCCTGGTGGCCCCTGCTGCGGCGCCTGGCCGTGGACTACCCGATCGTGCTGCCGTCCGAGGACCCGCGCGCCTACTTCCCGGCGTCGACCGGCCATGTCGAGCCGCTGAAGAACCGCTCGTGGCGCGTCTGTGCGTGGCGGATTTCTGGCGCGCGGCATCCTCCGATTGGAGCGACGGCACTCGAGCGCTACTTGCGTCGACTGTGAAGCGCTCCTCAGCCAAGTCCCTGAACAACCGCCTGCGCGCCCTCGCCCGCTTCTGCTGCACCAAGGCCGTGCCACTGGTGCCCATGCCTGTGGCTGCTTTGGCTGAGTACCTGGACACTGCAACGCGGTCCAGCTGCCGTCCGCGTGCTGCCCTCTCGTTGATCTGCACCGTGGTGAACCTCGTCCATGACGCTCTGGGACGCCCATCGCCGGCGCGCGATCATTTGCTGCAACGCCTTCGCAAGGGCATCCGACTCGCGCGCACCACCCAGCCCGTGCAGAAGGGCCTGCCCGTGCCTCCCAGCCTGCTGACGGACGTGCTGCGTCGGTGGGGCCCCAATGAGTCGCTGTCGCTGGAGCGCCTGCGCAGCAAGCTGTGCGCCCTGCTGGCTTTCCTGGCGCTGTTGCGCCCGTCCGACTTGATCCTGCCGACCATGGGCCAAGTGACGGTGCCCCCAGCGCACGATCGAGTCATCGTGTGTCTACTGGGATTCAAGAATGATTACACGGCCAAAGGCGCCAGCGTGACGGTGTGGCGCTGCTCGGACCCCTTGCTGGACCCAGTCAGCTGCTTCCTGTGCTGGAAGCGTCGCACCATGGACATGCGGGGCCCCGAAGTGGCGACGACACCCGTCATCGTTCAGCTGCGCCGCCCCTACCGTGGCATCTCTGCCGCAACAGCCTCGGGGATCCTGAACCAGTTCATTGCCGCCGCGGGAGGCGACCGCACTCTGCTGTCTGCACGCGGCTTCCGTCGCGGTGGCGCCAGCTGGGCCGTGGCCAAGGAGGTCATGACCGACAAGATCCTCCATTTGGGCCGCTGGGCGTCCGAGCGCGTCTTCCATCAGCACTACGCCCAGGTCGGGGTGGACAGCAACTTCACCGACTTGATGCTCTCGACTGGGCCAGATGGTCGTTCTCACGGCCCGCCATCGTCGGCAGCTGCTGCGCTTGCGCCGTGCACGGACCTGGTCTTGCGGACTCCTGCGCTTGCTGAGCCCGAGCCTGCCGCCCCGGTCGAGC
>NZ_JARKOZ010000039.1 GCF_029978005.1 Solidesulfovibrio sp. | reverse complement strand
GACAAAGAGGACCTTGTGATGGAACTTCATCGCGCTCCTCGGCCTGGCCGGTTGCGTTCGCGGGCCCGAAACCGCCCGTTTCCCGTGACGGCGCGCGGTGTTGCCGCGCATGCACGGACAATGCGCCGCTTGCCCTCCGCTGCCCGAAACATTAAGCAAACCATAACGGCGAACGGATCAGGCTTTGTATCTACCCAGTAATATTGCGTAATCATTGACAATACGTTCGTGATCGAAGCAGAGGGGGCTGGGCCACTGTCCCACGGGAAAGACGTCGACTTCCTTGGCGTCGTCGCCTGCGGCCAGTTCGTCCGGGTCGAGGGCCTGGGCGATGTAGACCACGCTCATGGTATGCTGCCGGGGATCGCGGGCGGGATCGGAATATACGCCCAAGAGTCCGGTCAGTTCCACGGTGAGCCCGGTCTCCTCCTTGGCTTCCCGGATGGCGGCCTTCTCGGCGGATTCGCCGTAATCGACGAAGCCTCCGGGCAAGGCCCAACCGAAAGGTTCGTTGAGGCGTTTGACGAAGACCACGCCGCGCCCCGGGATGTGGATCAGCGCATCGACCGTGGGCACGGGATTGCGGTAGTGGACCACGGGCTGACCGCAATGGGGACAGGGTTTGGTAAGGGCCATGGGTCTTCGGCTCCGGGACGAGCCCAAGACAGCCTCCCGCCGGGCCGCCCGCCGGTCGGGCGCGCGGGGAAAGATGTCTCAAGCGTTTATAAAAATAAGTTTTTTCTTATCCGAGAGACTACGCGAAATGCGGCCCCCTGACAAGATCGTTTTGGAACATGCCGGCGCACTTGGAGATTTTCTTCTGGCTTGGCCTTTTTTTCTGTCCGTGGCCCGCCATTTCCAGGGCCTTTCCGTCTATTGGGCCGCCCCGCCCTCCCATGGCCGCTGGCTCACGCCCCTGGCCGCCCCCTGCCCGCCGGCGCTGCGCCGCGCCCTGGACGCCCGTTTCGCCGGGGAGGCCTGGCCCAGGGACCTGGAAGGGGCGCTGGTCTTCCGGCCGGGCCTGGCCTCGCGCCCGGCCCTGCCCGACTGGGAAGGCTTCCGCTTCGTCCGGGGCGTCGTGCCGGGCCGCGACGTCGCCCCGCTGGGGCTTTACCGCGAGGCCCTGCGCGCCTGGGGCATCGCCTTCGCGCAAGACCACCGTGAGGCCTTCCAGGGCTGCTTCGGCGGCCATGCGCCGCAAGGCGCCACGGTGCTGCTTTTCCCCGGAGCCGGCCACATGGACAAGGCCTGGCCCCTGTCCAATCTGGAACATCTGGCGGAATTGCTGCGGGAGCATGGCCTGCGCCCGGTTTTCGTGATCGGCCCGGTGGAGCGGGACCGCGGCGTGCTGCCGTCCGGGGGCGAAATCCTGGAGCCCGGGGACCTCGGGGAACTGTCGCGCGCCCTTCGCGCCTGCCGCTTCGCGGTCGGCCCGGACTGCGGTCCCATGCACCTGGCCGCCATGCACGGCGTGCCCGGCCTGGCCCTTTTCGGCCCCACCTCCCCGCGCCAATGGGGGCCGGCCGGCCTGGAGATCGTCACCGCCGGCCTGGACTGCGCACCCTGCGTCTCGGTCACCTCCGGCGAGTTCGCCCCGGGCTGCCAGAGGCCCCTGCCCTGCCTGGCGGGCATCACGCCGGAAAAGGCGCTTTCACGCCTGCGGCAGGCAGGGCTCGTACCCGGCCGCCCGTAGCGCCGCCAGCGCCGTCGCGCCCTGGCGGAAAATCCGCAGCCGCCGCCCGCCGAGAAGCCCGGCCACGGTCGACGCCAGACCGCCACCGGGAGCCGGCCCCTCGGCCACGACCCCGTCCGAGGCCGCCGCCACCGCCGGATCGAGGGCCGCGACGTCCGCCGCCGGAGGGTTGCCGCTCACGTTGGCGCTGGTGGCCACCACCGCCCCGCCGGCCAGCCGGCACAGGGCCGCCGCCACCGGATGCGGCGTATAGCGCACCGAAACGAACCCCCGTCCATCCTTGACCAGCCCCGGCAGCGCCTCCCGGCACGGCACGACCAGCGACAGCGGCCCGGGCCAAAAAAGCGCGGCCAGCTCCCGGAAATCCCCGCCTAGAGGGCCGTCCAGAAACCCCACCGCCACCACGCCCGAAAGCTGGTCCAGCCCGCCCACGAGCAGCGGCAACGGCTTGGTCGCCGGCCTGGCCTTGACGGCCACGACGCGCGCCAGCGCCGCCGCCTCGGTCGCCAGCGCGCCCAGGGCGAAAAACGTTTCGGTCGGATAGACCACGCAGCCGCCGGCGCGAAGCGCCGCCGCCGCCGCGGGCACAGCGATGTGATTCATGGGTGAAAAACGCCTCCGGCGGCCAGAAGGGACACATCCCTCCTGGACCTCCCGTATGGGAAATACAGCCGCCGCATGCGGCTATTGGACTTTTGGCCGGGGTTTCCGTAGTGCGGAAGGCAGCCTATCACCAGAACAACCAAGGGAAAAGGATTGCCATGCCGTCCGTGACCGGTTTTCCGACAACCCCTTCCATCCCCGCCCCCTCGCAAGGCTTCCTGGCCGCCGTCTGCGACGCCCTGCCCATCTGGGCCCTCACCGGCGAACAGAAGGAGCTGCGCCTGTCGCTTTGCCGCATCCTGCTCGGGCAGGACAACGTCGACTGCCAGGCCGCCGCCCGGGGGATCCTGGTCCTGGCCTTCCAGGAGAACCCCTTCGACGCGGCAAGCCTGGCCCTGCTGGGCGAAACCCAGGCCGCCCGCCCCTTCCTCGCCCCGCGGGCGACGGCCGCGACGCGCCTGGTGTCAAGCGCCCTCGACGCCGCCCCGAACGACATTCCCTTCGACCAGATCCTGGCCGGCGGCGACACGGAACTCGTCGTGCGCTACCTGGAAGTGGCCGCCAAGGACAAGGTCCACGCCCTGGGCCGGCTCGCCCCGGCCTTCGGGAGCCTGTGCCGGCTGCCGGACGCGGACGTCGCCGCCGCCCTCCTGGCTGGCTTCGCCGGCAGCCTGCCGCCGCCCCTTTACGACCGGCTGGCCGCCGAACTGGCCGTGCTGCGCCTTTCCCCGGAAACGGCCCTCGAGCGCCTCTCCGGCCTCGACCCCGACGCCTGGGGTCTCTACGCCGCCGTCGCCGCCTCCCATTGCCTGGAGCGCCTGGGCCGTCGCGAGGAGGCGCTCGAAGCCTGCCTGGCCGCCTGGCGCACCCTGCCCCAGCACGTCAACCTGACGCTTCGGGCCTTCGCCCTGGCCGCCTCCCGGGCCGCCGCGCCTTCGCCCCAGGCCGGCGAGGCGGCCGTGTGCCTCTATTCCATGAACAAGGCCGAGCTCTTCCGGGACTGCCTGACGCACCTGGCCGCAACCGACCTCGGCGGCGCGATCGTGGTCGCCCTGGACAACGGATCGAGCGACCACACGGCCGACGTCCTCGGCGACGTGGCCCGGCTCTTTCCCGAGGGCCGCTTCCTGTCCGTGCGCCTTCCGGTCAACATCGGCGCGCCCGGGGCGCGCAACTGGCTGCTGGCCCAGCCCGAGGTCGCCGCCTGCCGCAACGTGGCCTTTCTCGACGACGACGCCTTCCCCCCGGCCGACTGGCTGGCCCGGCTCCTGGAAACGGGCCGCCGCCACCCCGAAGCCGGGGCCGTGGGCTGCGCCATCGTGGACAGGGACGCGCCCCACGACCACCAGTCCGCCGACTTCAACCTCTTCCCGCCGGACGCCGGCGAACAGAGCCTGCCCGAAACCAACGAGCGCCTGTTCGTGTGCGAACCCTGCCGGGGCGCGCCGGACCTCGGCCTCTACGCCTACTCCCGCTCCTGCCTGTCCGTCTCGGGCTGCTGCCACCTGCTGCCGCGCGCTTCCCTCGAGACCGTGGGCGGCTTCGACATCCGCTTCAACCCCACCCAGTTCGACGACCTCGACCGCGACATCCGCGCCTTCCTGGCCGGCCGACCGGCCGTGTACGACGGGACCGTACGCGTGGCCCACAAACAGGGCTCGAGCCTGGCCATGGCCCAAAGCATGGCCCAGGTCGCCCACATCATGGGCAACAAGATCAAGCTCGAATACAAGGTTTCCGACGCCGACGCGGACAAGCTCTGGCGCGGCGACCTGGATATGCTGCGCCGCGATCTGCTGGACAAGGAGGCGGAAGTACGGCGGCTGGCGCAGGGCTGAGGCGGGCCGGGCGAAAACGGCAGGATCGAACCGGTTCAGGCGGCCGGGGCGGCCCGCCCCGGCCGCGTTCCTATCGGCGCTCCCCGACGCGCCTGGCCAGGAGCACGCCGGAACCGATGGGCACCACCACGCCGTCGAGCCTGGGATCGGCCAGAATGCGCTCCACCACGCCCGGGATCTCGTGGGCGTGGCTGATGACGTTGTCCGCCGTCAGGATACCGCCGGGAACCAGCCGGTCGACGAGGAGTTGAGCGCAGGGCAACAATACGTCGCGGTTGGCGTCGACGAAGGCGAAGGCCACGTCGTCGAAGCCGGCGAGAATCTCCAGGGCGTCGCCGCGCGCCAGGCGCACCACGTCGCCGGTTCCGGTCAGGCGCAGGGTTTCCTCGGCCAGGGCCATCTTGTCCGGGTCCCGGTCGATGGTCACGAGCACATCGCCCCTGGCCCGGCAGGCCAGGGACAGCCACAGGGCGGAATAGCCGGCGCTGGTGCCCACCTCGACGCAGTTGCCCGCCGGAGCCCCAGCGGCCAGGATGGCCAGGAACCGGCCGGTCTCGGGCGAGACCTGGCGCAGCCGTTTGGCGTGGGGCGTGCCGTCGCTGCGGTCGGCGCTGTCGATGTCTTCCAGGGCCCGCATGCGCGCGGCCATGGCCTCGGTGACGGCTTCGAACACGATGCGGCCTCCTTTTATTGAAAGACGAACTCCTGGAAATAGATGTTCTTCACCTTTCCGGGGCCGGCGTACTTGCCGAAAAGCTCGATGAGCTCGCGGCGAAGGGCCATCTTGCCGGCGCTTGTCAGCAGGTCCTCGGCCAGCTTGGTGGAGAGCCGCAGCACCAGCTCCTCCCGGGCGTCGGGCAGGGTGATGCGCTCGGCCGCCGCGTTGTCCTCGCACTCCACGAGCATGGTCAGCTTGAGGAAGCGGAAGCCCTTGTTGCTCAGGATGTTGACCGTGACGGGGCCGATGACGATGGCTCCGTTCTCGGGTTTGTTCGCCTCCTTCTTCTCGCCCTTCTTCTCGCTTTTCTTGGAGTCCCCGCCGTGCCCGCCTTCCGAGGAGGCGTGCAGCATCCCCGCCTCGGGCATGGACAGCGCAAAAGCCAGGAGCATCAGCCCGATCTTCACCCAATTGGTCGGCAGCATCGCGTCATGTTCCTCCGTATGCCGGGGCGGACCTCAGCTTCGGGCCTTGGCCTGCCGCCGACGGGCGTGCAGGATGGGCTCGGTATAGCCGCTCGGCTGTTCACGGCCCTTGAAGATGAGGTCGCAGGCGGCGGCGAAGGCGACACTCGAGCCGAAATCGGCCGCCATGGGCCGGTAGGCCGGGTCCAGGGCGTTTTGCCGGTCCACCACTGCGGCCATGCGGGCCAGGACATCGCGCACCTGCCCTTCGTCGCAAAGCCCGTGGCGCAGCCAATTGGCAATGTGCTGGCTGGATATGCGCAGCGTCGCCCGGTCCTCCATGAGGCCGACGTCGGTGAGGTCCGGCACCTTGGAGTAGCCGATGCCCTGGTCCACCCAGCGCGACACGTAGCCGAGGATGCTCTGGGCGTTGGTTTCGAGTTCCCGCACGACCTCCTCGGCCGTGGGGCGGGCGTCGCCGAGCAGCGGCAGCCTGAGCAGGACCTCACGGTCGGCGCTGGCGCGGCCGGCGATCTCGCGCTGGCGGTCGAAGACGTCCACGGCGTGGTAGTGCATGGCGTGCAGCGTGGCGGCCGTGGGCGACGGCACCCAGGCGCAGTTGGCCCCGGAGCGCGGATGCTCGATCTTGGCCGCGACCATCTCGGCCATCCTGTCCGGCTTGGCCCACATGCCCTTGCCGATCTGGGCCCGGCCGGAAAAGCCGCAGGCCAGGCCCACGTCCACGTTGCCGTCCTCGTAGGCCGCCATCCAGGGCTCGGCGCGCATGGCGCTCTTGCCGACCACCGGCCCGGCCTCCATGACGGTGTGGATCTCGTCGCCGGTGCGGTCCAGAAAGCCCGTGTTGATGAAGACGATGCGCGCCCTGGCCGCGCGCACGCACTCCTTGAGGTTGAGCGAGGTGCGCCGTTCCTCGTCCATCACGCCTATTTTAAGCGTGTTGCGCGCCATGCCGAGCGCGTCCTCGACCCGGTCGAAGAGTTCGCAGGCGAAGGCGACCTCCTCGGGGCCGTGCATCTTGGGCTTGACGATGTAGACCGCGCCGGACCGGCTGTTGTGAAGCCTTCCCAGGCCATTAAGGTCATGCAGGCCGGCCGCGGCCGTGGCCATGGCGTCGAGCATGCCTTCGGGAATCTCCTCGCCCCTGGCGTCGAGGACGGCGTCGGTGGTCATCAGGTGGCCGACGTTTCGCACGAAAAGGAGGCTGCGGCCGGGCAGGAGCAATTCGCCGCCCTCAGGCGCGGCGTAGAGCCGGTCCGGAGCCAGGCCGCGGGCCACGGTCCTCCCGCCCTTCTCGAAGCTGGCCGTCAGCTCGCCCCGAAAAAGCCCGAGCAGGTTGCGGTAGGCGAGCGCCTTGTCCGGTCCGTCCACCACGGCCACGGAATCCTCGCAGTCGAGGATGGTGGTCACGGCCGCCTCCAGGACCACGTCCTTGAGGCCCGAGGGGCTGGCCGCGCCTACGGGATGGGAGCGGTCGAAGAAGAGTTCGATGTGCAGGCCGTTGTTGCGAAAAAGCACGCTTGCCGGCGAGGCGGGATCGCCCGTGTAGCCGGCGAAGCGCTCGAGCCTGGCCAACCCCGCGACCTGGCCGTTGGCGAAAGAAACGGCAAGCGCGCCATCCACGACCGCATAGGCGGTCACGTCGGTGTGGCGGCCGTAGGCCAACGGCGCGGCCATGTCCAGGAAGCTCGAGGCGTAGGCCACCACGGCAGCGCCGCGTGCCGGGTTGTAGCCCGGCCCCTTGGCAGCGTCGCCGGTCTCGGGGATCACGTCCGTGCCGTAGAGCGCGTCGTAGAGGCTGCCCCACCGCGCGTTGGCGGCGTTTATGGCGTAGCGGGCATTGGTGATGGGCACCACGAGCTGGGGTCCGGGGATGGAGGCGATCTCGGGGTCCACTCCCCCGGTTTCTATGGCGAAATCCGGCCCTTCGGGCAGGAGGTAGCCGATGCCGGCCAGGAAGCATTTGTAGGCCTCGGCGTCGTGGGCCTTTCCGGCGCGTTCCTTGTGCCAGACGTCGATGGCGGCCTGCATGGCGTCGCGCCTGGCGAGCAGTTCCCGGTTTTTCGGGCCCAGCTCGGCCACGATGGCGGCCAGGGAGGCGAAGAAGGCTTCGGGGGCGATGCCGGTGGCGGGGAGGATTTCTCCGGCCACGACGTCGTAGAGGGTTTTCTCGACGGACAGGCCGGCGACGGCGATGCGGTCTGACATGGCGGCGCTCCTTGTGGTGCGGCGATGCGGTGCGCCCGGAGGGGCGGGACTCGGATCAGTTTACGGCATTTGGCCCCTCCCGCAAAGGGGCTCTTGCTCCCCGTCCGAAGGCGCCGTACGCTTGGCCGACCCTTCCCGCATCGCCGTGAAGGTGCGCCCGCGCCGGCGCCCGCCTGCCGTTTGCCGCTCAACCATCCTCTCCACCCGCACGAGAATCCCCGGGCGCACGGCACTGCCCGTGTCGGCCTCGGTCAGGATGGAAACGCCATTGCGGCTCGGGCCGGCGGGGAGGAGGCCGTTGAGGTTGACGCCCGCGCCGGCTCCCGTGGCGGCGGCGATGCGCCGACCGTCCGCCACCGGGCCTATGTCCATGACAGCGAAGACCACCTGACTGCGGCCGGGAACGCGAGCTTCACCTATGACAAGAATGGTTTTTTAACGTCCAAGACCATTTCCGGATCCAGGACGCGCTACCAGTGTTCGAGCCGTGGCGAACCAAGGGCTCGAAGTCGCCCTGATCGATCCCGGCAAGCCCTGGCAAAACGGTATGGTCGAGAGCTTCAACGGCAAATTCCGGGACGAATGCCTCTCCATGGAATGGTTCCGCTCCCGGACGGAAGCCAAGGTGGTCATCGAGGATTGGCGCAGGACGTATAACGAGGTGCGGCCGCATTCGAGCCTCGGTAAAATGACGCCGGGGGCCTTTGCCCGGATGCTCGACAGTACCTCAAACCACGGAGCCGCCCTCAAGAATTGACTGGTCCGAAGAATGACGGCAGGTCAGTGGAAGCGATATTTCGCAAAAAGTAGTTGAGCCCCCAATTTGACACGTCTCGTGTCTATTCTCCTCGACTCCCTGGTGAAATTTACACTCAATTGGCGACAGACAAGTCGCTAACCTACCAGGCCCCGCGCCCGTCCTCGAGCAGCCTACCCGCCTCCTTGCGGTACTTTCCTTCAGCGCCAACTCGCTGTTGGGCCGATTTCGCCCTTTCGTTTGAAAGTCCTCATGAAATTTCATGGCCCGGCACGAGAGAATAGGGTCTTTGGGGGAGCGCTTAACCGCTTATTTTTCCTAGAATTATTCGAGCAGCTCAAGCAAATTTAAATGAAATTTACTGATACATCATAAAAAGTATTAATTATACTTTTTATGTGCATGAATTTATACGATGGCTGTTGGTTATCGCTGCCTACATGATAGCAAAAGGATGGAATATGAATGCAGAAACGAATAGTCAGCGCGTACTGACTCATATGATCCAAAAGCTTAAAAACTATTCTCCCTATGCACCGAAGAATTATAAATTAACATCCGTTGCAAATTCATCTATAAGCACCGGATACTTGGATGGTAAACAAGTTAAGCGTATCATTTTTTATTTACGTGGAGTTGGATGTTCATGGTGTAAGTTAGATTATGGGGGATGTTCCATGTGTGGCCATTATCATGGGACAACAAAAAGCGGTCTCATGCCTGAAGGATCGCATCTTCAGCAGTTCATAAGTGAATATATAAAATATGATTTTAAAGAATTTCCAATTGTATGTATTTATAATGCTGGATCAATATTAAGTCGGGAAGAGATGTGTGACCATGACTTAGCAGAAATATTAAAAATAGTTGAATCGAACAACCATATAAAGCATGTTATAATTGAAAGTAGACCTGAGTTTATCACTGAAAATGTATTGCAAGTTATGGCCGAGTTATTGAAATCTACATCCGCAGAGATTGGCATGGGGTTAGAATCTGTCTCAGAAGTTGTGCGTGACCTTTGCATAAATAAAGGGTTTTCCTTTAACGACTACACAAAAGCGGCTGAATTGGTTAAAAAATACAAAATAAAAATGCTGACATACATTACAGTGAAGCCATTATTCCTAACAATAAAAGAATCAATATCGGATGTTGTCGAGAGTCTAAGAAAATTGCGCAACCTAACAGATGTTGTTTCTCTTGAGCCGACCAGCATCCAAAAGTGGACTTTAGTTGATTATTTTTACTCACAGGGGATCTATCGTATTCCAAGTGGATGGATACTGAAAGATATAATTGAAGAGATTAAAGAAAACATTGAAGACTTGGGCTTTGAGTTGCGCATAGGAGGCTTTGAATTCTATCCAACGCCTCAGCTTTATGTAAGCAATTGTTATCGATGTAATGGGGATTTATATAAAGCAATAAACTCTTTTAATGTAAGCAAAAGCATTGACGAAATGTTAAGCTTGGAATGTGAATGTGCAAAGACATATGAAATGGAAAAATACAACGAGCAATCGCTAAACATTGCTTCGTCGCTGCCTGCCAGAGTGGCAGAAATCATCGCGGATAAATTATTGTCAAGTTACCTAAGGTAGATCATGTGGCTGTGTGGTTGTACTGAATGTATAACAGGCGAATAGGAGGTTGCATGGACAAGTTCGATTCAGTAATTCCTTTTGTAGTGAGATTCTTACAGCCACGTATTTCTCCAGAAATGAAAATGATTTTATTACAATTTGAAAATGACAACGGGAGCAAGGGTTGTCTTGGGATACATGAGGAGTCTCTTGAAACGTTATGCTCTGCTATTATAGAAGCTTTGGGTGCGGTGAGGTCTTTTCATGACGCAGAAAGCAGCACCGCTAATAAGGTTTTAAAACGAGCTTTGACTGCTCAGTTAGGGATTTTGTGAATTTTTTTAAAAATCGGAGATCAATATTCCAATAATGCCAGTAAAGATTAATATCAACATATATCCCGGGGAAAAGATCTATGAGTTCACCGGCTCGAAAATAGCTTTCAGCTTGAATGCTGGGTACTGCTCCATACCCCAATCCACTTGCTACTGCGCGTAATAGTTGTTCTGGGGATGGAACGTAATGTGAATTGAATTCACTAGGAACTTTTTGAAAAATATTTTTAAACAATTGGTGGTGAATGGTGTCTTTCGTATTGAAGTTGACAATTGGGGCATCTGTTGCACTGATATAATTAATACCGTTGTCAAACCATTTTTTGCAAAATGTGGGGTTGGCAGCAAATTTATATTGCATAGCGCCAAGGTAATCACAGGAACAGCCTTGGACAATGACATTGCTTGCACTTATGCATCCCACAACGTCGCCGTCCTTAAGTAACTTATGAGTTTCTTCTTGATCATCAACGATCAAATTAAATAATACATTGTTAATTTTAAAGAATTCATTAACAATATCAAAAAGCCAAGTAGAAAGACTGTCGGCATTTACTCCGATTGCCAGAATTGAATATCTTTCTTTGGAACCAAAACCCAATCGGGACAATACATCTTCTTCAAGGTATTTGACTTGTTTGTAGTATTTTAGCAGCTGTTTTCCAGCAGGAGTTGCCTTTGGGGGAGATGAGCGCACAATTAGAACTTGCCCAATGCTTTCTTCTAGCTGTTTGATTCGCTGTGAAACTGCAGATTGTGAAATAAACAAAGACTTCGCCGCTTTTTCAAAACCACCATGTTCAAGGACTGAGCCCAGGGCTTCTAGCATATTGACATCGATCATAAGCCATCCTTATGTAGTAAAAATGTTATAAATTTTACTTATGACAACTTTTCCGGCCACTGGCTACAGTGACGCAAAAGAATGTTGTTCTGGCAGAATGATGAAAGTCGGTGACTGCTCTGGGCAAATTGCACTGATATTTTACAAAAACAATGTACATTGAAGAGCTAAACGAAGTTTTATATGTCGGGCATATAGTTAACAATATGACAAAATGCCGCTGGCCTCGACTGTAACGCGAAGAGTTAACAAATTCAATAGTTTTCTCTCGTCGCTTGCATGGGGTGCAGATAATAAAATAAAAGCTCTTTCATTAATAGCTGTTTAAGTCTATGCCGATTATACATTGTGGTATTGAAGTTTGTGCACATTATTCTTTTAGTACTTTTGAGTATTTGTTCAAAATTTTGAAATTTTAATCTACTCGTATGACGGAGGTCCTATGGGGTCATATTATATATCAATTGTAATAGTGGTTCTATCAAATGTACTTTATCATATTTTTCAAAAATCTATACCGCAACAATTCAATCCATTCGTCTCGTTGATAGTAACTTATATAACGGCAATCGTCTTTTCTCTTGTCCTACTCCCGTTTTGTAATTCAAATTTTTCTATATCAGAGCACTTGAAGTATTCACTTTGGCCAAGTATTGCATTAGGTTTTGCAATAGTAGGTCTCGAGGTTGGATTTTTATTGGCTTATAGATCGGGGTGGGATATTAGTATTGCTTCTGTTTTGTCAAATATTTCAGTAGCGATATTTCTTATTCCGGTAGGCTTGTTGATATATAAAGAAAGTTTTTCAAAAATAAACTTCGTCGGAATTATATTTTGTGTTGTCGGGTTGATTTTAGTGAGAAAGTGATTTCAGATGTGCTACGTCATTCCGAACGCAGCCACACCGGTGAAAGTCGAAGCCTCTGCCGCCAAGGCCGAACTTATTGACCAAACTCTGCGACGGAAGATCAGCTTAAGTCGTTGCCCGGCATCGGTGACGCTTACTCTAAAAAGATCATTGAAGGACGTCCCTATGCCAAGAAGGACCAGCTTGTGTCCCGAAAAATTATCCCAGGCGCGACCTACGACAAGATCAAAGACAAGGTCATAGCCAAGCAAAAGCAGACAAGCCGAGCAAGCGGGGCGGGCTACGAGCTTGCTCCCGTTCTCGCCTTGGCTGGCATGGTATAGGACAGGAGGTTGTATGCGGAGTTTTGTGTTGGTTGTTACCTGTTCCCTTCTCTTGGCGAGCATCTCGTTTGCCGAAGACTTACCAAGCGGCACCAGCCAAAACAATGGCAATGCTCAACAGTCAAAAAAGTCGGAGTATAAATCTTCTCCACGTCTCAACTACAGCAGTAACAAGCCGGGAGATGAAGATAAGGGGCTCGGGGGCCTCAAACCTATGTTGGATCAGACTTTGGGGAATAACAAGGATGGAGTTGGTGGTGGTGTGATGCCCAACGCTGGCACATATAAATTCTAGACGGAATAGTGAGAAAGCTTGTAATCACGTTCTGTCTGCTTCTTGTCTGTTCAGGGGCCTATGCCTTCGACCTGACCCTGAAGGAACCCCGGTCAGTGTCTATTTCAGCCCCAAAGGTGGCGCACAGCAGGCCATCGTTGACGCCATCGGGCAAGTTCGGGAGAGCTGTCTACGTCCAGGCCTACAGCTTCACGAGCGCCCCCATCGCTAAGGCTCTGGTGGATGCGGCCCGGCGCGGGGTGAAGGTCGAGGTGATTTTGGACAAGAGCCAGCGGAAGGAGACATACACTGGAGCAACTTTCCTGAGAAACGAGGGCGTCCCGGTCTATATCGATGCAGCCCATGCCATTGCCCACAACAAGGTGATGGTAATCGATGGGCAGACGGTTGTGACGGGGAGCTTCAATTTCACGAAGGCGGCACAAGAGAAGAACGGCGAGAACCTGCTGATCATCCGGGACGCTGGCCTGGCTAAGCTCTACATGGAGAATTGGGAGCAGCACCGGCAGCACTCGGAGGAATACTGAACCTTAGCGCATCTACCTCGCCGGCCCTCTCTTTAGCCACGCAGACCAGACCTACCTCTCAACCCTCCGTGACCGCCTGCGTCAGATTCCCGATACAACCGTGACTTGGCCAGGCGACTTATTCGAGGCAGACCATCTTGCCATGCTCGGTCCCAGGGCCAAGCAGTACATTTTCGAGGGCTGCCGCGATGCGATTCACGCCGCCACACACGTTGTCGCGTTGCTGGACGGCACACAGGTGGACGACGGCACGGCCTGGGAGATTGGCTACGCCTAGCCCGGGGCCTCCCAATAATCGGCCTTCGTACCGACTTCCGCCAAGCTGGTGACACCCCGACATCCCTGGCCAACGCCATGATCGAATGCTCGTGTCAGGCCATCTACCGATCCGCTGGCGAGCTGCTGACGACCCTGGTCGAATAGCCGTCTTGGTCGGCAGGATGGGCGTTATGGCGTTATTCCGGTGTCTGACTCCGCAGAATTGCGGCGTCCCCACCCTGCCGGGCAACCAACGCAGAATTGCGGGCGTCGAGGTCCGTGCCGACCGGCTCAGATTTGAGCCCGATGAAAGCCGTGTTTTCAAAGCACACCCTGACCCGGCCTGCCCACATGCCATATCCGTCCACAGAAACGACGAAACCCTGCCCATGGACGTTGCCAGGCCAAGCCGCTTGGCCGCAGTGTGAGGGCGCTACGAGCCTCAGCAATCTTGCTTAATGACTTGTGCCCTGGCCCCTGTTATTGAGGATCATGGAATGGATTTTTATCGGCCTTGCCGTGGTCCTCATCGCTATGGTGGCCATCTTCGCAGTAGCTGCCAATAGCAATGATGGCGCGACCGTCCCAGGTCGTTTCGACTTCGACAAATACAAGTCCCAGGAACTTTCCAAGCGCGGCCTATTCGATAAGACGAAGTGGTGATGCCCTGTCGGCATGGTTGACGCCATTTCCAAAACCGTCTTCTGAACGTCTTTGAACAATTCCAGTCGCTTGCGTGTGCCAATACAAAAGTAGCGATTCGCTACCTTTGAACGATTCCAGTCCGTTCATCCAGATAGAGACAGCCACTTGGCGTAGCCAGGGCGATTTGCCAATGCGCGTAGGTGCCTCCCGTGCGCCCCATGACCGCTTTGAAAAGGTCGGATTTCCCGACCCTTTCTTTTTTCGAAAGAGTCTTCACAAACTCCTGTGTTGACTCGAGCTCTCGCCAATATTTCGACGACTTCCCCTGTGTGCCTCCAGCCGCTTTCCACAGATCCGTCAGGCTGGCCGTCTCATTATGCCCTTTCGCTTCGATCTCCCGAAGTGTGGGAAGGATCGCCGGGGCGCGAAGGGTTGTGATGGGGAGATGACCAAAGGCGGGGAAAAGGTGCTGCTCCATCCGGGCCAAGACCTTGGCGGCGTGCCCTTCGCTCCAGGCCTTTACCTGCTTGGCGTGCCAATCTCGGGCCACGACTTCGAAGGTATTCGCGTCTTCGGCAGCCTGCGCCTCGGCAGCAGCCTTTTCATCCTGCCGTGCTTTGCCTGGGTCTATGCCGTTTGCGATGAGCTTGCGGGCTTCGTCGCGGCGCTCCCGGGCATCCTTGAGGGAGATATCCGGATAGGTGCCCAAAGAAATGAGCCGCTCCCGACCGGATATCCAGTAGCGCAGCCGCCACCACTTGCCGCCCTTGGGGCTAATTTCCAGATGAAGGCCGCGCTCATCCTTGAGGCGGATGGTTTTGGGACCAGGCTTGGCGTTCCTACGGCGACATCGGTCAAGGCCATGCGGATAACCTCCGGATGTAGGCGTGGCGGGCGTTCGCCGTCAGATATCCGGCCTCCCTGACCGCCACTTCCTTGCCTATCCGGTTTGCTATCCGGTCAAATACCGGATGTCAACGGACGTAAAAAAACGAAACCGGACTATCTCTAGCCCGATTTCGCTAATCTTTCCAGGTTGTTCCGGTCCTTATCGGACCTCCCTGGACTATGATTTGGTGCCGAAGGGGGGACTCGAACCCCCACGGGCATGGCCCACCACCCCCTCAAGATGGCGTGTCTACCAGTTCCACCACTTCGGCAAATATCGTCTAGTTCGCGGGAGCGGTCCCCGGCGCCTTGGGCGCCAGCGGCGGAACATCCTCGAAGGTCACTCCCTTCTTGGGTTCCGCGTCCTTGACCGCCTCAGGCGCCACCACCCCGGCCGGCGGCGCGATGGGAGCGCCGCTCGCGTCGATCATCACCGACTTGGCCGAGCGCTTGTGCGAGCCCGAGTACACGTTGTACACGAGCGACGTGATAAGAAAGATCGCCCCGAAAAGCGCCGTCAGCTTGACCAGCAGTCCGCCGGCTCCCGTGCTGCCGAACACCGACTGGCTGCCGCCGCCGAAGATGACGCCCATCCCTTCCTTGCCCGACTGGAGCAGAACCAGGATGATCACAGCGACGCAGGCGAGTACATGTACAGTAATTATGAGCGTTGTCAACTGAATTTTCCCGTTATTTTCACGGACATGGCCGCGGGTTCATCAAGCCGTCACAATGGCCGAGAAGCTTTCAGCCTCAAGGCTCGCGCCACCTACCAGCACACCGTCCACATTGTCAATCCCCAAAAGCTCCCCGGCGTTCCCCGGCTTCACGCTGCCGCCGTAGAGAATGCGCACGGCCGCGCCGGTTTGCGCCCCGAAACGCGCGACGAGCCAGGCCCGCATCAGGGCGTGGGCCTCCTCGACCTCCCTGGGGCCGGCCGTCAAACCCGTGCCGATGGCCCAGACCGGCTCGTAAGCCACGGCCAGGGCGTCGGGGGATACGTCCGCCGGCACGTCGGCCAGGCCGGCGGCGAGTTGGCGCGTCAGCACCGCCTCCACTTGGCCGGCCTTGCGCTCCTCCACTTTCTCGCCCACGCACAGGATGACCGCCAGGCCGGCCGCCAGGCCGAAGGCCGTCTTCTTCCCGACCAGGGCGTCGTCCTCGCCGAGGATGTGGCGGCGCTCGGAATGGCCGGTCAGGGCGTAGCGGCAGCCGGCGTCCAGGAGCATGTCCGGCGCGATCTCGCCGGTGAACGCCCCCTGCCTGGACGGATAGAAGTTCTGCGCCCCCAGGGAGAACCCGGCCGCGCCGGCCAGGGCCTGGCGCGTCGTGCCGAGGGCCGTGAAGGGCGGGATCACCAGCACCTCGCGGTCGGCCGGCAGCCTGCCGTCGAGTTTGGCCCGCAGGCCGGCGGCCGTGTCCCCGGCCTCGCCGGCCAGCTTGTACATCTTCCAGTTGGCGGCCATCAGCTTTTTCATGACTGACACTCCTTGAGCGCGGCGAAGGCCGGCAGCTCCTTGCCTTCCAGAAATTCCAGAGACGCGCCGCCGCCCGTGGAGATGAACGACATCTTGTCGGCCAACCCCGCCTGGTGCACCACCACGTCGGTGTCGCCGCCGCCGACGATGCTGAGCCCCCGCACCCCGGCCACGATGTGGCCCACCGTGTAGGAGCCCTGGGCGAAGGCCGGGTTCTCGAACGCGCCCATGGGGCCGTTCCAGACCACGGTCTTGGCCGGCTCGATGACCAGGGCGTAAAGCCCGGCAGTCACCGGCCCGATGTCGAGGATCACGGCCTCGTCGGGAACGGCCATAAACGGCACCTGGCCGGCGGGCCGCATCTCGGCGATGGGCTTGCCGGCGTCCAGGGAAATGACGCAGTCCACGGGCAGGTAGAAGCCCACGCCCCGTTCCTTCGCCTCCTTGAGGATGCCCCGGGCGGCGTCAAACAGGTCCGGCTCGATGAGGGACTTGCCGACCTTGTAGCCCTGGGCGGCCAGGAAGGTGTTGGCCATGGCCCCGCCGATGACCATGGCGTCGACCTTGGCCAGAAGGTTGTTGAGCACCCCGAGCTTGGAGGACACCTTGGCCCCGCCGGAAACGGCCACGAACGGCCGGGCCGGCGACTCCACGGCCTCGCCCAGGAACTTCCATTCCTTCATGAGCAGGAAACCGGCGCAGCATTTTTTGGCCACCTTGGCGAAGGCCACCATGGAGGCATGGGGCCGGTGGGCCGTGCCGAAGGCGTCGTTGACGTAGACCTCGGCCATGGACATGACTTCCTTGGCGAAATCCATGTCGCCGGCGGTCTCGCCGGGGTGGAAGCGCAGGTTCTCGAGCAGGAGGATCTCGCCGGGCGTGAGCGCGGCGGCCATGGCCTTGGTGGACTCGCCCAGGCAGTCCGGGGCCATCTTGACCTCGCGCCCCAGGAGCTCCGACAGCCGCTTGGCCGCCGGGGCCAGGGAATACTTGGGATCGGGCTCGCCCTTGGCCTTGCCGAGGTGCGAGCACAGGATCATGGGACAGCCCTGGGACAGGGCGTACTCGATGGTCGGCAGGCTCGCCCGGATACGCAGGTCGTCGGTGATGACGTCCCCCTTGAGCGGCACGTTGTAGTCCACCCGGATCAGGAGCTTTTTGCCTTTGACGTCCACCTCGTCGATACGGATAAGAGCCATGCGATCTCCTTGGGTGTTTTGAGCTTACGGGGAACCCGTCCCCGTCGATTCGCGGACCATGACCAGGGCGTCCTCCCCGTTGTCCGGGTAGTAGCGCCTGCGCACGCCGACGGCGGCGAATCCGTGGCGCAGGTAGAGCCTCTTGGCTGGGGCGTTGCCCGCGCGAACTTCCAAGTACCCCCGGGTCATGCCCATTTTATCCACTTGTTGCAAGACGTGGCCGAAGAGCCGGCCGCCCAGCCCCCGGCCGCGAAGGGCCGGGTCCACGGCGATGCTTATCACCTCGAACTCGTCGCCGAGAAAATGGAACGTGGCGTAGGCGGCCAGTCCCCCCTCCCCGTCCGCGACGCCGTAGGCGGCGAACGGCGCGCGGTCGAAGGCGGCGGCGAAGGCGGCGGCGTCCCAGGAATCGGGAAAGCAGCGCGCCTCCAGGTCGGCCAGGGCCTGGGCGCTTTCAGGGCCGAGCCGCACGGGGGCGGCCGAGGGCGGGATGTTCATGGCACGCGGCTTGTGGCATACGGGTTGCGGCCCAATGGCCGGGGGAAGTCTTCATGGCGAAAAAACGCATCGTCGGCCCGCCGCCGGAAATGGTGGACATCGTGGACGCAGCCGACCGGCCGCTTTGCGTCCTGCCCCTGGCCGAGGCCCACCGGCAGGGGCTCTACCACCGCTCGGTCATGGTCCTCGTGTTCGACGGCCGGGGCAAGCTCTACCTCCAGAAACGGTCCGCCAGGAAAAGCCTGTACCCGGGCCGCTTCGACCTGTCGGCCACGGGCCACGTCCGGGCCGGCGAGGCCCGCCAGGACGCAGCGGCCAGGGAGCTCATGGAGGAGCTTGGCCTTCGCGCCCCTTCCCTGACCTGCCTCGACGCCGTGCCGGCCGGCCAGGACACGGCCTACGAGTTCGTGACGCTCTTTTCCGCCGGCCGCCTGGCCGCCGCGCCGCGCCCCAACCCCGAGGAGGTCTCGGGCGGCATGTTCGTGGACGCGGCGGAACTGGCCGCCCTGGTGCGCGACTACCGCGACCAACTCACCCCGGCCGTGGTGCGCTTCTTCGAGCGCAAAAGCCTGTTTCCGCGCGCGGGGTAGGCCGGCAGGGGAGAAAGCCTCCGGAGTCCAGCGGGCTGCCGCCCTCGGGACTCCCGTATCGTTGCGCCAAGTCATGCCCTGGCCTCCCTGCCCGATCCGAAGGCCCGGCCAGGGGACACGCCGTCACTCCGCCAGCAGCCCTTCCATGGCCCCGTGCAGCCGGCCGTTGCTGGCCAGGATGCGGAAATCCCCGAGCCGGTAGGGGCCGGCCGGCCGGTAGCTGCCCACCCTGCCCCCGGCCTCGGTCACGAGGAGCGCGCCGGCGGCCACGTCCCAGGGATTGAGCGCCAGTTCGTAAAAAGCGTCCAAGCGCCCGGCCGCCACGTAGGCCAGGTCCAGGGCGGCCGAGCCCGGCCGGCGGATGCCCTGGGTCGCGGCCAGCATGGCCCGCAGGTCGGTGGTGATCTCGTCGAGATGCTCGCGGATGGCGTAGGGAAAGCCGGTGGCGACCAGAGCGTCCACGGGGTCGTCCACCGTGGAGACGGCCATGGGTTGGCCGTTTAAGCGCGCGCCGAGCCCCCGGCCGGCCGCGAAGCACTGGCCGAGCAGCGGCGCGTGGACGATGCCGAGCAGCGGCTCCAGGCCGTCGTAGAGGGCCACGGAGGTGCACACGAACGGAAAGCCGTGGGCGAAATTGGTGGTGCCGTCCACCGGATCGATGATCCAGGTGAGGCCGGCCAGGGCGGTGGCCGCCGCCGTTTCCTCGGCCAGGAAGCCGGCCCCGGGCACGACCGCGGCCAGGGACTCCTTGAGCATGGCCTCCACGGCCAGATCCGTGGCCGTGACCAGGTCGATGCGGCCCTTGCGGCGCACGTCGTGCGGAGCGGCGAAATCGGCGCGGATGCGTTCCCCGGCCGCCCGCACGGCGCAAAGAGCCCCCGAAAGGGCCGAGGCGATGTCGATGGCCATGTCACGCCTGTCCTTATTCAATTGATGAAGACGTCGCGAAAACGCAGACGGTCTTCCATGGCCCGGCCCGTGCCGCGCACGACCGTGGTCAGCGGCGCGTCGTCGAGCAGCACCGACAGGTTGGACTCCTGGCTGATGCGGGCGTCGAGCCCCTTGAGCAGCGCGCCGCCGCCGGCCAGGAGCAGGCCGTTTCGGGCGATGTCCGCCACCAGCTCCGGCGGGGTCTTTTCCAGGGCCTTCATGACCGCGCCCACGATGATGTTGACCGGCTCGCGGATGGCCTCGCGCACGTGGGAATCGGTGATGGTGACCGTGGTCGGCGTGCCGTCGATGAGGGACTTGCCGGCCACGTCCATGGACAGGGGTTCGGGCAGGGGCATGGCCGAGCCGATCTTGATCTTGATCTCCTCGGACATGTTTTCGCCGATGAGGATCTGGAACTCGTCCTGCACGTAGCGCTGGATGGTTTCGTTGAGCTCGTCGCCGGCCACGCGCACGGACTCGGCGTAGGCGATGGCCGAGAGCGACACCACGGCCACCTCGGTCGTGCCGCCGCCGATGTCCACGACCATGTTGCCCGACGGCCGATCGATGGGCAGGCCCGCGCCGATGGCCGCGGCCATGGGCTCCTCCACGAGCTTCACGTCGCGCGCGCCGGCCATCTGGGCGGACTCGACCACGGCCCGCTTTTCCACTTGCGTGATGCCCGTGGGCACGCAGATGACGATCTTGGGCTTGGCGAAGCGGAAGCCGGCCAGGACCTTGCGGATGAAGAAGGCGATCATGGCCCGGGTCACCTCGAAGTCGGCGATGACGCCGTCCTTCATGGGACGGATGGCCCGGATGCGTTCCGGCGTGCGGCCCAGGAATTCCTTGGCCTCGCTGCCCACGGCGATGAGTTCGCCGCTGCGGGTGTCGATGGCGACAACGGAAGGCTCGTTGAGCACGATGCCGTCGGTCGGTGTATAGAGCAGGGTGTTGGCCGTGCCCAGGTCCATGGCCAGGTCTTTCCCGAGGAACCGGAAGAATTTGCTGAAGAACATGCCCACGCTCGCATTGAAGTTCGGGATGCCGGGAACAAAAAGCCCCACGTCGCCACGATGGCGGCATGGTAGATGGCGCGGGCCGAAAAGTCTATGCCGAAGGCTTTGCGAGACGGGTGCGCAGGTGCAGGTTTTCCAAAAAAAGGGCCAGGTTTTCCGCTACCATGGATGTGAAAACCTTGAGTTCCTCGGTGACGGGCAGGGGCCTGGGGTCGGCCAGGGTCAGCACGCCCCGGGTTTTTTTCGAAAAACGGATGGGCAGGCAGACCACGCTTTTGCAGTCGGCGGCCGGCATGTCCAGGCCGAAAAGGGGCAGGCCCGTGGCCCCGGCATCGTCCTTCTCCCCGGAATAGACCGGGGTCTGGTTCTTGAACACCCAGCCCACCAGGCCCTGGCCCACGGAAAAGCGCAGATCCGCCTCGCGGCCGCCCTGGAACGGGTTCTCGTTGGCCCCTTCCAGATAGTAGGACCGGCCGGATTCGTCGCGCACGGCCAGCAGGCAGTAGCGGTAGCCCGTGGTGGCGGCCAGGAGCTCCAGCAGCCCGTCCCGGAAGGCCTCCCACTTGGGCCGGCTTTTGTGCAGGGTGGCGATCAGGCGCAGGCACTGGTAGAAGCGGTGTTCGTACAGGCTCGTCTCCACCTCCCTGGCCCGGGCCAGGTGGGAGCCGGCCAGGGCGGCGAATTGGGACAGGATCTTGAGATCCTTGTCGCCGAAGGTGTAGGTCTTGCGGCTGTCCAGGCACAGCGCCCCGCCGGTCTCGGGCACGGGGTGGCCCATGAAGGCGCGGATGCGCTCCTCCTCGCCGCCCCGGTAGTAGCCGAGCACGCCCCGGCGCTGGTCGAAATTACTGATGAGAAGGGGTTTGGATTCGCGGATGATCCAGCCCACGAGGCCCATGCCCGGGACGATGGCCACGTCGCGGTCCAGGGCGTCGCCCAGGCTGAAGGCGGCGGCCGTGCGGCAGACGTCGCCGTCCGGGCCGGGCAGGAACAGCACGGCGGAATAGGCGTCGAAGACGTTGCCGACGATGGCGAGCAACTGGTCGTAGAACGAGGGGTCGGTCATGGCTGGGTCGGGCGGCCTTCGACGGGGAGCCGCGGCGTGGCCGTTTGGCGGGACACGGCCGCCGTGGGCCCTTCTTTCCGGTTGCGCGCCATCGCCCCTCCCCGTCGCGCCGAGTCCAGGCCCGGCTGTTGCGTGTGGGGCAATATACGGAGCCCTTCCCTTCGCGTCAAACCCGAGGGGCCTGAGCGGGCCGGCGTCGGCCGGAGCCGGCCGCAGCGGCGCACGGACGGCGGCAAGGCGCGTCCTTGCCGCCTTTTGACAGCCCCTTTATAAAAAATCCGCTTTGGGATATGTGATTTTTTTCCCCGGTCCGGCCCGGCCGCCCGGGGGCGCAACCCAGCACTTTGGACGACGCCATGGCCTTCGACTGGACCCAAGCCTTCAGCCAGGTTGACGAAGCGCCTTTCCTCTCGGGCGAGCACCGCCAGAAGGAAGGCGCGACCCTGCGCGTCCAGTCGCTGCCGGATCTCAAGCGCTTCCTCGACTGGGTCCACATCAGGGAATGTCTGCTGCGGCCCTACGCCGAACACGCCAACTACCCAGTGGTGGACTTTCGCGAGCTTCTGCCCTCCTTCGAGGCCGACGCCTTCGAATACAAGGAGCTGCCGGGCTTCTCCATGGTCGCCGTGGCCCGGCCGCTGCGCTATTTCCAGGAAATTTTCCAGTACGACATCCTGCACAGCCTGCTCGACTACGCCGACGAGACCTACCGGGACCAGTGTCCGCTGGAGAGCTCCATTTTCGGCCAGAACACCCGGGCCTTCTGCGCCCGGCTGCCCAAGACCGCCCAGGACCGTTTCCGCAAGGAGTTCGCCGACACCGACGTCACGAGCCTGGAGAACTACGCCGCCCTTCTGCCCACGGTCCTGGACATGGACCGGGCCCACGTCATGTCCCTCGACAGCCAGAGCGACTTCTACCTGTCCGGGGTCTACTGCTCCTTCCCGTCCTACCTGGACACGGAGCTCAAGCGCTTCGGCCTCAACATCAAGAAGTTCGTGGTGGGCGACGATCGGCGCTACGAGCGCCACCGCAGCTTCGTGTACCAGTTCCTCATGGAGCTTTACGGCTTCCCCATCGTGTCCGAACGCCGCACCTCCTCGGCGCTGTTCGCCCGGCGGCTCTTTCGCATGGGCGAAAAGTTCATGGTGCGGGTGCTCGGCCAGACCGACCGGGCCATCACCTCGCTCTACTCCCATCCCGAGGCCCGGTTCTATCCGCGCGTGGAGAAGATCGCCCTGGTGGCCGTGGACAAGACCCAGACCGAGGCCATCCGCGCCCTGGACGAGGGCGGCTATTTCGTCGATCCCGACCGCCGGGTGGTCATCACCCGGGTGGTCTACCGCCAGCACAAGTACGACCCCAACAACGTCCGCCAGGACCGCGCCCTGTCCGTGGCCAGCCAGGAAGTCATCCACCCGATCACCGGCAAGACCTACTACCGGCTGAACCTGGTCAAGGACACCTACAGCCTGTTTTTGCGCTTAAACGACATCGTGCGCGGCGAATACAACGGCCGCATCGTCTACAAGCGCAACGAGATCGTGGAGAACACCGACACCCACGAAAAAAAGCTCAAGTTCCTCTACGCCTGGCTGTCCAAGCACCAGCGCCGCATCATCGGCTACTCCGACGAGTTCTATTCCAACGTCGTCAAGGTGCTCGACAACTATCTCCTGAGCGCCGACAACTACGACGACTTCAGCACCATGCGCGACCTGCACCAGGAAGTCTGGAGCAAGTACAACTACATCCAGCAGGCCCGCAAGGTGAAGATGCTGGAAGACCTCCAGGACCGCAACTACAAGGGCGAGAACCTGAGCTATCTGCGCATGCTCTCGCTTTTCACCGAGATTCTCAACGACCTCAAGTTCGAGATCGTCAACTACTTCGACACCCTCGTCGAGCGCGTCCTGTCCCTTGGCGACATGATTTTAAACGACGGCTACCTGCTGCGGAACTACATCCGCAAAAAAGACACCGAACTCTCGCCCTACGGCCTGTCGGTGAAGAAGACCTACGGCCGCCTCGTGGCCCTGCTCGACGAATTCCGCTCCATCCGCAAGGCCAAAAAGGACAAGGGCATCGTCGTCCCCATGGTGGCCCAGAACTGACGCGACCCGGCCGGCCGCCCCACCCATCGGGCGACGGCACGGCGGACATCTCAGACGCGCCCGGCGCGCACACCCAAAGAAAAAGGCGGAGCAATCGTGGAAGCACTCGTCAAGACCCCTCTCTCGGACTGGAACAGAAGCCACGGGGCCAAGATGGTCCCCTTCGCCGGCTTCGACATGCCGGTCCAGTACGCCTCCATCCTGGCCGAGCACGAGCAGACCCGCAAAAAGGCCGCCGTCTTCGACATCTGCCACATGGGGGAATTCTACCTGTCCGGCCCGGGCGCGGCCGCGGCGCTCGGCACGGCCGTCACCCACGACCTCGACACCCTGGCCCCGGGCAAGTGCCGCTACGGCTTCCTGCTCAACGAGGCCGGCGGCGTGGTGGACGACCTCATCATCTATTGCCTGGCGCCGGACTCCTACATGCTGGTGGTCAACGGCGCGCGCATCGCCGTGGACTTCGAGACGGTGAAGGCCCGACTGCCCCGGCAGGGCCTGTCCTTCGTCGACGCCTCGGCCGAAACGGCCAAGATCGACCTGCAGGGCCCCCTTGCCTACGACGTGCTGGCCGCGCGCCTTCCCGGCGACTTCTCGGGGCTCAAGTACTTCAACTTCTCCTTCGTCGACTTCGCCGGCGAAAAGCTCATGGTCAGCCGCACGGGCTACACCGGCGAGCTCGGCTACGAGCTCTTCCTGCCCGCGACCAAGGCCGTGGAGCTGTGGGAGGCGCTCGTGGCCGACCCGCGCGTGGCCCCGGCCGGGCTCGGGGCCCGCGACACCCTGCGCCTGGAGATGGGCTATCCGCTCTACGGCCAGGACCTCGACGAGGAACACACCCCGGCCGAGGCCGGCTACGGCTGGCTGCTGGCCTCCCCGGCCGAATACGTGGGCAAGGCCGGGGCCGGGGCGATCCGCGACAAGCTCGTCTCCCTGGAAATTCCCGGCCGGCGCAGCGCCCGCCACGGCGACGCCGTGCTGGACAGAAACGGCGTCAAGGTCGGCGTGGTGACCAGCGCCTCCTTCGGCCCGAGCCTCGGGCACGCCGTGGCGCTCGCCTACGTGGACGCCGCCGCGGCCGAGGCCAAGGAATTCCGCATCCAGGCCGCGCGCACGGAACTGCCGGCGGTCAAGCGCGCCCTGCCCTTCTACAAGGCCGGCACGGCCCGCAAGAGCGTGGGCGCGTGAGGACGAGGCAAGAGAAAGGGAAAATGTCTCCGGCGGCCGGGGGGGAGCATCCCCCCCGGACCTCCCGGTAGGGGCGAATGGGCCGCCTCGACGCATTCTATCTCCCCGGCGACGCCTTCGCGCCGCCTTACGCCCTGACCGGGAGCGAGGCGCATCATTGCGCGCGCGTGCTGCGAAAGGCGGTGGGGGACCGGGTCCGGGTCTTCGACGGCGCGGGGCGGGAAGGCGAGTTCGTCGTCTCCGAAGTGGCCCGGGAAAGGGTCGTCCTGACGCCCGTATCGCTTCGCGAAACCCCGCCCGAAACGAACGCGGTCTGGCTGGCCGCCGGGTTTTCCCGCTCGGCCCGGCGCGATTTCTTTCTGGAAAAGGCCGTGGAGCTCGGCGCGGCGGGCATCGTCTTCTGGCAGGCCGCACGCAGCCAGGGCCGCATGCCGGACGCGTCCAAGGAAGCCTGGACCGCCACGCTCGTGGCCGCGGCCAAGCAGTGCGGCGCGGCCAAGCTCCCGGCACTCGACGTGGTCGCCGGCGGCGCGGCCGGGCTCGCCGCCGCCTGGCGCGACCGCGCCTGCCGCCGCTACCTCCTCTGGGAGGACGCCGACAGCGGCAGGCGGCTCTGCGTGGCCGACGTGGCCGCCCCGGGCTCGGCCCTTTTCGTCCTTGGCCCCGAGGGGGGGCTGACCGAGGCGGAAGCCGCCCTTTTCATCGACGCCGGCTTCGTGCCGGCAAGCCTCGGCGAGCGCGTCCTGCGCTGGGAAACCGCCGGTCTGGCCGTGCTGGCGCTTCGCCTGGCCGGCTGAACCGGCCGGAGCCCCGGCCTTGCCCACTTTGCCCTTGAGGCTTTATCATCACACGATAACCCGTTATAAGGTGACATGCCGGGCTGCGCGCCCGGGCGAAACCCCGCCGGCGCAGCCTTTCGACCGGCAGCGAGGAACCGCATGGGAGAGGATAAACGCCGGCGCAGCCGCGTCTGCGCCCATTTCGACGCCTATGTCTACATCGACGGGGAGAAGATCCCGGTCAGCACGCAGAACATCAGCATGAAGGGGGCGCTTTTCGACCCCGAGCCGCGTTTGGCCGAAGACCGGGAGTGCACCGTGGTCTTCACGCTTTCCAAGGACATCAAGGTGCGTCTCAAGGGCATGGTCGTGCGCTCGACCAGCGAAGGCACGGCCGTCGATTTCGAGAGCATGGACGAAACCGCTTTCTTCCACTTGCGCAACATGGTGCGTTACTCGGCCCAGGACGCCGACAAGATCGACGACGAGCTGCAGGTGCCGGCCTTCGAGCCCGAGCGCGAGGAGAAGAACGACTGATGCGCGACAGCCGTCTTCCCCGCCTGCTCGGCCTGGCCCTGGCCGCCGCCGGCATCGTCCTGGGAGCCGCCCAGGCCGCGCCCGCCGGCGGCATCGACCAGGCCAAGGCCGGCCTGACCGCCTTGACCGACGGCGACGCCGCCAAGGCCGCCACCCTGCTCACCGAAGCCATCGACTCCAACGAGCTGCCCGAGGAAAAGGCCGCGCTCTTCTATGCGGCCAGGGCGCAGGCCCGCGTGGCCCTGGGCGACCTGCCGGAAGCCATCGACGACTACACCACGGCCCTGGAAAAGCAGCCCGGCGACGCCGCCGCGGCCTACAACCGCGGCAACGCCCACTTCGCCCTGCGCCAGTACGACCAGGCCATCGACGACTATTCGAAAACGCTCGAGATCGACGTGGCCAACGCCAAGGCCCTCAACAACCGGGGTGCGGCCTGGTTCAAGAAGGGCAACCTGCAAAGCGCCCTGGCCAACTTCGCCCTGGCCATCGCCGTGGACGCCGAGGACCCGGACGTCTTCCTCAACCGGGGCAAGGTCTACGAGGCCCTGGGCGAGCCGGAAAAGGCCCGGGAGGACTTCCTGCAGGTCAAGCGCCTGGATCCTTCCGCCAAGACGCCGCTGGACTAGCGGCCGCTTCCCTTAGAAAATAGTAATTTCACTCCATTATCTTCGAAAAAACGCATGCTTTTTCGAGGACGCGACACGAGCGCCCGGCGAGCAGCCCGGCCAGCTCGGGAGCGGCCTTGCTCGGCACGAACTCCACCACTTCGTAGCGGGCTGCGCCCTCGCGGCTAAACGGGTCGCGGGAGAGGATTTCCATGAGGGCGTCGCGGCTTTCGGCCTGGGCCAGGATGACGCCGCCCGTGCGCGGCGCGCGGCGGCCGGACAGCAGAAACGCCCCGGAAGCGTAATGCTCGTCCAGGAAGCGGGCGTGCTCCGCGAGCAGTCCGTCCACCACGTCGAGCCCCTTCGCGTACGTCAGCAGCACCAGGAACATGGGTCACCTCGTTTTGGCCGACTGATGCGCCGCCCGGGCGGCGGCGTCAAGTCCGGCCCCGGCCCTCCGGCCACGGCTTTCCAATTTCCCCAAGCTTGGGTAGAGCGGTTGCGGGAGTTCGCGTCGGACGACGGGAGCTTTCGCAAACGCCCGCCCAAGGAGAAACCACGTGGCACAGGAGCAGACCCAAGCGCAGCGCGCCGCCGTGGCGGCGCTCCTTTACGGCCTCAGGTTCGGCGCGGCCTTCAGCCGGGAGGACACGGACGTCCTGGCCGGCTACCTGCGGGAATCCTCCTTCCCGGCCGGCACCGTCGTCATCCAGGAAGGCAGGCGGGCGAATTCCCTGGCGTTCATCGAATCCGGCGTGGCGACCATCCAGAAAGAGGACGCCGGCGCGCCCGAGCGTCACATCATCGACCTGGCGCGCGACGCGGTCATCGGCGAGATCGCCTTTTTCGACGACGACCCGCGCTCGGCCACGGTGGTGGCCAAGACCGACGTGCGCCTGCTGGTCATGACCCGTGAGGACTTCGACGCCCTGGCCGAGGTCCGCCCCGACCTGGCCATACGGGTGCTCTTCTACATCGGCCGGGTCTTAAGCCGCCGTCTGCGCCAGGTGTCGGGCCGTTTCGTCGGCCTGCTCGCCTAGCGTCGCGTCCTCGAAAAGGACGCAGCTTTTTGATATAAATACTTTTTCTTGAAAAATCCCGACGTACTCTTCAAGGGACGCCGCACGAGCCTCGCGTTTGGACGTCGCCCGCAAGCGCACAGGAAGGGCCGGGCCGCTCCGGTCATGGCGCGGCCCGGCCCTTCGCGAGAAGCCCCTTGCCTCAGGCGGCGATGGCCGGCCGGCCGTCGACGGACTCGGACTTGAGCCCGGCCACCACGCTTTCCAATCCCCTGGCCTGACCGCCCAGGGCCCCCACGGCCCTGGCCGAGGCGGCCATGGCCTGCAGCGTGTCCATGGCGATGCGGTTGATCTCCTCCATGGCCCGGCGCATCTGCTCGGTGGTGGCGGCCTGCTGTTCGGCCGCCGTGGCCATGGAGCGTATCTGGTCGGAGGTGCGGGCCACGATGCCCACTATCTCGTGGAGCATCTCGCCGGACTCGTTGGCCTTTTTCGTGCCGAGCTCGATGGCCCTGGTGGTTTCGTCGGTCTTGTCGATGTTCTTGCGGGCGCTTTGCTGCATGGTCGTGATGAACCCGGCCACGTCCTTGGTGGCGGTCATGGTCTTTTCGGCGAGCTTTCGCACTTCGTCGGCCACCACGGCGAAGCCGCGCCCGGCATCGCCGGCCCGGGCCGCCTCGATGGCGGCGTTTAAGGCCAGCAGGTTGGTCTGGTCGGCGATGTCGGCGATCACGCCCATGATCCTGCCGATACCCTCGGCCTGCCCGCCGAGCTCGCCCATGTCGCGCCGCAGTTCGCCGGCCAGGCGATTGGCGTCGCGGATGGCCTCGACCACGGCGGTGACCATGTCGGCCCCGGTCTCGGCCTTGTCCCGGGCGGCCTTGGCCAGGACGTCGGCGCCGGCGGCGTTGCGGGCCACTTCGGTCACGGCTTCGCTCATGGCGTCCATGGCCGAGGCCGTCTCGCCGATGCGGTCCTTCTGCTCGGTGGCCCCTTGCTCCACGGAATCCACGCGCCGGGTGAGGTCCTCGATCTCCCGGGCCAGGCTGTCCGCGATGGCGTTGGCTTCCTGGGCCGTGGCGCGCATGCGCTCGGTCTGCTCGAGCATCATGGCTTCGCGGCGACGCAGTTCGGTGTAGTCGGAATAGACGCAAAGCGAACCCATGAGTTTGCCGTTGATGGCGTTGTAGAGCGGCGTGGCGTCGATGAGGACGCTGCGTCGGCTGCCCTTGCGGGAAACGAGCTCCACTTCCTTGCGGATGGCCCGTCCCTCCTGCATGGCCGTGCCCAGCACGGTCTTGCGGCCGGGGTCCCCGTAGAAAAAGCCGGCGACGTTTTGGCCGTAATGGTCTTCGGGCCGCCCCGACTGCTCCAGGAGCGCCATGAGGCTGTCGTTGGTCAGGCGCAGGACCTCCTTTTCGTCCACCACCACGTAGGGCGTGGCCATGCCGCCCACGATGCCCTGGTAGTAGCCCAGGGACGTCTCGAGGTGGCGGACCATGCTGCGCAGCGACTGCGCCATGTGGGCGAATTCCTTGGGCAGGCCGGAAGCGGGCCGGGAGGCGAAGTCGCCGCCGCCGATCTTGTCGGCATAGGCGACTATGGCGTCGGCGCCCTGGGCCACCCCGCGCACGATCACGGCGATGAGCGCCACGAGGAGCACGACGGAGCCTACGGCCAGGATGAGGAACATCCTAAAGCCGGCCGCACCTCCGGCCTCGATGGCGGCCAGGTTGGCCTTGGACGCCTCCTGCTGCTGGTCGATCAAGGACAGGGCCGTCTTCTTGATGTCGCGCCACAAGGGCGTTTCCTCGTCGTTGAGCATGGCCACGGCCTTGGCCATGTCCCCGGTCGTGGCCAGGGCCATGATCTTGAGTTTGAGATCGTGGCTGGCCTCCCATTTGGGGGCGACGGAGGCGAGCTGCCGGCCGATGTCCCCCCGGGCGAGCTTGCCGGCCTCGGCCAGGGCCTCACGGAATTCCGCATCGGCCTTGGCGTAGTTGTCGCGGGCCTTCTTGTCCGAAGGGTTGAGCAACACGTTGCGCGCGGCCTGCTCCGTCTGCAGTCCCTGGGCGTAGACGTTTTGCAGGTGGAACAGGAGCGGCCCGTCCACGGTGGCCACCGTTTCCAGATAGCCCACCATGCGCGACTGCTGCAGATACAAGAGCGACACGGTCAAGGTCGAGCCCACGACACCGGCGACACAAAGCGCCACAAGCAACCACTTTATGCTGATGCGATTCATATAGTACTCCAGGCGACAGACAAGACCCCGAGGACGTTGCAGTTCCATGCAAAACCAAGGATTTACAAAAAATGATGTCGAATTGAACAATCATATTTCTTTTGCGTGACCATTGCAAGAACAAAATCATAATTCACCACCACACAGGTTTGGGAATTGCATCACAATAGTTCCCATACTGTTGCAACACCAGGCGTCTCTATTGTGATAAAAGTAACTACTCCAGACAATCCCACTCCAGATCGGACGAAAAATGCTCCCATGCTCGTCGACCCAATCCGGCGGCCAGATCCGTGGCTTGGCTCGGCCCGGCAAAAAATGCTTCCCGAAGGGCGCGGCAAACGCTATGAATACACAAGGCCCATGCGGCGGCGCGCCACGCCGCCCCGGGAAATCGCAGGCCACGCCCGTCGTCCGGGCGGCGGCAGGCCTCTGCAAGGAGAAACGCTCATGCGCCGTACCGCCTTTGTGGCCCTGCTGCTCGCGTCTGTCGCCTGCGGCTGCACCCGCCCTCCCTATTCCAGTCCGGGCAAGGATCTGGCCGTCATGGAAGAGGACTATACGGACTGCTTCACCAAGGCGTCGCTTACGGTCAACACGCCGCCCTTTCCGGACAGTCCGCTGCGCCAGGCCGACAAGGACACCGACGCCTGCATGCTGGAGCGGGGCTACCAGCGCCATCTGCGCCTGTTCTAGCGTTGCGCCCTTGGAAAATACGTCGGTATTTTTCAAGAAAAGTATGTTCCTCCTTTGTCCTCGAAAAAGCATGCCCATGACGGGGATATGGCACTGGCCTTGGGCTTGCGACGCCAGGCAGGAGTCCCCGAGGGAGACGCCTTGTTCGAGCATTGCCGACGAGGCGCTTTCCCGTGCCTTTCCGGACGGGTGCAGCGGCCAAAGCTGCTGCCGACCCGGAACTCCCGGCGTGCCGGACCAGCGGGCTTTCGCAGGCGAGGGAGCAAAAGCGCGTCCTTGCCTTTCTGCCGGGATGCGTTATTATGAAATTTCGACGGGGGCGCCCTGGTTTCGACGGGGATAGTGAAGCCCTGGTTGCAGGCCGAGGTGCCGCGAGGCCTCGTAAAACACGCGGCAACTGGTTAACTGCCAACGATTACGATTACGCCCTGGCTGCTTAATGACAGCCAGCGTCCCCTTGGCTGACGCCTGATAGGCCAAACCGGGACGCCACCCTTATCAGGCTGGCGCAAACCTCCGTCCGGCGAGGCGCGCGCGAGACTACAGTCGGACTGGCCGGAGGCGGCCCGGCCGGAAGGCCTGCCCGAGGCGAGATTGTTTTTCGGTCTAAGCCTGTAGACGCTAGGTGTGGAGCATTCTCGGACGGGGGTTCGATTCCCCCCGCCTCCACCAAAACAACTTCCAACACGGTCCGATACGATCCAAAAGACCAAAGATTTCAGCATGAAGCCGGGCTAGAAATAGTCCGGCTTCGTCTTTTTAGGTCCGTTGACATCCAAATTTGACCGGAGAGCAAACCGGATAGGCGACACGTGACCGCTTGGGAAACCGGATATCTGACGAAATCCCCGGCCGTGCCTGCCTCCGGAGGATATCCGTATGGCCTTGACCGACGTCGCCCGTAAGGAACGCCAAGCCCGGTCCGAAGACTATCCGCCTCAAGGATGAACGCGGACTTCATCTTGAAATCAGCCCAAGGGTGGCAAGTGGTGGCGTCTGCGCTTCTGGATATCCGGTAAGGAACGCCTCATTTCCCTGGGCACCTATCCGGATATATCTCTCAGGGACGCCCGGCCACGCCGCCAGGACCATGCGCCGCTTTGAAATGGACGTCTTCCCCTGGATCGACGCGCGCCCCGTCCGCGACATCCTGGCCCCGAACTGCTGACCACCATTCGCCGCATCGAACCCCGGGGAGCTATCGAGACGGCGCACCGGACATTGCAGAACTGCGGGCAAGTCTTCCGCTACGCCGTCGCGTCTGGCCATGCCGACCGCGACATATCCGGCGACCTGCGCGGAGCCCTCCCCCGTCCAAAGAAAAGCATCACGCTTCCGTCACCGACCCCAAGGACGTGGCATCCCTGCTGCGGGCCATTGAGACGCACCTGGGCTCTTTCGCGACCATGCGCGCGTTGCGGCTGGAACTGGTCTTTCACCTTCACGTCCATAGTGCAGAAGCCTCAAGGTCTCTTCTTTGTCCAGGCCGTCGCTATGACTGCCTGCGGGCTTTTCGTGAACGTATGTGACGACGACATCAGGCCCAACGCGCCGAGCGAACTTTAGCGCCACGACCTAAGGACACTTTACTGGTTGATAACTTACATTTTTTGTGTGACAATTAATACAGTTGGCGACCAGTCGATTTGCATCTCGCCAAACGGACGTCAAAAATCGATATCCAGGGAAGCACCCATGTCAAAAACGCTGCATCATTTATTTCTTGCCGCCTTGCTCGCCATCGTTGCGCCGCGCTTGGCCGGCGCTACAGGGGCGTTCAATCAGTTTGTCGGCTTGGGCGACAGCACACTGGACAGCGGCTATTTTCGCTATGCGTCGACGGGAAACGCGTCAGCCGACGCAATGGTCGCCTCCGCCATCGCCGGCGGCGCCCAGGGCGGGTGGGCCGGCCCGGGGGTGATGACCAGTACGTTTTTGGCGGCAAGGTTCGGCCTCTCCGCCGAGACGGTCAGCGCCGGCGGCACCAACTTCGCCAACGGCAGCGCCTATACGGCCCCTTTAAGCGCCACTGCCGGCGGTTCCGCCGCTCCTGGCGGACTGTCCGGGAATGTCACCACCACCCAGCAGATCGCCAACCTCCTCGCCTCCACCGGGGGCGTCGCCAATGCCCACGCCCTGTATGTGGTCAACAGCGGCAACAACG
>NZ_JARKOZ010000023.1 GCF_029978005.1 Solidesulfovibrio sp. | reverse complement strand
GTTGGACGGCCTCCCGCTCGGGTTTTTCGCCCTGCACAACGCGTGGCGGGTGTTGGCCTGGAATGCCGCCATGTAACGTGTGCTGGACGTCGCGGCCGCGGCGGCGCTCGGCCGCGACGTCGGCGAACTGCTCGCCGGGCGCGTCACGGCCGACGATTTCACCCCGGGCGAGCTGTTCGCCAAGCTGTTGGCCCAGTACGGCACGGACGCCGTCCAGGGGCTGTCCTGCGCCGGCGCGTCCGACGTCCAGATGGTGCACCTGGCCGATAGGCCGGCGACGGCCTATTACCTGTTTTCGAACGTCCTGCGTCTTTCGGAAGGGAGCTTCGACGGCCTCGTCTGCCTGCTGCTCGACCGCGATCCCCGCACCGGGCACCGCTGCCGCGACCATTTCCACAAGCGCCTGCTCGGGCTGTCGCCGGGCATGGCCTACCAGATCTTAAACGACGGCAAATGGACCGTCCGCTACGTCAGCGAGGGCTGCCGGGGCCTGACCGGCTATCCCCAGGAGCACTTCCGCGACAAGACCTTCTCGGTGCTGTCGGGGCTTTTTCATCCCGAGGACGAGACCGAGGCCCTGGGCGCTTTCTACACCTCCATCGCCAACGAGAAGCCCTACGAGCACGAGTTTCGCATCATCGACGCCTCGGGCCGGGAGAAGTGGGTGCTCAACCGGGGGCGCGGGGTCTTTTCGGACTGCCAGGAGCTGGTGTCCGTCGAAGGCTTCATGTCGGACATGAGCCACTACAAAAGGACCGAGCAGCGGCTGCGCGACGAGCGCCAGCTTCTGCGCGCGGCCCTTCGCGACCGCAAGAGCTTCGGCCAGATCCTCGGCCAGAGCCCGGCCATGCACAAGGTCTACGATCTGATCATCAAGGCGGCCATGTCCGACGACAGCGTGTTCGTCCACGGCGAGACCGGCACGGGCAAGGAGTTGGTGGCCCAGGCCATCCACGCCAACAGCCGCCGCCAGGGCGGGCCCTACGTCGCGGTCAACTGCGGGGCCATCCCGGAGACGCTGATCGAAGGCGAGTTCTTCGGCCACAAAAAAGGCGCGTTCACCGGCGCGACCCAGGACAAGAAGGGCTATCTCGAGTCGGCCAGCGGCGGCACGCTGTTCCTCGACGAGATCGGCGAAATCAGCCTGGCCATGCAGGTCAAGCTCCTGCGCGCCCTGGAGGTCGGCGGCTTCTCGCCCGTGGGCGGCAGCGAAATCGTCCGGCCGAACCTGCGCATCATCGCCGCCTCCAACAAGGATCTCAAGGACCTCGTGCAGGCCGGGCTCATCCGCCGGGATTTCTTCTACCGCATCTACGTCATTCCCATTCTCCTGCCGCCGTTGCGGGAGCGCGGCGACGACATCCGGCTGCTCGCCGACCATTTCGCCGCCTCCCTGGGCAAGTCGCGGGAGACGCCGCCCTTGGCCAAGGCCCATTACGAGCTGCTCATGAGCTATTCCTGGCCGGGCAACGTCCGTGAACTGCAAAACGCCATCCGCCGCTACCTGACGCTCGGAAACTTCGACTTCCTGCGCGACAGCATAGACCAGGAACTGCTCGCCTCGCTGGAGAAGGCCGACGAGGAGGAGGGCGGGGAGCTCGACCTGCAAAAGGCGGTGGAGGTCTTCGAGAAACGGATGATCGTACGCGCCCTCGACGAAGTGAAATGGCACAAGATCAAGGCGGCTTCCCGTTTGGGCATATCCCGGCGGACGCTTTTTCGGAAAATCAAGGAACTCGGCCTGGAATAGACGGCCCGGACTCGCCCTTTCGTCCGCATTCTGGAGACATCGATGCTGGTCACGGAAATCCTGGCGCGCAACGCCCGCATGTATCCCGAGGAGATCGCCCTCATCGAACGCTGCCCCAAGGAGGGGCGCCGCAAGGAAATCACCTGGAGCGAATTCGACCAGCAGGCCGACCGCGTGGCCGGCCACCTGGCCGCCAAGGGGCTGGCCAAGGGCGATCGCGTCCTGATCCTTTTGGAAAACTGCCTGGAATGGCTGCCGGTGTACTTCGGCGTGCTGCGCGCCGGCTGTCTGGTGGTGCCCGTGGACTACAGCTACGCCGACGCGGCCCTGGCCCATTGCCTGAACCTGTCCGGGGCCACGGCGATCTGCTACGGCAGCGGGTTCCGTCCCCTGGTCGAACGGCTGCGGCGGGGGGACGACCGGACGCTGGGAGTGTGCATCGAGGTCGGCCCAAACGGCGCGCCGGTCGCCGACTTCGCCGAAGACCTGCGCGCGATCCTGGACGCGCCGGCCAGGGCTGTCCCCCCGGTGCCCCTTGGCATCCTCGACGCCGCCGCGCTGTATTTCACCTCGGGCTCCACCGGACGTCCCAAGGCGGCGCTTTTGACCCACCGCAACCTGGAATTCGCCTGCTACCTGGAAAACAGCCATCACCGCCAGACCCATGCCGACAACTTCCTGTGCCTTCTGCCGCTCTTTCACGCCGGCGCGGTGATGCACTGGTTCGGCGGCTTCATCGTGGGGGCCAAGGCCGTCATCCTCAACAGCGCCGACGTGCCGCGCATCTTCGAGGCGATTTCCGAGGAGGGCGTGACCATCGTCTGGTTCGTGGTGCCCCTGGCCAAGGAGATCCTCTGCCAGATCGAGGGCGGCAAGATCGACCTCGCCGCCTATCGCCTGGGACAGTGGCGTCTCATGCACATCGGCGCCCAGCCCATCTCGCCGAGCCTCATCAACGAATGGCGCTCCATCTTCCCCGACCACCTCTACAACACCACCTACGGCCTGACCGAGACCACGGGCCCGGGCTGCATCCAGCTCGGCATCAACAATTTCCACAAGGTCGGGGCCATCGGCCGGCCCGGCTTCGACTGGGAAGTGCGCATCGTGGACGCGTCCATGGCCGAGGTGCCGCAGGGCAAGGCCGGCCGCCTCATCGTCAAGGGGCCCGGCGTCATGCGGGAATACTACCGCGACCCCGAAGCCACCGAACGGCACCTGCGCGACGGTTGGTTTCTGACCGGCGACATCGCCATGCGCGACGAGGACGGGTTCATCTGGTACGTGGACCGGGAGGACGACGTCATCCACGTCGGCGAGTACGACGTCTTTCCGGTGGAGATCGAGAATTTCCTGCTGCTGCACCAGCGCATCCAGGACGCGGCGGTGTTCGGCCTCGGCGACGGGGCGGGGCAGGTGGTGGCCGCGCTGATCCAGTCCAAGCCGGGGCATGCGCTCAACCGGGGGCACCTGGAGGACTTCTGCCAGGCCATGCCCGCCCACAAACGGCCGTCGCTGTTCTTTTTCGGCGACGTGCCCCGGGGGTTGACGGGCAAGATCCGCAAGTTCTTCCTCAAGACCCACTACGGCCCGCGTCTTCAGGACGGGGAATAGGCCCGCCGCCCGCTCCGGCGAATCCCCGCCGGGGATTCGCCGGAGCGGGCCATGGGGCCGCACGTCGCTGGAAAAGCCCGCGGTGCTCTCCCGGACGCCGGCCCCTTGCCCTCTCGGGGGGGGGACGCATGCCGCAGCCCGGCGTTCAGGCGGCGCCGCGCATGTTCTCGATGACGGTCTGCAGGCTCTGCGCCTGCTTGGCCAGGTCGATGACGGCCTGGGAGGACTGCTCCATGGCCTGGGAGTTCTCCACGGCGATCTGGTTGATCTGGGACACGGCCTGGTTGATTTCCTCGCCGGCCCGGGACTGCTGCTCGGCCGCCGTGGCGATGGACTGGACCTGGCCGAAGGCCTGGTCCACCATGGTCACGATGGCGTCCAGGGCCTGGTCGGAATCCTGGGACAGGCTGGCCGCATGATGGATGTCCGAAGCCGAGGCCCGGGCGTTGGCGATGGTTTCGCGGGTGCCGTGCTGGATGCCGCTGACGGCTTCGCTCACGTCCCGGGTGGCGGCCATGGTCTTTTCGGCGAGCTTTCGCACCTCGTCGGCCACCACGGCGAAGCCGCGTCCGGCGTCGCCGGCCCGGGCGGCCTCGATGGCGGCGTTTAAGGCCAGGAGGTTGGTCTGGTCCGCGATGTCGGAAATCACGGTGATGATGCGGCCGATGCCCTCGGCCTGCTCGCCGAGCCGGGTCATGGTCGTGGTGAGGGACTCCGCCTGCCGGCGCACGGATCCGATGGCCTCCACGACCTGGGCCACCACTTCCTTGCCCCTAAGCGCGCTGTCCTTGGCCGCGCTGGAAACGGACGAGGCCAGGGAGGCGTTCTTGGCCACCTCCATGACCGAGGCCGACATCTGCTCCATGGAGGTTGCCGTCTCCTCCACGCGCCGGCGCTGGGCGCTGGTGCCCTGGTTCGACTGTTCGATCTGGGACGAAAGCTCCTCCGAGGCGCAGGACAGCCGCTCGACGATGTCGCCGAGTTGCCGGGCCACGTGCAGTATGCCCTCCTGGCGCGCCCGTTCGGCCATGCCCTTGGCTTGTTCGGCCTCGTGCGTGGCTTGCACGGCCTTTTGCGTCTCCTCGGCCGCCAGCCGTTCCTTGGCGTTGGCGTCGCTGATCTTTTCCTTGAGCCGGGCGACCATGGCCCGCAACCGGTCCGCCAGCACGCCGACCTCGTCGCGCTGGGCGATGCCCAGCGTTTCGTCCAGCCGACCCTCGGAAACGGCCACGGCATAGTGCACCCCGGCCTTGAGCGGCTTGACGATGGAGCGGGTGATGACCACGCCCAAGGTCAGGGACAGGACCACGGCCAGGCAGAGCATGGTCACGGCCAGGCGGACGTTGTCGTCGGCGTCCCTGGTGGCGGCGACCTCCTCGCGGGCGCTGTCCTCCACGTTGATCTGGATCACCCGCGACAGGGCTTCCATGGCCTTGTGGATGGTCACGTCCGAAGCGCCCGTCAGGGCCGATTCCACGGCCAGCCGGTAGGCATCCTCCCGGCTGGGATCCTTTTCCCAATCCTTGAGGGAGGACAGGGTCTGGCGGTTCACGTCCCGAGCCTCGTCGATCAGGCGCTTGAAATCGTTCCAGGGGGCGACGGCAGCTTCGTTTTTGGGCAGCTTTTCGTATTTCGCCGCCGCTTCCATGTAGCGTTTCCGGGCGGCCTCGATGTCGCGATACAAGGCCTCCCGATTAGGCACCTCCTTGAAGAGCAGGACCTTTTGGATGCCGAAAATGACCATGAGGTTGAAACGGATGTCGGACAGGGCCTCGACGCTCGGCAGGATGTCATTGGACACCTTGTCCATGGAATGCTTGATGTCGCGGAAGCCTCTGACGCTCGAAACGCCGAGAACGGCCGCCACCAGGGTGACCAGGCAGAAGCCGCCCAATAGGCGCCATTGGATGGAAAGGTTTTTCATGGCACGCTCCTTGTCGCCGAAAAGCCGCGGCGGCGTGCGTCCCTGCGGCGCAACCGCGCGTGATCGTGAAAGGGCGACCTTGTCGCCCGGCGTCGGCCGTGACGGCCGGCCTTGTCGCCATGCAAGCCGGCCGCTGTCTGCCGTCGCCGCCCCAGCCGAAAAAGGCCTTGCCCCGGAATCGCCCGCCGGGATGCGCGAGGCGGGAGATCCGGAGCAAGGGGTTGTTGGAGGAAATACGGCCGGTCAGCAGGGCACGACGAAGTGCATGTGCTGGCGGCAGTAGTCCATGTGTCGCAGGATGTCGCCGCATTTGGCGGCGTAGCGGGAAGCGGCGTTCATGTCGCCGTTGCCCATGGCGGTGCAGATGGCCCGACCGGCCCGGTAGCCGGAATCGATGGCCGCGCTCATGCCCTCGCCGTTGAGGTAGATCAGCCCCGCCGCGTCGCCGGCCAGCACGATGTTGTCCTGGCCCAGAAACGGCGGGGCCAGCCGGTTGGAGCAGGCGTTGGCGAAGCGGCGTTCGCCGAAAGCCACGCCGTAGGCGCTGCGCAGGTGATCGACGAAGCGCTGCTCGCAGGCGGGCAGCTTGGAACCGGTGAAGCCGCCCACGCTTAAGGCCAGCATGTCGTCCTTGTGGTGCACGCAGCCGATGATGTCGCCGAACTGCGGGTCGAGAAAGACGTACCAGCCGCCGTTTTGCAGCCGGCCCGCGTCGTTGCAGGCATAGTAGGCGTAGGTGGCCATGCAGGACTTGGCTTCGGACGTCGTGTCCGGGTCCAGGGCCTTGCGGATGGACGACAGCGCTCCCTCGGCCCCGACCAGGTATTCGCAGGTCAGTTCCAGTTCCTGGCCGTCGGTCTGGCGCAGGAAGACGTGGATGAGGTTCTCGTTGCGGTCAAACCGCAGGAAGCGGGTCTGCTCCATGACCATGGCCCCGCTTTCGCGCAGGAGCCAGTGGTCGAACTTGGAGCGCCAGACGTTGATCCACTCGCGGGGAAACTCCTTGCCGTCCTTGGGCAGTTCCCAGACGTAGGGCACGAGGCTGCCGTCGCGCCTGCACTCGAACACGTCGTCCGCCCGCAGGAACTCGGGTTCGCAGCGAACCTCCTTGGGCGGCAGCCGGCCGAAATGACGCAGCAAAAGTTCCTGGCACTGGCCGTAGACGATGCCGGAACAGGTCTTGTGCCGGGGCAGCTTTCGCTTCTCCACGACCAGGCAATAGGTGCCGCAGTCCCGGACGGCCTTGGCGCAGGCCGATCCGGCCGGGCCGGAGCCGATGACGATGACGGGGTAATGGCGCATGGCGCAAGCTCCTCGTATGTTCTGGCGGCGGCAGGGCGCGTGCCGCAAGGTCGCCGCCGGTGTGCGTCTGGGGCGTCGCGGCCGTCAGTCGGCTTGCCGGGCGCGCGCAGCCTCGCGGCTGGACAGCGCGCCTTTGCGGACGGTTTCCTCGAAGGCCGTGAGCGAAGCGTAGCCGAGCCGGCGGAACAGGTTTTCGTAGCGTTCCCGCACGAGGTTGCGTCCCTGGGCGCGCGCCGTCTCGACGAAGTCCTCGACCATGGCCAGGGTGCGCGGCGAAAAGGTTTCCAGCTCGCTGGCGATGTAGGCGTGGAAGCCCTCGCCGCTGCGGGGAAAGCTGCGTGGAAAGTCCTGGCGCACGGCGGTCATCCAGGCGTCCTCCACGACCACGATCCGGTCGATGGCGGCCTTGGACGCCGCCTCGCGGGGAAGGATGTCGTCGATGCGGGCGTATTTTTCGGTCATGAGGTTGCGCCCCTCGTCCTGGGCCAGCTGGAGGTCGTCCAGGTAGGACAGCAGGATGTCCGTCGGCAGCACGGAGTGGGTCATCCAGCGCATGAGCCGGAAGGTCTTGAGCCTGTCCTGGCAGGGGGAGCGTTCGAAGGTGCTGATTCCCTCGAACATTTCCTGCTCCAGGGCGATGATGCGCCTGACGAGGGTTTCACGTTCTTCTTGCGGCTGCATGCCGAACCTCCTGTGCGTTTCGCCTGATGGCCGATGCGGGGGCGGGCCTTCGCCGCGGCTCAGGCGGCCGCCTCCTGGTCCCGCAGGGTTCCCTTCCCGATCCGGGAGTAGAAATTGTCGTAACGCTTCTCGGCCAGGTTCACGCCGGCCAGTTGGGCGGCCACGACGTCGCGGTGCATGAGGGCGCGGGTGCCGGGCGAATAGGTCTGCAGTTCGCAGGCCGTGTATTTCCGGAAATAGGCGGCATTGTCCTCGCCGTGGCTGATGATGTGGGGATATTTTTGGGCCAGTTCCAGCATCCAGCCGCTTTCCACGGCCACGATCTCCTCGATGGCCGGATCGTCGCTGATGGTCGGGATCTGCCCGGCCATGAGCGCGTACTTCTCGGTCATGAGGTTGCGTCCGTCCCTGCGGGCCTGGATGAGGTCGAGCAGGTAGGAATCGATGAAATCGTCGGACAGGGCAGAGAAGCTCATCCAGCGGCCGAGGCGGAAGGGCTTGATCTTGCTCGCCTCGGACTGGTCCTCGCCGGTGTTGAGGGCGCAGAACATTTCCTGTTCGGCGTCGATGATGGCTTTAAGCACGGTCTCGCGTTGGGTCGCCATGGCGTACTCCTGTGTATGGGGTTGGCGTTTGGCCGGCTGCGGGCCGCCCTGCGGGGGCATCGGCGGGCGCGGCCGCCGTGTCGGTGGTTTCTGCTGGCCGCAGCACGAGCGCGCCGAGCCCCTGACCCAGGAGAGCCGAGGCCGGCGGCGTCCAGTGGATGCCGTCGCTGCACAGGGCCCCCGCGCCGAGTTCCCGGCACAGGGCCGCCGCGTCGAAGAGCGTCGCGCCGTGGCGCGCGGCCAGTTCGCTCAGGATGGCGTTGTACAGGCGGGTCCGGGACAAGGCCTCGGGGTAGCGTTCGTATTGGCCCGCGCCGGCCGCCCAGAGGTTGACCAGCACGACCCGGGGCGGGGCGTCGTCCATGACGTTGCGGCAAAATCCGAGAAAAAGGTCCATGTTGCGCCGGTATTCGGCCGCGTCGACCCAGGGATCCTTGTCGGCCAGGTCCGGCAAGGGCGGGGGCGTGTTCCGCCCGCGGGCGGGCCACAGGTCCGCCAGGCCGAGTTGGACGATCACCGTCTGGGGGCGGACCAGATAGATGTCCGTGGCCAGGCCGCGCACCAGGTGCAGCGATGTCTGGGCGTGACGGCACAGGTTGACCAGCATCACGTCCGTGCCCGAGGCCGCCACGAGATGCCGGCGCAGCCGTTCGGGGTAGGTGTCCTCATAATAGAGGTCGACCTTGTCCGAGCCGCTGGCGAAGCGCGGCAGGCCGAGGCTGTCTCCGGCAACGACCAGGCGCATCACGGCCGGCCTCCGGCAGCCGGGCAGGGCAAGCCAGGCAGTGCGGCGACATCCGTGAACGAACAGGCTGCAACACCTGCAAAAAGAGCGTGCGGGAAAAGATCCCGTGCATGGAATGCTCTCTGGAATGCTGTCGCGATGCGCGGATGCATGATGCTGGTTTCTCCCAAAACATAGAGACCCTGGATCGTAGTCCAGGCATCTGCCTTGCCTGTCCCGGCATGGCGTATGGTCTTCGCAATGATCCCGAGAGTTAAGCAACAACCATGCCGTCAGGAGCGACGTCTCTGAACGGTGCCTATTCCCGCCACGCCCGCAGGGCATTTGTCACCGAAGGAACAGCCCCGTCCCTGCCCGCAAGCGACATTTCGAGACAATGTTTTTTATTTCAACCTGTTCAGGGAGTCGCGTCATGTGACACTATTCGTGACACATCTGTCCCAGCAGGAACAGGCGTCGCCTGGGCTCGGAGGCCTCGCCCCGATGCGGCGCGTTCCCTCGCAGGGCTTGTCCTGTCCCTGCTTTGGAGCCGGGCAAGCCGGGCGTTCCGGCCGAGCCGCCACGCGTCGAGCCCCCTCGCCGGCAGTTGCCTGCCGCCGCCTTTTCGGGCGGCGGCGCTTTTTTTCGGGACGTTGCGAAGGGAGGCGGCATGGGGATTTCCGGCCGTGGGCGCAGTGCCTGACGCCGCGCACAGCCGCTTGCCGCGTCGTCACGGCACGCCGCGTGCACAGAGCTGTGATTATTGCAGGAAACGCCGCGCTAGGGACCGTCTTCGCCGGACGGGGCGCGGTGTCTTGTCGAAAAGCGCCATCAACGACGATGGAGCCGGCTGTGGTGAACGTCGCATCAACCTGCAACACGGGGAAGGAGTTATGAAAAAGGCTTTATTGGTCTGCCTTGCCGGTCTTCTGTTCTGGGGCGCGGGGAGCTCGGCCCGGGCGGCCACGGAAGTGAAGTTCGTCGGCGACGCGCGCGTCTACGGCGTCTACTTCAGCGGCCACAACTTCACCGGCTGGAACGACGCCGCCTGGACGTCCAACACGCCGGCCTGGACCAAGGCCGGCACCAAGACCGAGGACACCTTCGAGGTCTGGCAACGCCTGCGTGTGCGCACCGATTTCGTGGCCAACGAGGCGGTGAAGTTTCGCCTGGGCATCAAGATCGACAACACCTGGGGCACCGGCACCTACACCGCGGCCAACCCTGACGCCTCCGGCGTCCTCGTCTACCAGGCCTTCCTGCAATTCAAATGGCCGGGCTGCGACGTCGAGGTCACGGCCGGCCTGCAGGACGTGAGCCTGCCCCAAAGCGCGATCTTCTCCGGCAGCCTGATCTTCGACGACACGGCCGCCGCCCTGACCGTGCGCGCGCCGCTCATTCCCGACCTGCTGACGCTCAACGCCGGCTTCGCCCGCATGATCGACACCAACCGCACCTACGACACCACCACCACCCAGTCCGACGACGAAATGGACTGGTATTTCCTGACCCTGCCCGTGACCACCCCGGGCTTCAAGGTCACGCCCTGGGGCATCGTCGGTGTGGCCGGCAAGGGCAGCGGCTATTACACGACCTATGCCTCCTCCTTCGCCCAGGCTTCGGTCGCCGAGGATATCCTGTCCGCCGGCACCCTGATCTCCCCGACCAAGTGGAAGAACAACCAGAACCTGTACTTCTGGGGCGGCGGCGCTTTCGAGGTCAGCGCCCTGGATCCGGTGCGCTTCTACGCCGACGTCATGTACGGCGGCGGCGCTTTCAACGACCTGAAGAAAAGCAAGCGCGGCGGCTGGTTCATCGACTTCGGCACGGAATTCACCGGCTGGGATCTGCTCACGCCCCAGCTCTTCGCCTGGTGGGGAACCGGCGAGGACGCTTCGGTGCTCAACGGCTCCGAGCGCATGCCCCACAACCGCCCGGCCTGGGGACCCGGCGGCGGGTCGTTCCTCTTTGACGGCGGCCAGGTCCTGGCCCGCAACTCCAACATGGGCGTGGACCCGGTGGGCACCTACGGCATGGCCGCCTCGCTCAAGAACATCTCCTTGGTGGAAAAGCTCTCCCACACCCTGACCTTCGCCTACATCCACGGCAACAACTCGCCCAAGGCCGTCCGCTTCCTCAACTACTACCTGGGCGGCGGCGACCTCTACGCCGGCAGCAACCCGTATTTCTGCATGGGCCGCGACCTGACCAGCAACGAGCACGAGTTCGCGCTGAACCTGGACAGCGAATACTCCCTCTACGAGAACCTCAAGATCCGCATGGAGACCGGCTGGGCCAAGGGCCAGTTCCAGGAGAGCGTCTGGGGACGCCGCCTGGTCCACAAGGCCGACGACATGGGCGGGACCTGGAAGGTCGCCCTCGGCTTCACCTACAAATATTGACGGCGACCCCTCTCGCCGCATTCGGTTGGTCGGCCGGTCCCCGCGGGGACTGGCCGACATTTTTTCCGGGGGAGTCCGTTCCCGACGGGACGCGGGCTTGCCTGGACTTTCTCCAGGGAATCTGGTTCTTTCGCACGAGACGAAGCCATGACGACCTCGGGTGTTCTTGCCGCCTGGAGACGCGATTCCAGGCGTCCGGCCACGCTTTCCCGGCCGCTGCGGCGGCGCGGCATCGCGCGGCGCGGTTCCGCCAACCGATAAGGAGTGGTCATGCATTACGACGCTGCGGAGACATTATCCCGTTCGGAAATCGAAGCGCTGCAATTGTCCCGGCTGCGGGACACCCTGGCCCGGGCGGCCCATTCGCCGTTTTACGGCGCGCTGTTCGCACGGCATCACATCACGCCTGATACGTTGCATTCCCTCGACGACGTCCGCCGCATCCCGTTCACCGCCAAGCAGGATCTGCGCGACTCCTACCCCGACAAGCTGCTCGCCCTGCCCGTCGGCGAAATGGTGCGCATGCACGCCTCCTCGGGCACCACCGGCACGCCCACGGCCATCTACCACACCCGCGAGGACCTCGACTGGTGGGCGTCGCTGATGGCCCGGTGCATGCACATGGTGGGGCTTCGTCCCACCGACGTTTTCCAGAACATGTCCGGCTATGGCCTCTTCACCGGGGGACTCGGCATCCACTACGGCGCGGAAAAGCTCGGCTGCCTGACCATCCCGGCCGGGGCCGGCAACAGCCAGCGCCAGATCAAGCTCCTGATGGACTTCAAGGTCACGGGCATCCACATCATCCCGTCCTACGCCATGCACTTGGCCAACGTGCTCAGGGAAATGGGCATCGATCCCAGATCCCTGCCCGTGCGCATCGCCCTGGTCGGGGCCGAGCCCTACACCGAGGAGACGCGCGGCCGGCTGGAAGAGCTTTTCGACATGAAGGTCTACAACTCCTACGGGCTCTCGGAGATGAACGGCCCGGGCGTGGCCTTCGAGTGCCAGGAGCAGCGGGGCATGCACCTCTGGGAGGACGCCTACCTGGCCGAGATCGTCGATCCCGACACCGGCGAGCCCGTGCCCGACGGGGAGCTCGGCGAACTGGTCATGACCACGCTCGGCCGCCGGGGCATGCCGGTCGTGCGCTACCGCACCCGGGACATGACCCGTTTCCTGCCCGGCCCCTGCCCCTGCGGTCGGGAGCACCGCCGCATCGACCGGCTCCACGGCCGCTGCGACGACATGATGATCGTCAAGGGCGTGAACATCTATCCCATGCAGATCGAACGGGTGCTCATGGCCCTGCCCGAGGTCGGCCAGAACTACCTGATCGTGCTCGACAACGACGGGGCCATGGACCGGATCAAGGTCCAGGTGGAAGTGCGGGCCGAACACTTCGCCGAGGACACGCGCGTGCTCACGGCCCTGCAGAAAAAGATCGCCTCGCGCCTTCGCGACGAAATCCTGGTCACGCCCAAGGTGGAGCTGGTGGAGCACAACACCCTGCCCCGAAGCGAGGGCAAGGCCAAACGGGTCGTGGACAACCGGCCCCGGTAGGCGAGGCGAACCATGCCCCAAGCCGGCCCGCCTGCGGCCCTCTCCGCCGGCCCCGGGCCGGACCCGGCGGCCGCCGGCGTGGCCCGGCTGGTCCTCGACCGGGGCGCGGCGGGCAAGGCCGTGGCCACCGCCTTCCTGGCCAGGGGAGGGCGGGGCCGTTTCCTGGCCACGGCCTTCCACAACCTGTCCGGCGGGCTGACCCCGCAGGAGCGTTTTCTGGGGGGGCAGCCCCCCAGGCCCCTTTCCTTCGAGATCCATCTCGGCGGCGCGCCCGTCGGCCGCTTCCCCGCCTATGTCGGCGGCCGCAGCCTTTTTCGCGTCCACCCCGATCCCGAGGTCCGGCGCGGCTGCGACGTGGCCGTGCTGGATTTCGGCGTCCTCGAGGCCCTGGCCGACGAGGCGCTCCCCGGGAGCTTCCTGGAGGCGGTCGGCGTCAACGAGCCTTGCCTGCGCCCCGGCTACGGCCGGGTCGCGGACATGTTCCTGCCGGCCGGGCGCGGCGTGCTGGTGCTGGGGTTCCCGGGGGGGAGGGACTACGCCGGCGGGCCTCTGGCCGTGGGCTGCGCCCTGGCTGCCGCCCCGGACCCGGCCATGCCCTACCTGCCGGTTTCCGGGCCCACGGACAAAGGCTGTTCCGGTGCGCCGGCCGTGGCCCGGGATTTCGACGGCTATCTCGCCCTGGGCCAGGACGGCCCGCGCCGGGACCTGGCCGGCCTGGCCGTGGTCGACCAGTGGCTCGGCCTTTACAGCGGCCGGCTCACCCGGTTGCGCGTCGGCGGCGAGGGGCCGGCCACGGTCCAGATCGGCGCGGTCTGGACGGCCGGGCTGGTGCTGGAGATCGGCGAGGCCGGCGTGCCGGATTTCCTCTTCTGACGGGCCGCCTTCGGGGGCGGCCCGTCGTTTCCGGCCTCACATCAGGCCGTATTTGGCCAGCTTCTTGTAGAAAAGGGGCCGCGAAATGCCGAGCAGTTTGGCCGCGGCCGAACGGTTTCCCTCGCCCACGGCCAGGGCGTAGCGGATGGCGCGGCGCTCGGTGCGTTCCACCAGCATGTCCAGGGTCATGCCGCTGTCCTCGCCGTCGATCTCCATGAGGTCGCAGCACACGCCGCCCTGGAGCAGCACGCGCCGCAGCTCCTCCTCGCCGATCTCGTCGACCTTGCACATGATCATGAGCCGCTCGAGCACGTTTTGCATCTCGCGCACGTTGCCTTTCCAGGGCAGCATCTGCATGGCCGCCATGGCCGCGTGGGACAGGCGCTTGTGGTGGATGCCGTGGCGGCGGGAGAGCTTTTCCCAGAGGCTTTTGACCAGCCAGGGGATGTCCTCGGGGATGTGGCGCAGGGGCGGGATCATGATGGGAATGACGTTGAGACGGTAGAAAAGGTCCTCGCGGAAGCTGCCGTCGCGCACCTTGTCCTCGAGGTTGCGGTTGGTGGCGGCGATGATGCGCACGTCCACCTGGTTGCGCTTCTCGCTGCCGAGCCGGTCCACCTCGCCCTCCTGGATCACGCGCAGGAGCTTGACCTGGGCGGTGAGCGGCATGTCGCCGATCTCGTCCAGAAAGATGGTGCCGCCGTCGGCCTGCTCGAACCGGCCCTTGCGGCCGCCCTTGCGCGCGCCGGTGAACGCCCCTTCCTCGTAGCCGAACAGCTCCGATTCGATGAGCGTCTCCTGGATGGCGCTGCAGTTGACCCGGATGAAGGGACCGTCGCGCCGCCGGCTGTAGTTGTGGATGCTGTGGGCGAAGACCTCCTTGCCGACGCCGGACTCGCCGCGCAGGAGCACGGTGGCGTTGGTGGAGGCGGCCTGCATGGCGGTGCTCTTGGTCTGGCGCATGGGTTCGGACACGCCGAGGATGTTGTCGAAGGTGTATTCCGTGCCGCAGGAGAGGCTGCTTCCCTTGCGCAGGTCGCGGATCTGCTTGTGCAGGCGCTTGATGTCGTCGGTGAGCTTTTGCACCTCGTCGATGTAGCGGAAGCGGATGAGCCCCACCGCGCCGATGCACTCGCCGTCCTCGAAGATGGGGATGCGGGAGACGACGTAGGGAATGCCCCGGATGTCCTGGTAGCGGTCGTGCTCGGGCACGCCGGTCTGGGCCACCAGGTGCATGCGGGTGTTGTCCACGACGTCGGTGACGTGGCGGCCGATGACGTCCTCTTCGCGCACGCCGTGCACTTCCGTGAAGCTCTCGTTGATGAAGACGATCTTGCCCTGCTTGTTCACCACCTGGAGGCCGCAGGCGCAGTAGTCGATGATGGTCTTGAGGAATTCGACGAAGTTCTTCTCGTGGGCGAAGATGCCGGTGACTAGCTCGTGGCTGGTGGAGCCGGTTTCGGGGAGGACGCAGAACTTCACCGCCGTCAGGCGGGGATCGCCCAGGTCCTTGCCGTCCAGCTTGAGCTTTTCCGATTCCCGCTGCTCGGGAAGGGTTGCGGTTTCGCCACAGGCGGCGGGGAGACAGGCCGTGTCCGCGCGGTCGTATTTCATGCCCATGCTCCTCTTGATCTGCGATCCTTGATGGAGTTGAGCCACCCCTGTCACGTTCGGTGACAATCCCATTCCAACGGTGTCATGCTTGGCATTCGCGTCGCCGCCGTTCGTTTGTTGGGCTGCAAACGGCGTGGATGCTCGCTTGTCTCTCTCGCCTCGCCGCCGTCTGCGGCCTTGGGCCCTGTTTGTCTGCGGGGGCCTGTCATGGGGCATTACAGATTGCATTTTTCCGGGCCTTTGGCTTTTTCAAAAAAACAATAAATTTCATTGAGTTGTCAAGCGTTGTCGTTGGTTTTCAGGGGTTGGCATGCTCTGTGTAAATGCAAGAATTGTTCTGAAATGATGAAGGTTACGCTGCAACAACCCTTAATGGAGGACCTCATGGCCAGAACATTCAAACAGGTCTTGGCGGATGCCGGCATCTCCATGGACTTCGAAGCGTGCGGGCGCGCCCCCGAAACGATCGTTGACCGTGAAATCAAGCCCGAGCCCCATCCCAGAGTCGAAAAGCTCAAAAACATCTTCATGCAGACCCTGTCCACGGCCAACAACGAATTTCCCTATTGGTACACCAGGGAATACATGGCCCACGATTCGGAGATCCCGGTCGTGCGGCGGGCCCGGGCGCTGAAGACCGCCTTCTCCCACCTCACGCCGGTCATCTATCCCGGTGAAAAGCTGGTCATGCACAAGGCGCACTACTTCCGCGGCTCCTTCCCCATGCCCTGGCTGTCCGAGGGCTTCTACGTGGCCAAGGAGGACGAGCTCTTCCAGGACGCCCTCAAGCGCGGCTCCACCTCGGCCGACGAACACTCCAAGTTCGGTTCCGGCGGCGGCAACGTCGTCAAGAGCTTCAACAAGATCGTCTCCATCGCCGGCAAGTTCGGCATGCGCCAGGAGGAAGTCCCGGCCCTGCTCAAGCTCGCCAAGATGTGGGTCGGCAAGTCCGTGGACGACCTCGGCCACAAGTACGAGCAGAAGTGCCCGGACTACGACGTCAAGGAAAAGTGCATGCGCAACATCGTGTGCATGTTCGATTCCGGCTACACGCTGCCCCAGGGCCGCGAAGTCATCAACTACTACTATCCCCTGGAATACGGCTTCGACGGCCTGATCAAGATGGCCACGGAGCTGCGCGACAAGGTGGCCGGCAACGCCGACGGCGACGGCATGGTCGGCACCAACCGCCTGTACAACTACGAGGCCGTGATCCTGGTGCTCGAAGGCATCCAGGCCTGGATTCTCAACTACGCCAAGGAAGCCCGCCGCCTGGAAGCCATCGAGAAGGACGCCGTCCAGAAGAAGGAATACGGCGAGATCGCCGCCTGCCTGGAGTGGATCGCCCACAACCCGCCGCGCACCTTCTACGAAGCCTTCCAGATGATCGAGACCATCCATCTGGGCGTGCTCAACGAGGACGCCATCTCCGGCATGTCCCCGGGCCGCATCGGCCAGGTCCTGTATCCCTATTTCGAGCAGGACGTCGCCGCCGGCCGCATCACCGAGGACGAGGTCCTGGAGCTGTGCGAGCTCGACCGCGTGGTCAAGACCTCCATCGACTGCTTCGCCTCCTGCGGCGTGGTCGGCGGCGTGCTTTCCGGCAACACCTTCAACACGCTGTCCGTGGGCGGCCTCAACGCCAAGGGACAGTCCGCGGCCAACAGGCTGGAATACCTGATCCTCCAGGCCGGCATGACCAACCCCATGCCCCAGTCCACCATTGCGCTCCTTTACGACGAGAAGCTGCCCGAGGACTTCCTGCTCCTGGCCACCAAGGTCATCAAGACCGGCTGCGGCTACCCGGCCTTCATGAACAACGAGATCGCCATCAAGTTCATGTGCGCCCAGTACGGTCCCGAGGGCATGACCCCGCAGGAAGCCACGGCCTGGGCCATCGGCGGCTGCCTGGAGTCCTCTCCTTGCTGCTGGCTGCCCCTGCACCTGAACGGCAAGGAATACATGATCCCCGGCGGGGCCGGCCAGCCCACCAGCGTCGGCATCCACTTCATGTCCCTGCCCAAGATCCTGGAGCTCACCCTCTTCAACGGCCAGGATCAGCGGACCAAGGAACAGGTCGTGCCGCCGCACAACAAGTCCCTCGCCACCTACGAGGAACTGTGGACCGAGTTCAAGAACTATTGGGAAATCATGTGCCACGCGCTGGAGAAGGCCAACAACATCCAGCACGACATCTGGCGCAAGAACAACATGGCCGTGTTCAACTCCCTGCTCAAGCCCGATTGCCTGAGCAAGGGCCACCTCATCAACGAGCTCGGCTACCGCTACAACGCCACCTTCAACGTCGAGTCCGCGGGCACGGCCAACATGGTCAACTCCTTGGCCGCCCTCAAAAAGATCGTCTACGACGACAAGAAGGCCAGCCTGGCCGACATCAAGGCGGCCATCCTCGACAACTTCGGCTTCAAGGACGCCCACGAGATCAACTCGTTCTCCATCGCCGACCAGCAGAAGCGCGAGGACGACGACCGCAAGTGGGACAAGCTCCACTTTATGCTGCTCCAGGCGCCCAAGTACGGCAACGACGACCCCTACGCCGACGAGATCCTGCGCGAGTGGGAAGAGTACTTCTGCGAAGACTGCAAGGACTACAAGTCCCTCTACGGGCATCCCATGTATCCCTGCCAGATCTCCGTCTCCACCCACGGCGCCATGGGCTCGGCCTGCCGGGCCACGCCCGACGGACGCTTGAGCGGCACGACCTTCGCCGACGCCTCCCTGTCCGCCTATCCGGGCACGGACCGCAACGGCCCCTTCGCGCTCATGAACTCGGCCACGGTCTGGGACCACTCCCACTCCCAGAATTCCCAGCTCAACATCAAGATCCACCCCAGCGCCATCCGCGGCCCGGAAGGGGCGAAGAAGCTCCTGGACCTGTCCCGCGCCTACATGCGCAAGGGCGGCTTCCATGTGCAGTACAACGTCGTGGACACCAAAATGCTGCGTGACGCCCAGGAAAAGCCCCAGGAATACCGCGAACTGATGGTCCGTGTGGCCGGCTTCACCCAGTACTGGGTGGAAATCGGCAAGTCCGTCCAGGACGAACTCATCGCCAGAACAGAATATGAGGGGATATAGCCATGACGCTCGCCTATCGTGACACCCGCGAATTCGTTCCCGTGGATGCGGATAAAGGCCTCGACCGCCTGACGGGCAAGATGGTGCAGGCCGACGCCAATGCGCCGGCCGGCTACACCAAGCTGCCCAAGTGCAAGTTCTGCAAGAACTACCAGGAAGAAGCCACCAACATGGGCGTGTGCGCCGTCAGCACCATGGAGCCCAAGTTCATGGCCTACGGCGACATGATCGCGGTGACCTGCGAAGTCTACGCCGACTGATTCCGAAACGCCCGGCCGGGAGTCCGCTCCCGGCCGGGCCTGTCGCATCGCAACCGGACGTCATTGCGGGGGTGAATCATGGAAGAGAACAAACGGCTTTACGGCTGGTCGGTTGTGGCCGCATCCTGGCTGGCCGTGTTTTGCCTTTTCGGATACCGGGCCACGTTTTCCATCCTCAAGGTGCCCATGAGCGCCGACATGGGCTGGTCCCAGGCGGAAGTGACCCTGGGCTATTCCTTCATGATGATGTGCTACGCCATCGCCGCCTTCTTCTCGGGGCTCATCCTCGACAAGTGGGGAGCCAAGCTCGTGTACCTGGTCGGCGCGATCTTCGGCGCGGCGGGCTTTTACGTCACGGCGCAGGTGCACACGCTCTACGCCTACTTCGCCGCCTACGGCATCCTGGCCGGCGTGGCCACGGGCATGCTGTGGGTGACCTCCACCGTTTCCGTGCGCAAGTGGTACGTGGGCAAAAGCTACGCCACCATGTGGGGCTTCGCCTTCGCCGGCGGTCCCATGGCCCAGGTGGTCATGAGCCTTTTCGTCAAGAGATCCCTGTCCAGCGCCCAGGGGGACGCCTGGCGCGGGGCCATGGAACTGCTCGGCGTGCTGGTGCTGGCCTGCCTGCTTCTGGCCGCGCTGCTGGCCAAGAAAAGCCCCGAGGGCTACGGCTTCAAGCCCTTCGGCGAGGCGCCCCAGGCCCCCGGCGCGGCCGCGCCCCGGGTCTGGAACCTGCGCGAGGCCTACGGGACGTATCCCATCTGGGGAGCCATCCTGACTTTCCTGACCAGCATGCTCGGCGAGTTCCTGATCTGGACGCAGGTGGTCAGCTACTGGACCGCCGACCTCGGCATGACGCTTTCGAGCGCCACCAACCTCTACGTCATCATCGGCGTGGTCGGCATCTTCTCCATGCCCGGCATGGGCATCGTGGCGGACAAGGTGGTGCAGCGCTCCAGCTGCGAATCCCTGGGCCGCAAGAAGATGCTCATCTTCGGCCCGCTGGTCGGGGCCGTCGCCTGCCTGCTGCTCGTCCTGCAGGGAAGCCAGTCCATCGTCCTCGGCTTCGTCTCCTGCGTGCTGTTCGCGATCTACTGGGCCATCGTCCCCGGCGGGGTCGTGGGCTACCTGGGCGCGGTCTACGGCCGGGCCACGCTCGGCAAGATCTGGGGGCTTGGCACCATGATCGTCATGGGCATCGGCCCCTTCGTCGGCCCGCTGGTCGGCGGCTACATGAAGGACACGACCGGCAGCTACTTCTACTCCATCGTCTTCGCTTTGGGCGCGTTCGTGGTGTCGTCCTGCTTCGGCGCGAGCCTGCCCTTGTCCATGGAGAAGCACGAAGCGCGCCTTAAGGCGCAGGACGCTGCGACGGCCTAGGGCTCTGCGCGAAGAATGGTCCACTGTTGTTGAGAATGCCGAGCCGTTCCGGCGGAGCGCCCGAGCGGCTTTGACAACGAGACATGCAGGTCGAACCGGCCGGCCGGGAAGCGCAGCGCCGCTGCGTTTCCCGGCCGACGGGGAGGCCAAACAAAAGGATGCCGTCATGCTTACGCGCCAAGGCCATACTGCGGACACGGGACTGATCTTCGACATCCAGGGGCATTCCGTCCATGACGGCCCCGGCACGCGCACGACCGTTTTCCTCAACGGATGTCCTTTGCGCTGTTCCTGGTGCTGCAATCCAGAAGGGCTTTTTGCCCGTCCGGTCGTCATGTACCGGCAAAGCAAGTGCAAGTGTTGCGGCGACTGCCTGGCCGCCTGTCCCACCGGCTCGGTCCGGGTCGTGGACGGCAAGCTCACGTTCGACCGGGCCGTGTGCGACGCCTGCCAGACCCATGCCTGCGTGCAGGCCTGCCTCAACGAGGCCGTGGTCGAAAGCGGCAAATACTATCCCATCGAGGAAGTGCTGCGCATCCTCAAGCGCGACCGGCAGTTCTGGGGAAGCAACGGCGGCGTCTCCTTCAGCGGCGGCGAACCCCTCATGCAACAGGCGTTCATGGGCAACCTGCTGCGGCAGTGCAAGAAGCTCGAAATGCACACCTGCGTGGAAACGACCTCCTGCCTGCCCACCGACTATTATCTCGACGTGCTGCGCTACGTGGACTGGGTCTTCACGGACATCAAGCACATGGCCCCGACCGTGCACAAGGAACTGACCGGACGCGACAACACCCTGATTCTTCACAACATCGAGGCACTGGCCAAGGCGGACTGGGACGGCGTCATCATGCCGCGCATCCCGGTCATCCCCGGGCGCAACGACTCGGAAGAGAACCTCATGGCCACGGTCGACTTCATCAAGCGCATCGGCCTGGACGCCGTGAACATCCTGCCTTTCCACCGGCTCGGCGAATCGAAGTACCGCCAACTCGGCCGCACCTACGACCTGGAAAACCAGGAATCGCCCACGGATGAGACCATGCAGCGCCTCAAGGACATGGTGCAAAGCCGCGACGTGTTCTGCCTCGTCGGCTGGGAAACGCCTTTCTGACAAGGCGCGCCGCCTGCCCCCGGAGCCGGCGCCGCCACAGAAGGCACGACGCTTTTTGCGGCGGCCCGACGGGGTGGAAGGCGAGGAGAGACCGGCAGCGGCGCTTGAGCGGGGCCGGGACCGGGATCGCCTGGCAAAACGCCCGCAGGCCAGGGCCGGCATTGACGTTGACGGCGAGGAGAAAGCTTCGTCAGGCCGAAAACGCAGCGACCGCCTGCATCGGCCCGCCCATTCCCGGCGGCGTTGCCCCGCCCGGTGGCGCGCGGGTCCAGGCTGCCGTGCCCTGCCCGGATCTTTTCGGAGACCATGATGCCGGTGATTGACTTGCCGGCGGCGCTGGCTCAAAGAAAAAGCCATAGCCAATCGGTCCGAGGCGCGCCCCGGGCGTCGCGACGCGACCGACCGACCCTGCGCGGTGCTTGTTTCCCCGCCTGGATCCACTTTCATGCGACTTCGACCCGCGCAGGGACGCGCGGCAGGCTTCGGGAAAAGCGATGGGCGACAAGCGGACCGCCGACCCGGCGGAGCAGGGCAGGAGCGTCGGGGCGGGCAGGGAGTTCGAGGCCATCCTGCCGCGCCTGGCGGCGGCCACCGACTATTGGCTGCTTGCCGACGCGTTTTCTTCCATCGACGGTTTCCTCGATCCCATCGAAGGCTACGCCCTGCTGCTTCTGGCCGAATTCGGGCCGGGCGTGGGCAGCATCGTCGAGATAGGCAGCTACGCCGGCCGGTCGACCTGCTACCTCGCCAAGGGGGCGAAGCGGGCGCACCGGGAAAAAATCGTCGCCGTCGACCATTTCCGGGGCTCTCCGGAGCACCGGAGCGGGGGGGCCAACGAGTCCGCCCACGTGCTGCGCGGGGACCTGTTCGACGTGTTCGGGGAAAACCTCAAGAAGGCGGGCCTGGACGACTGGGTCAGGCCCCTCCGCCTGTCCTCGGCCGAGGCCGTGGCCGGCTGGAGCCACCCGGTGCGCCTGCTGTTCATCGACGGCGATCACTCCTACGAGGCCTCCCGCCAGGACTTCGAATCCTGGTCGCGCTGGCTCGCGCCCCAGGGGCTGGCCGTCTTCCACGACATCGAGATCTTCGACGGCGTGACGCGCTACTACGAGGAACTGCTTAGCCGGGGCGAATACCGGGAAGCGCTTTCCGTGGGTTCGCTGCGCGCCGTGACCCGCGACGCCGGCCTCTGAGCCTTCCGGCGCGGCCGGCAACCCCAAAAGGAAAGCCCGCGCCTTCCCCGTGCGGGGAGGATGCGGGCTTTCTCGCAAGCGGGGCGAGGCTCGTCCCTTCGACCGGTTCGGTCGTCTCCCACGCAAGGCCCGCGCGCCTCGGATCGCCGACGGACGTGGGCCTCGCCGGACGCGATACTAACGGGCCCTGGAGAGGGCCAGCGCGCGGTTCCCGGCCGGGAGCGCCGTGGAGGCGGAGCCTTCGGATTTCATGTCGTCGATCAACTTCTTGAGGATCTGGGCCTGGTTGGCCAGCTCGCCCACGGCCTGGGCCGACTGGCGCATGGCGTCGGTCGTCTCCGTGGACACGCGGTTGACGTCCTCGAGGCTGCGGTTGATCTCCTCGCTGGCCGAGGACTGTTCCTCGGAAGCCGTGGCGATGGAACGCACCTGGTCCGTGGTCACCTCGGCCAGGGAAACGATCTGGTGCAGGGATTCGCCCGAGGCGTTGGCGAGTTTGGTGACCTCCTCGATGGTCCTGCCGGAGCGCTCGACGTTGTCGATGTTCTTCTTCGTGCCGTCCTGGATGCCGCGGATGGCGTCGCCGACCTCCTTGGTGGCGGTCATGGTCTTTTCGGCCAGCTTTCTGACCTCGTCGGCCACCACGGCGAAGCCGCGTCCGGCCTCGCCGGCCCGGGCCGCCTCGATGGCGGCGTTTAAGGCCAGCAGGTTGGTCTGGTCAGCGATGTCCGAGATGACGTTGAGGATCTGCCCGATCCCCTCGGCCTGCCGGCCGAGGTTGCCCATGTCGGTCTTCATCTCGTGGGACTGCTGCTGCACCTCGCCGATGCCCTGGACGACCTGGGTCACGACCTTGGCCCCTTCCTCGGCCTTCACCTTGGCCTGGTCGGCCGTGGAGGCGGCGCTGGAGGCGTTCTTGGCGACCTCGAGAACGGTGGCGTTCATCTCTTCCATGGAGGTGGCGGTTTCCCCGATGCGGTGGGCTTGTTCCTCGGCCCCGTGGCTCGACTGTTCGATCTGCGCGGACAGTTGCTGCGACGCCGAAGTCACGATTTCCACGATGGACTCGAGCTGTTGGGCGGCTTGCAGCATCCCTTCGGCCTTGGCCTGTTCGGCCTTCTTCGTGGCTTGCTCGGCCAGGGCGGTGGCTTGGCGGGCCGTCTCGGCCTCCTTGGCGGCATCCTGGGATTTCGTCTCCGCCTCGGCGATCTTGTCCTTGAGGTTGTTGACCATCTTGACCAGGACGGCATACACGCCGCCGCTGCCCCGAACCGGCTTGAAGGCGACGTTGAGGTTGCCGCCGGCGATTTCCGTGGCCACGGCGAGCAGGTAGCCCGGGTCTTCGCCGAGCTGGCCGAGGATGTTGCGGGTCAGCAGCCAGGAGATGACGGCCCCGCATACGACCGCGACGCACAAGACGATGACGATGATGGTCCTGCCCGATTCGTACGTGGCCAGCGCCTTGGCCGCGCTGTCCTTGCCCCCGCGGTCGTTGATGGTGATGATGGTGGAAAGCAGGCGCGAAGCTTCCCGGAAAACGGCGTCAGATTCGCCGCTGGCGAGCTTGGCGGCCGAGGCGTTGTCGTTTTGCATTGAAAGGGCAAGTATCTTCTTGTGAAGGACGATGAATTTGTCCCACGCCACCTGAAATTTCGGATAATTCTCGCGCTCCCCTGGTTCCGTTATGAGGGGTTCGTATTCTTTCATCTTGTTGGAAACAGCTTGGGAAAGTTGAGACAACATCTGTTCATTGGCACGCATGTCGGATTCATTGGTTGTTATGACATGGAGCAATTCCCGCCGCCTGAATTGGCTTAACAAGTCATTCAATTCGCCAACGACTTTAATCGTCGGCAACCAGTTGGTGGCCAGCTCGTTTGTATTTTTGTTGATGGAAGACATCATGTTTATAGAGAGCACTCCAATGACGATGGACAGGCAGAGCAACAGCGATAACGACAGAATGAGTTTGGTTGATAACTTCATGGGGAGCTCTCCTGTTGCGGTATGCAGTTGTGAAAAATGGTTTCAATATCAACCATGCCCTGGCCAGGCGAAAGTATGAAGAGGATGGAACCTCAATATGAACAATATCACATAGCTGTGCCCGGTGTGCAACCGTTTTTTTCATGTCGGCCGTGTAATGGTGTCGGTTTGGGAGCGGGCCACGGGCCTTTTGTGACTCGCCGCGGCGCCTGAGACTGGTGCGGTGTTGGCGCAGGGAAGTGAAGAAAAGGAAAGCGTGGGCAGAACCGTCCATTTGATCCGAAAGAAGAGACACGGGCGGCAACACAAGGGCAAGCGCCTGCTTGAAAATGCCTTGCAGCGCAGGACCATGGGCAGCGTCGCCCGCGATGGCCTGGGTGACCACGAGGGTGACGGGATGACCGCCGCGAAAGGAGGTGACCAGCTGAAAGTCTTGATTGGCGGAGAGGGTGGGATTCGAACCCACGTGCAGGCTATTAACCCGCAACCCGATTTCGAGTCGGGCCCGTTACGACCACTTCGGTACCTCTCCGCACGAGAAAGACCCGGAAGGAATTTGGAAGAATATACATGGAAAGGGGGCTTGGCAAGCGTTTTATGCGCCCGCGTCCTCGCCGCGGCGGCGGCGTTCCCGGAAGAAGTCCCGCAAAAGGTCGCCGCAGGCCGTTTCCAGCACGCCGGACACCACGTCGAAACGGTGGTTGAAAAAGGGCAGGTCCGGCCCGGGCAATCGGGACGATATCGCCCCGGTGCGCGGATCGGACGCGCCGTAGACGAGGAGTCCCACTCGGGCGTGGATCATGGCCCCCAGGCACATGAGGCAGGGTTCGAGCGTCACGGCCAGGATCGCGCCCGGCAGCCGGTAGTTGCCGACGGCCTTGGCCGCCTGTCGCAGGGCCAGGATTTCGGCGTGGGCCGTGGGGTCGGCCCTGCCGATGGGCGCGTTGCCGGCCGCGCCGAGCACTTCGCCGGTCGCCGCGAGCACCGCCGCGCCGACCGGCGCTTCCCCGGCCGCCGCCGCTTCCCGGGCCTTGGCCAGGGCCAGCTCCATCACCGCCTCGAAGCCGGAAAAACCCGGCGGCGGGGCGGGCGCGTCGCAATCGTCGGCGTGGTATCGGCGGGCCGGTTGCAGGGCCATGGGTTTCCTCGATGCGATGAAAAGGGCGGAGCGGGGCGACGCGCCCGGCGACCGGCGGACTCGGATGCGCTCGCCACGCCGACGAGACTGGCCGATGCCGCGGGGGAGGCGTTCACCTGTTGCCGCAGAGGGCCTGTTACGGGTGGCCTAGATCCGCTCGAGGCTGGGTCGCGTCTTGTCCGTCACCACGTTGCCGGTATTGAGCGTCCCCTTGGGTTCGATGAGCAGGACATGCACTTCTTGAGGCGCTTCCGGACAGTGCTCGGTGCCCTTGGGGATGACCACGAGTTCCCCGGGATCGAGCTGGAGCGACCGGTCGCGGAAGTGGATGGTCAGATGCCCCTTGATCACGAAAAAAAGCTCGTCCTCGTTTTCGTGGTGGTGCCAGTCGAAGATTCCCTTGAGCTTGGCCAGCTTGAGGTGGGCGTCGTTGCATTCGCCGATGATCTTCGGATTCCAGTATTCTTCAAAGAGCTTCAGCTTCTCCGCCAGGTTGATTTTGTCCACGGCGTTCTCCCAAGGAAAGCTTCGTCGGTTGTCCGCGCGTTATGGCGGCCTCGTGTCGTGGCCCCCCAAAAAAAAGC
>NZ_JARKOZ010000019.1 GCF_029978005.1 Solidesulfovibrio sp. | reverse complement strand
GACTGGTTGGGCTACGCAAGTGGCGTCGACGAGAATGTTAGGCTCGCCGACAGTCATTGGGCCCCTGAAGTGAAGCGCTATCTGGCTGCCATGCGTCAGCGCGGTGAGAAGCCGACGCGGGCCTGGTATGGCCATGGGATGGAGCAGAAGGGCCGCTCGCGTCGTGAGAAGCGTCACTAGGGGTGCTTGTTGTTGTGTAACGACTCGTTAATGTAAGCTCTCCTTTATTCCAATAAATGATAACCCGGAACTATATTTCTCAAACGTCACAACACCGGGATTAATTCTTTATATACACCCGGTCAGACGTTGGCAAGTGCAGCCTGCTGCTCCCGGGTTTTTTGAACCCAGAAGCGCGGCCAGCGCGGACGCCGCATCGGCAGGACTGCGGCGGCGAGCATGCTGCACGGTCGGCCCGAAAAACCACGCGGAGGGCCAGGGGCGCCCAGCGCGGGGGAAAAAATGGAGGGGAAGGCCGTGCAAGAAACCCCCCCTGGGCGTTGAACACCAGCACGCACGCCGCCGGCGGAGTCCCGCCAAGGCATCAACCAACGGGGCACAGCCTCACCCGCCACCACAGCCGCCGCAACCGCGCCGGATGGCAGTGGGCAACGCCACACAACAGCAACAGGGACACCGACCCGCCAGCACCATGCACGGACTCCGACCGTGCCGGCATGCCATATGACACCAGGTTCGCCGAGGGTGGCGAGGGAGGGAAGTATTGGAATAAAGGAGAGCTTACATTAACGAGTCGTTACACGAGTCCGTCGCCCTAATGGGCTCGGACTCATTCACGACTCTTCCATTTTGCTCTCCTTTATTCCAATAAATGATGAATTCGTCATGAGTGGCCGCCACATCCACGGTGCGGCGCCTGCGCATGCGCATGGGGCGGACACGCCCGGTCTAGCGCACGCGCGGCCCAAACAAGGCCATGCGCTCCGTGGAGAGGCGGTTGTAATGTTTCGTCATGGTCATCGACGACTCGGACCAGCGAAACATGCGGCGAACCTCAGCGTCGGTATAGCCGAGCTGCAGGAAGCGAGTGGCCCCCGCGCTGCGCAGCGCGTGGGGGCGGAACTCGTCGGGCACGCCGGCTGCCCTCATGACTGCCTTGATGAGGTTGCTGATGCGCTCCGTCGTCAGTCGCGCGCCGTCGACGGCGCTGAAGAACAGCGCGTCGGACGCCGCCATGCCCAGGGCCACCCTGGGCGACCGACGGCCGCGGGCGAGGAGCTCGTTGGCTATGCAGTGCGCGCACAGCCGCGGCTCGTCGGGCACGCCAGGCACCGGCTGCGGGACAACCTCGGTCCCCCGAGTCTCCTTGGTGTGGCGCGAGGCGATCTGCAGGACATGGTCCGTGCGATCGAACCTCGACTCGCTCACCAAGATGCCTTGCATGTCCGCGCCACGCATCCCGTGGAGGTACAGCAAGCACCCCAGCCTGCCGGCGAGATCCCCACGCGGGGTCACGCCCAGGGCAGGCTGCGACACAAAATGGTCGCGCAGGATGCTGACGTCGAACGTCACCGCATACTTGGGCCTGTTGGGCCGCTCCTTCCTGAGCGCCGTCAGGAAGGAGCAGACCAGCGGGTCCTGGCCGATGCGCTCTCGCCGGATCAAGGCGAGGCGCGTCGAGACCGCCGACGCGCAATGCTCGAACCAGCTCGCCTGGAATGAGTTCATGCGCGCTTCGGCCGCCAGCCAGTTGACCACGGTGACCCCAGAGGCGTCCCTGATGGGGTCGAGGTGGTGGCTCTCGCAGAAGCCCGTCCAGAGCGCCCATGCGCGCTCGAACTGCCTCCGCGTGGAGCCGGCCCAAGCCAGCGACACGGTCTTCGCGGCGTCATCCGACAGGCCCTCCGGCATGAAGACCGGATAGAAGTCGGGGAAGAGACGCCGGAAGGTCTCCGCATCGTTGAGATCGTCGAGCTGGACGCAGAGCAACTCCTCGGCCTGGCCGCCCTCACGGCCGAGAAGCCCGCCCGAGGGGTCCTCGCCGATGGCGGCCATCGCAGCATCAGCCTGCGACGGAGCCGAGGAGGGGCAGCGCTGGGACGACGACACCCCAGCACCGCCGCTGCTCATCTGAGCGTCCGCGGGATCCACGCGGTCGCCCCCTGGGAGGCCGACCGAGGCCCATGGGGGCGGCGCTGCGCTGCCATCACCGCCTTCGGGTGGCCCGACACGAGGCAGGCCAGCGCCCGCCACTTGTTCGTGTCCCAGGGCAGCGTGTTCCCGCCGAAGCCCGGAAGGAAGGTCCCCTTGCGCCGAGGCAGGGCAATGGGTCGCTTGATCAGCATCGCCTGGAGCAGAGGCCACCACGGCTGGGCCTTCCACTCGGGCACCACCAGCAGCGCCGTCGTGCGCTGGGTCTGCAGCAGGTGCAGCACTGCGGCGATCTGGTTGAAGGGCGGGTTCGCCCACACCCTCTCCCGCGCCCAGTCCTGGGCAAGGGCGTCGACCGCCGTCGCCCCGGGCTGAGGCATCAGGCACCAGAAGCGCCTGAGTTGGGTGTTCTGCGCCGTCGCGAAGGCGTCCACGGTCGGGAGGAAGTTCAGCGCCGCCGTCACTCTGCGAAAGAGCGCGGGCGCCAGCTTCCAGTCCCACGGGTCGTAGACCACGCGGGACAGCGTGTCCGCCGTCGAGTTGCGCACGCCCGGCAGGTGCACGATCTGCAGGCGGATGCGCGCTTCCTCGCAGAAGCACCAGAGCCGCAGCAACATCTTGGTCAGGGCCGGCGAGTGGGAGCCCCACCTCGCCACACAGAACACCGTCGCTGTGTTGTCGCAGCACCAGCGCACAGTCTTGCCCGCCAGCCGCGCGCGCCACGCCCTGAGCGCGTTCAGGCCCGCACGCATCTCGAGCACATTGATGTGCGTCTGCTGGATGCTGCGCGGCAGGCTGCCGGGGCCGCCCAGGGCAATCTGCAGAGGCCAGAAGCCTCTGGTCGCCTCCGTCTGGCCGCTGCCCTCCAGCGTTGCTCCCCACCCGAACAGGCTCGAGTCCGTGGTGAGGGTGAACGCGGGGCGCGAGCGCGTCAGGGAGCAGTGCGGCCTCTTCTCCAGAGTGCCGCACCACCACCTCAACTCGCGCAGGGCGCCCGTCGACAGGCAGCCTCTTCCGCCCCACGACTTGGCCATCCGCCGGAAGCGGTCCTTGTCGCGGTTGAGGTGGAAGAGGCGCATGCGCGCCGGCACCACCGCGGCGCTGGTCGCGTTGAGGCGGCCGATGAGGGCTGCCAGGTCCCTGGCGCGCCAGAGGCGCCTGGGGCGGCTCAACGCGTCGCGCGCCTGCTCGCGCAGACCGCGGGCGCGGGTGCGCGTCAGGCCCAGTGTGAGGGCGCGCGAGTTCACCGAGAAGCCCAGGAACTCGATGACCTGCGTCGGCACGAGCGTGCACTTCTCCGCCTTCAGGCAGAAGCCGAGGCGCTGCAGAAGCTCGACGGCCCTGGCGATGTCGCGCTGCGCCAGCGCGCGCGTGCGCGACAGGAACAGCAGATCGTCCAAGTAGACGATGACGCGGATGCCCTGCTCGCGCATGGCCCCAGCGACGACCTTCATCAGCCGCGAGAAGGCCCACGGCGCGATGGAGACGCCGAAGGGCAGCGAGCGGAAGGCGTAGTCCTGGGCGCGCCAGCGGAACGCCAGCAGCCGGGACGCCTCGGGGGCCATCGGGACGTGGTGATAGGCCGACTTCAGGTCGACCTTCGTGAAGTAATCGCCGCGGCGCACGAGCGCGCGCAGCGTGCGAATGCCTTCCATCTTGAATCGGCGCGACCGCAGCACCGCGTTGAGCGGGCGGCAGTCGAGGACGGGGCGCTTCGACCCGTCCTTCTTGGGCACCAGGAAGACGTTCTGCCTGAGGCGCACCTCGTGCGCCGCCATCGGCTGCACGGCCCCCGTCGCCAGCAGGTCCGCCACCTCGGCGTCGATGAGGGCGGCCGAAGCGGCGCTCAAGCGCTGCGACGGCTCTGCCACGGACGCGGGCGACGAGGGCAGCGGCGAGTGGAGATCGAGACGGAGGCCGTCTCGGATCACTCCGACCGCCCATGCGGTGTCCCCGCCCGGCAGCCTCTCCCACTCCGCGATGCATGCCGCGAGCCTGCGCGGGTATGGAACGAAAAAAGTCTTCTTTCGTCTCACATCGCACGAGGGGATAGCGTTCACCAGCGCTGCTATTGGGCACACCACCCCGGAAAAGCTTACTGTGCTTTACTCCGGCTCGGTGTTGCCGACGGCGTGGCCGCGCCTCCTTCGCGGCCGCCTGCGGCGCGGCAGCCCCCTTGCGCGCCTCGAAGCGGTTCGACGCCTGCGCCATGCTCGCCGCGCGCCGCAGCGGCGACGCCGAACGCAGGCGGTGGCGCGCCGACCGCGCGGGCGACGGCGAGCGCCAGCGATGGAATGCCGAGGAGGAAGCAGGGGCAGCCGACGTGGCCGCCTCAACCGCTGAGGACGCAGCCGGTGGGGGCGCGCCGCCGGCCCTCGAGACACCCGCCTGGGTGTCCCGGCCATGCTTCCGCGGGAGCGACGCTCTGGCTGCGCCCGCCCCCGCCAGCAGCGCAAGGCGGTTTGAGAAGGCGGCATCATTCGCGGCCAGCAGGCGCGTCTCATCGCGGTCGAACAGCGAGTGCTGATCGATCACGGAACGGCCCTGCTCGTCCAGGGCCAGGGCCTCGCCCGCCTTGTAGAGCGGGCCCCAGAGCAGCCTCCTCTGGGCCTCAAAGCGCGTCGTGATGGCCTCCTGCAGGGTGACGATGGCCTGCGCCGTCATCACCACGACGCGCTGGGTCGCCGGGTCACTCACCAGCGGGGTGGTGGTCTCCAGCAGCGACCAGAGCGCCGAGCGCAGGAGGCCGAGCTGCTCGACGGCATCCGTCAGCAGCGCATCGACGTCGGCCCCGGCCATGCCCTGCAGGCGCGACGGCCCGCCCGCCAGGAGGTGCGAGCCCTCCGGCGGCAAATGCAGGGGCAGCTCCACGTCCCACTCGCGGCGAGGGAAGAGAGCCCGCAGGCTCTCCTTCGCCGACACGGAGATGGGCAGGCGCGACACCGCCATGCGGCCGCCCGGCGTGAGCGCCGCAAAGCAGTCGGGCGGCCGCGGGAACGGCATTTGGCGCCCGTGGGCCAAATCGAGGGCAGCACGCAGCTGCTCCTCGCGGCCGAGAGCCGGGAAGGGCGGCGGCGGCGGCATCGATGACGCCATGCCCGTCGCCTGCGCAGCCCGCGCGGCGCCACCAAACACCGACGCCACGGTCGCCGCCGCTTGCCCTGCTGGGGCGGCAAGTATGGGTGCCCATGGGACGCGGGGAATCGCCGGCAGGGGTGCCTGCGGCAACGACGCCCGCGGCGGAGGCCGCGGCACCGCCCCCACAGGGGCATGCGCCTGCTCGCCATCCGATGGGTCCGTCAAGTCGATGAACGACGACTCCTTGCGAGGTGCGTTGAGCTCAGCATAGAGCTCATCCTCGCCGTCGCCAGCCGTCTCGGCGTCCTTCTCAGGCGCCGAAGAGGCGGCCGACGTGGACGATGTGTCGTCGTCGACCAGTCGCCCTGGGGGCGACGAGCGCCGCACACTGCGCGCCCGTTCCTCCTTCGCCGCGATCTCCCTCGCGCGTGCCTTGACCTCCTCAAAGGTCAGCACGCGAATCTTGGGAAGATTCGCGAAGGGGTCGGGCGCTGCAGCGGCCGGTCCCGGCGGTGCCGCCACCATGGGGGCAGCAGGCGCGACGGGAGCTGGCGCGCTTCCCGCGGAGCCGGCAGCCGAAGCCGCCTGAGGCGCGAGCGGGAGCGCTGCGAAGCGCTGCGCGAGGGCGTCCGCAAATGCGGCGCCCACGCTATGGCCGACCTCGCGGGCCGACGCCACGGCCGCCGCAGCGGCCCCCGTCAAGGAGGCCGCGCCAGACGGGTGGCACGGCGCCGCGAAGGCCGTGCTCGGTGGAGGGGCATAGCCCACTCCGAGCTCGGCGACGCTGCGCAACACAGGGGCAGCCAGCGCAGATGCATCGGCGGCGGGGTGCTGGACAGCAACCACCCCGCCGGAAGGCTGCAGCTGTGCTGCCGGCGCGGCGACCGCCTCAATGTCAACCACAATGGGCGCTGACGCCGCGCCAGGCGAGCATCCGGCCGGCGAACTAATCGCCTGGCCAGCGAGAGGCAGGGCGGCTATAGCGGCCGCCCTATCCTCAGGCTTGCGGCGGGCAGCGCGCTTAGGCGCCGCCACGCCCGCAGCAAACAAAGCATCGCATGCAATGTTTGCATCCTCGCCGTCATCGGGTGCGGCAGCTGATCCGCCGCCAATCACCCTGCTGGCGATCTCTAAAGTCTTATCGACTTTAGATGAAACATGAAGCGGGGCAGCACCATGGCCGCCACCGCTTTTC
>NZ_JARKOZ010000002.1 GCF_029978005.1 Solidesulfovibrio sp. | reverse complement strand
TTAAGTGGGAAACGGACCAGAGCTCGTTGCCGAGCTTGAGGGCCTGGTCGGGGCGTGCGCCGCGCGCCTCGACCAGGCCTTGACGCTTGAGGACCTCGAGGCCATCCGGGTCGAATTCCTCGGCCGCAAGGGGCGCCTCGCCGGGCTCATGGGACAGTTGCCTGGGCTCGACGCCGACGGCCGGCGCGACGCCGGCCGGGCCGCCAACACGGTCAAGCAGTCCTTGACCGGGCTCTACGACGCCAGGTTCGCGGCGCTTTCGCGCGCGGCCAGCGACGCCGCCCTGGCCGGGTTCGATCCGACCGTTCCGGGCTTGGCCCCGTTCGGCGGAAGCCTGCATCCCGTGACCCTGGTCACGGCCGAGATCTGCAAGGCTTTCGGCGAACTGGGATTCGCCATCGTCACCGGCCCGGAGATCGAGACCGATTACTACAATTTCGAGGCCCTCAACATGCCCCCCGAGCATCCGGCCCGGGACATGCAGGATACGCTCTACATCACGGACAACGTGGTGTTGCGCACCCATACTTCGCCCCTGCAGATCCGCACCATGCTGGCGCAGAAGCCGCCGGTGGCGGTGGTCGCCCCGGGCAAGGTCTACCGCCGCGACTCGGACCTCACGCACACGCCCATGTTCCACCAGATCGAAGGACTGCTCGTGGACGAGGGCGTGTCCATGGCCGACCTGCGCGGCACGCTCACGGCGTTCGTGCGGCGCATTTTCGGTCCGGCCACGAACGTGCGTTTCCGGCCGAGCTTTTTTCCGTTCACCGAACCGAGCGCCGAAGTGGACATCTCCTGCGTCCTGTGCGGCGGCAAGGGTTCGACCGCGGCCGGCACCTGCCGCGTGTGTAAGGGCACCGGGTTCGTGGAGATCCTTGGCTGCGGCATGGTCGACCCCAACGTCTTCGACGCCGTGGGCTACGATACCGAACGCTACACGGGCTTCGCCTTCGGCATGGGCGTCGAGCGCGTGACCATGCTCAAGTACGGCATCGGCGACCTGCGCATGTTTTTCGAAAACGACGTTCGGTTCTTAAGCCAGTTTTAATCAAGGGGCTCCGTCCCCAGACCCGCCCGCAACGTCGGGCCCCTTCCGCGCTGCCCCTTGGGGAGTTTTTCGGGAGGGAGGGGTCCGGGGAGGGAACCCCTTTTTGCAAAAAGGGGTTCCCTCCCCGGTCGCCGGAGGCACGTCATCATGCTGCTCAGTCTCGCCTGGCTTCGCGAATTCACGCCCTACGACGGCACGCCCGAGGCGCTGGCCGCCCGGCTCACCATGCTCGGCCTCGAAATCGAGGAGATCAAAAATCCCTTCGAGGCGATCATGGCCGTGGTCGTCGGCAGGGTGGTCACCCGGGAGGCCCATCCCGACTCCGATCACCTGTCCTGCTGCACGGTGGACGTCGGCGGTCCGGCCGCCCTGCCCATCGTATGCGGCGCGGCCAATGTCGCCGCCGGTCAGCTCGTGCCCGTGGCCACGGTCGGCGTGACGCTCCCGGGTGGACTCACCATCAAGAAAAGCAAGATTCGCGGCCAGGTCTCCGAGGGCATGATCTGCTCGGAGTCCGAACTCGGCCTGGCCGAGGGCAAAAGCGCCGGCATCATGGTCCTGCCCGAGACCTGCGTCGTGGGGCAGGCCCTGCCCGAGGCGCTTTGCCTCGACACCTGCGTGCTTGACGTCTCCATCACGCCCAACCGGGCCGACTGCCTGAGCGTCCTCGGCATCGCCCGGGAAACGGCCATGGTCTTCGACCTGCCGCTGACCCTGCCCGAGGTGGCCTACGCCGAATCCGGCCCCGACGCCGCCACGCAAGTGGCCATCGCCATCGAGGACCCGGAGCAGTGCCCGGTCTACCGGGCCAAACTGCTACAGGGCGTCAAAGTCGGCCCCTCGCCGGACCGCATCCGCTGGCGGCTTCTGGCCATCGGCCAGCGCCCCATTTCCAACATCGTCGACGCCACCAACTACGTGCTCTTCGAACTCGGTCAGCCCCTGCACGCCTTCGACCGGGCCAAGCTCGCCGGCAGCGTCGTCAAGGTGCGAAACGCGGCCGAAGGCGAGAAGATCGTCACCCTGGACGGCCAGGAGCGGCTTTTAACCGCCCGCGATTTGCTCATCTGCGACGCCGAGAAGCCGGTGGCCCTGGCCGGCGTCATGGGCGGGGCCAACAGCGAGATGGGCCAGGACAGCGCGGACGTGCTCCTCGAATGCGCCATCTTCCGCCCCGGGGCCATCCGCAAGACCGCCCGCCGCCTGTCGCTGCCGAGCGAAGCCTCCTACCGCTTCGAGCGCGGCGTGGATCAGGTCGGCTCGGTCTACGCCATGCACCGGGCCGTTTCCCTCATGCTCGAAACCGCCGGCGGCACGGCTCTGCCCGGTGAGGCCAGCGCCGAACCCAAGCCCTTTGTGCCGCGCGGCATCGGCTTCCGCCCGGCCCGGGCCTCCCTGCTCCTTGGCGAGGACATGCCCGAGGAATTTTGTCGCAAGACCCTGACGGCGCTCGGCTGCGAACTGACCGAAACCGACCCGTCCGGGGCCGTCGCCGTGACCCCGCCGTCGTTCCGGCTGGACCTGGAGCGCGAGGCCGACCTCATCGAGGAAGTGGGGCGGGTGTACGGCCTGGACCGCATCGCGCCGAAGCTGCCGCGCGTGTCCAAGTCCCTGGACGACGCCGCGCCGGAGACGGAATTCGCCTTCTGGGCGCGCCTTCGCGCTTGGTGCGTGGGCGCGGGCCTGCGCGAGGCCGTCAACTACAGCTTCGTCGGCCACGGCGACCTGGACCTTCTGTGCCTGGACGCCGCCTGCCGCGTGTCCGTGGCCAATCCGCTCTCCGAGGACCAGAACGTGATGCGGCCCATGCTGGCCCCGGGGCTGCTCGGCTCGGTGCGCCACAACATTTCCCAGGGCAACGCCAACCTGCGCCTGTTCGAAGTGGCCCGGATCTTCACCGCCGACGCCGAGGCCGAATCCTCGGCCAGGGAGGCCGGCCGCCTCGGCGTCGTCCTCCACGGGGCGCGCCATCCCGAGGGCTGGCCCTGGCCCAAGGACGAGGTCGCGGGCTACGCCGACGTCAAGGGCCTGGTCGAGGGCCTGCTGCGCCATTTCCACCTGCCCGAGGCCGAGTACGCCCGGGCCGACGAGCTGCCGTGGCTGGCCCCGCAGGTGGTGGTGACCTGTTGCGGCAAGCGCCTGGGGCTTATCGGCCAGGTAGCGCCGGAGACGGCCGACGCCTTCCACGCCAGAAGCCCCTTGTGGCTGGCGGAACTGGACATCGACGCCCTGCGCGTCCTGGTGGACGGGCTGAAGCCGGGATTTACGCCGCTGCCGGGCTTTCCGCCGGTGCGTCGCGACATCACCCTGGCCGCGCCCGAGGGCGTGACCGTGGGCGCGGTGCTTGCCGCCGTCCGCGAGGCCAAGGCCCCCATCTTCGAGGACGTGCTCCTCATCGACGCCTACACGCCCGAGGGCGCGGTCGAGCGCCGGCTGACCTTCCGCATCACCTACCGGCATCCGGAAAAGACCCTCAAGGACAAGGACGTGGACAAGGTCCACGAGTCCCTGGCCCAGGCCGTGCTGGCCAGGCTCCCCGTGACCCGGCCGTAGGCGGGCGGGGGCAACGCGGCGTTTCGGACTTCGCTGCATTCTGGCGGCGACGACCAATGGCGGGCTTGCGCGAGACCATCGCGCAAGCCCGCTGCATTTGCATGGGACGAACGGCTGGCGAGCGCCTGTCGCGCTACGGGGCTTGCTTGACGAGCCTGGCGTCGAAGGAAAAAGGCTGGGGCGCAGAGGCGGCGATGCGCGCGAAGTCCGGATGGAGCGGGTTGAGCAGGTAATTCGTCTCCAGCGCAATGACGGCGCTCGGCACGGCCAGCACGGGGCGCAAGGCCCCTCGCGCCCATTCGCTGCCGCTGCGCTTGCAGGCCGGGTGTTCCAGGTCTTGCCAGTCGGCGGGCAAGGCGGCGGCATCCACCCGGGCGACGAGGCCGGGCGCGAAATCCAGCCGGATGCAGCTGTAGTCGATTCCGCCGAGGAGGGCGTAGTCCGCCACGTGCACGAGGATTTCAAGTGCGGCCAGGGACAGGGAGGAGGCGGCGTAGACAACGGCGATTCCCTTGTCGTTCCAACGCCCGCCGTAGTCTTTCGCGCCTATTCCCGACAAGGCGTCGCGGCATACCTGGTTTTGAAGATATGCCAGCCGGTCATCAACTGAACACGCCGTGCTCGATGCGTCCCAGCACGTCCAGGACGAACGCGGCTCCTGCCTCGGTCTGGGAATAGCGCAGAGGCGACATTTCCTGAAAGACCGCCTTGGGCTTGGAAAGCCATTTCCGCGCCGTCTCCTGGCTGCCGAACACTTCCGTGGCGCGGTGTATGATTTCGCTGATGCGGAGGATGTCGTCCATCCCGGCCGGATTTTCCTCGATGATGATATAGTTGCCGGCTTGCAGCTTCAGATGCGTCTCACTGGCGGCGATCACATGCGACTGGGCGAGAAGACGCCGGGTCTTGGAGACGATGCCGGGCGGCGTTGCCTTGATGCCTTCGACAGCCGTGAAGCAGCCGGTGGCGGCATCCCGCTTGACGCACCACGAACGCCTCCCTTGGCTGGAGGGGAGGCCCTTTTCCGGCTTCGGATAGAGAGGCATCTGCGTATCTCCTTGCGTCAGCCATAAATATGCGCATGGGATGTGTCAAGGAAGGCGACCCGCGACGGCCGACTCGCCGATTATTGATCCCCGGTCGGCCCAGGCGGGAGCGCCCTACGGCGCCGGAATGCCGAACCGGCGCTGCCAGTGCTCGGCCACGAGCTTGGCGCGGCCTTCGGGGGAGACCTGGGCCAGGGCCTCGACCAGGGTGCCGGCGAACGCGCCGGCGAAGCCGTCCCAGGCCGTCTTCCAGTCGCGAAGCGCGGTCGCCATGCCTTCCTTGCTGTACGGATCGGCGGTGATCTCCCGCAAGAGCTGCGTGCGCGCCGCGGCGAGCCGCTTGCGCGCTTCCTTGAATTTGGGCTCGTCGCGCGAGAGGACCGCCTTGAAGGCTGCGGCTTCCGGCGGCGCCAGGGTGGCCTCGACCCGGGCCAGCAGGCGTGCTTCCATGGTTTTGCCGCGAGGATGGTCGGCGTACCGGGAATAGAGATGCCCGCCGATGACGGCCACGAGGAAGAGATTGAGGAGAATGGAGCAGGGCAGGGCGAAACGCCGCCAGCCGCCGTTTTCCGGTCGTTCGAGCATCGTGTCGTCCTCGTCACTCCGCAAGCAGGCTCGGCGGCGTGGGTTCGAGCAGGGTGAGCAGGGCGTCCGGCGCGGGCGACGTCGTGGTCAGCGCGCCGAGCAGCAGCCCGGCCATGACCGCGCAGCAGCCGGCCGTGGCCAGGCCGGCCAGTCGCGTGCGGAAGGGCAGAGCCCAGCCGCCGGATGCGGAGAGCAAAAGCAGTTCGACCAGCCGCCGGGGAAGCGTCGTTTGGGGCGGCGCGGCGGCGACGCGGGCGGCGACGCCGGCGCGCAGCCGCGACAGGGCCGCCTCGCGGCCGCCGGCCGGGCGTAGCGCCTCGGCTTCGACCGCACCGGCGGCGCGGATGGCCGCGTCCAGGCCGCGTTCGGCCTCGAGCGCCGCGCGCGCCGCCGCCGAGGCCGCCAGAAGCGCCTGCGCCGCCCCCCGGACATCCTCCGGCCAGCGTGCCGGGTCCGCGCCGTAGCAGCCTAAAAGCTCCTCGAATCGTGACAAGGGCATCATGGGTCCGCCTCCTTGGCGCGCCTTACGGCCGTAGCCGCTCCCGTAAAAACGCCCGGCCGCGCGCCAGCAGCCGCTCCACGGCCTTGGCCGACACGCCGAGGGCTTGCCCCGCCTCGGCCCCGGACAGGCCTTCGTCGTACACCAGGGTCATGGCCGCCCGCTGCCGCACCGGCAGCGCCGCCAGGGCTTGGGCCAGGGCCAGGCGGCCTTCGTCGGCTTCCAGACTCTCCTGGATGCCGGCGGCCGGGTCGGCCGGGTCGAAATCCTCGGGCAGCGGCTCGGTGCGGCCACGCCGCCGCTGGTCGATGCACAGGTTCACCACGATCCGGTACAGCCAGGTGGTGAAGCGGCCGCGACGGGGATCGTATTTCCCGGCCTGGCCCCAGGCGCGCACCATGGCTTCCTGCACCACGTCCTCGGCGGCGGCGGCGTCCTGCAAAAGCCGCGTCGCCACGCGCAAGGCGAAGGCCCCGTGGCGCACGACCAGGGCGTCGAAGGCGCGCCTGTCGCCGTCGCCCGACCAGGCGGCCAGGGCCTCGTCGGCCGCGTCCGCGTAGTCCCGGGGGGCGGGCGCGTTGCGCACCCCCCCGTCGGCCGGGCGGAAGAGGGAAAATCGCCATCCGGCGCAAGGCCAGGTTCTTTCCAAGGTGCGCGACCCCATGGGCGATTGCCGTGTTCCCTTCGCCGCCCCGCCGGTCCCGACCGGCGGGGCGGAAGCCTCTTGCGTCCTGTGTCCCGGGACGGTCGGGCTGGCCTACTGGCCGGCCGGAGCCGGCCTGGCCGCCTTGGCCGCGTCCAGGGCCTGGCGGCAGGCCGGCGAGAGCTTGTCGGCGTTCTGCTTGAGGCAGGCCACGATGCGGCCGCCGCCCGGCTGCACGCCCTGGCACAGGGTCTTGTAGTCGCTTTTGCAGGCCGTCTTGATGGCCTGGGCACCCTCCCCGGCCGGCTGCTGGGCCTTCGCCTGGACGGCGTAGCCAAGCAAAAGCGCCGCCGCCAGGATGGCCGCCGTGCCCAGGCGCTTTCGCGCCCGGGGAGCGCTTTCGGGATGTACGGAAAAAAACTGCATCGGCATGTTCCTCATCAGGTCTTTTCGCGCCGCCTGGGCGCGGGGTCAATGGGTCCGGGCGGGCGTCCCGCGCGGCCCGTGCCGCGCGCCGCCCTTGTCTGCTGGTACGCGGCCGGCGGCGAAATCCCCCGCGCCCGCCTCGCCGGGGGCGCTTGGACGCGGACTCCCCTGGCGGGGGGAGGGGGCTGGTCGTGCGTACCATGCCCAGGACCGACCGTCGCGGCATGGCGGCGGCGCGGCCCGGGCGGACCGCAATGACGCGGCCGCCGAAACCAACCCCAACCAGTGAGGAAGACCGATGAAACTCCGTCTGACCGCCGTCGCGGCGCTGTGCATGATGCTGGCCCTTTCGGGCGCGGCCTTGGCCAAGGGAGCGGAGGACGCCGCCCAGGCGGGCCATAACCGGGGCCTCGTGCGCATGCTCGAAAGCCTGGACCTGACGCCCGTGCAGAAGCACGAGGTGGCGCGCATCCTCAAAAACGGCCGGGAGCAGACCAAGCCCCTGCGCGAGGCGATGAAAACGGCCTTCGCCAAGCTGCGCGAGGTCATGGACAAGACCCCCGGCGACGAGGCCGCCGTGCGCGGGGCGGCCAAGGCCATGGCCGACGCCGGCGTGGAGCTGGCCGTGGCGCGCGGCAAGGTCAAGGCCGCCGTGGACGCCGTGCTGACCCCGGAACAGCGGGCCAAGCGCGAGGCGCTTAAGGCCGAGTTCAAGGAGAAGTTCAAGGAGCGCAAGGAACAGCGCGTCCACGAGCTCGACGCCTGGATCGAGCAGAACCAGTCCTAGCACGCGAGCCCCCCTTGGAAGATGCGGCCGCATTTTTCAAGGGAAGCCGTTCCGTTGACATGTAGTCCTCTTGAAAGGCAGGCGCTTTTTCGAGGACGCGACATTGGCGAGGCTTTTGGGGAACGGCCCCGGTCCGGACGCGATGCCGGGCCGGGGCCGTTTCGCTTGCGCCGGCGCGCCGGCCGGCGGTCACAACAGGCCATGCGTCCGCAGCAGGCCGGCCAGCACGGTCAGGCTGGCGAGGTTGAGCACGTTGGTCGTCACGGCGATCATGGCCACTTCCTCGGGGACCTGGCCGTAGATCTCGGCGATGACGTAGCTGACCAGGGCCGTGGCCGTGCCCGAGACGATGACCCCGACGGCCAGCCACGTGCCGGTCACGCCGAAAAGATCCAGCAGCGCCCAGGCCAGCGCGGGGTTGACCACCAGCTTGAGGAAGGCGGCTCCGGCGAGGCGCGTGAGGCGCATGGGGCGGTCGCCGGAAAAGGCGACGCGAATCTTTTCCCGCAGATCGAGGCCCAGGGCCAGGAGCATGCACGGCGCGGTGGTCCCGCCCACCATGGCCGCCGCCCGGTCCAGCGGTCCCCACAGCCCGAGGCCCGTGCAGCCCAGGGCCAGGCCCACGAAGGTGCCGCACATGAGGGGATTGAGCAAGACGGCCCTGGCCAGGCGCGGAAAGGCCCCCTTGGAGCATTTGGCGGAAGGCCGCATGTATTCGAGCTGCACCTGGCAGGGGATGCTGACCACGTTGGGGCTGATGACGGCCAGTCCGGCTACGACCAGGGCCTCCTCGTTGCCGGGCATGAGGCTCATGACCACGGGCAGGCCCATGAAGGCGGCGTTGCAGCAGCTGCCCGACAGGGCGATGGCCGCGGCCGGGCCGTGGCCGCGCCGGCCCAGGAAGAATTCCCCGCAGTAGCCGATGCTGTAGATGACGATCTGGCTGGCCAGGAGGGCGACCCAGAACCGGCCGTGGCCGATGGCTTCCGGCGAGGCCCCGGCCAGGAGGTGGATCATGAGGATGGGCAGGGCGGCGTAGAGGACGTAGTTGCCGATGATCGAGCCCGTTTGCCGGGGCAGCACGCCGCCGACGTCCAGGGCCACGCCCAGGGCGATGACGAGGAAGACGGGCAGGATGAGGTACAGGGAGAGCAGCATGGCCAGACCGGGGTTGGATGTCGCCGGAAGCGTCCGCGAAGGGCGAAAGCGTCCCTTCCGGACAAAAATTCAATAATATTGGCCTGCGGACCGGCTGTCCAGGGCTATTCCCCGGTCCCGGGCCTGGCCGGCGGTTTCGGCCGTGTCGGAAACGGCGCGGGCATTCCCCTGCCGCCGTGCCGCCAGGGGCGCGCCGAAAGGCCCCGACGCGGGCGCGCCGGGGCCTGGTGTTGCGTTCCCTATAAAATACGTCAGTATTTTTTAAGAAAATACAAATCCATAAGTATTTTGTCCCCAGAAAAAGCCTACGCTTCTTTCGAGGACATGACGCTCGGCCGCAAGTCGGCGGGCCCGGCTAGCCTTTGAGGAAGGCGAGCAGGTCCGCGTTGACCTTGTCTTTTTCCGTGGTGCAGATGCCGTGGGCGCCGCCGGGGTATTCCTTGAGCACGGCGTTTTTCACCAGCTTGACGGCGGCCCGGGCCGAGGCGTCGATGGGCACGATCTGGTCGTCGTCGCCGTGCAGGAACAGCGTCGGCACGTCGATCTTTTTCAGGTCCTCGGTCAGGTCCGTTTCCGAGAAGGCCTTGATGCAGAAGTAGGCGGCCGGAAAGCCGGCCAGCATGCCCTGCCGCCAGAAGGCCTCGCGCACCCCCTCGGACGTCTTGGCCCCGGGGCGGTTGTAGCCGTAGAAGGGCAGGGTCAGGTCCTTGAAGAACTGGGAGCGGTCCTTCCTGACCCCTTCCCGGATGCCGTCGAAGACCTCCATGGGCAGCCCGCCCGGGTTGGCCGGGGTCTTGAGCATGAGCGGCGGAATCGCGCCGATGAGCACGACCCCGCCCACGCGCGCCGAGCCGTGCCGGCCGATGTAGCGCACCACCTCGCCGCCTCCCGTGGAATGGCCCACGTGCACGGCGTCTTTCAGGTCCAGGGCCTTGGTCAGTTCGGCCAGGTCGTCGGCGTAGGCGTCCAGGTCGTTGCCGTGCCAGGGCTGGCTGGAGCGGCCGTGTCCCCGGCGGTCGTGGGCGATGACGCGGTATCCCTTGGAGGCCAGGAAGAACATCTGGTCCTCGAAGGCCTCGGCCGAAAGCGGCCAGCCGTGGCTGAAGACCACGGGGCGTCCCGCGCCCCAGTCATTGTAATACAGCTTCGTGCCGTCCTTGGTCGTGAGTTTCGCCATGATCGTCCTCCTGCGGAGCACGTCTGATCCCTTGGCGGGGACCGGCGTTTCATGCGGTTGTCGGTTCCCGCGCCGCATCTTGCGTCGCGGCGGCGGGGCCGGGCCGGAAAAGGTTTCCGACTCGTATTCAGGTAGACGCCTCCGAGGGGTTTGTAAAGGCGTGGAGGCGAAGGTTTCGGCCGCACCAGGACTTGACCGGGGCCGGGGCTTGGCGCATGAACCCAGGGGATGCTGCAAAGGACCTACAAGATCGGCGAAGTCGCCAGTCTCATGGGGCTCAAACCCTCGGTGCTGCGTTTCTGGGAGACGGAATTTCCCCAGCTCGCTCCCGTGCGCACGAAAAAAGGGCAGCGCCTCTACACCGACGAACACCTCGAGCGCATCGCCCGCATCAAGGCCCTGCTCTACGAAGAGAAGCTCACCATCGACGGCGCGCGCCGCCGCCTGGCCGGAGCCGGAGACGAGCGGCCGCTGCTGCGGCGGATCCATGACGAACTGACCGCCATCCGGAAGATGCTGGACGCCTGACGGCGTCCTTTCGCTTTGCCTGGCGCATTATATTTCCGAATTGTCATGTCTCCCGCTCCCCCGGCCATTTTTCAGGAAGGGGCGTGGCCTCCCAAAATGTCGATTCCCGCGCACGCCTTTCGCAACAGGGGGAGACGGTCGGCGGCCCGGTCCGGATGACGGCCGGGTGACGCCACCGCGACGGGCCGGTTTCTGGGCTTTCCCCCGTGTCCGGCCGCCCGGGAGGGCTCGGGGGGCGCATTGGCTATGGACGTGTCGTGGATTTTACATTATTGAGACTTCGCCGGTGGCCGTGGAGAGAGTTCGGCCGCACGGCATGAGAGATGGGGAATTTTTTTCCGCCGACCGTGCAAGGACATGCGTCAGGGTCCGAAGCGGACGGCGTGGGGACCCGCGTCGCCGGATCGCCATATGCGGCGCTCCCCGGCCAAGAACCGGCGGAGGCCCGCGGCGCGAGGCGGGGCACAGGCCCCTCGACGTGTAACCTGTTCAACACAATGCAAGAGGACCCTATGAGCGGAATCAAGGCTCGGCTGGACGCGATCTCGGCCATCATCAATTACAAGCCGGCGCATGCCCCCCTGAACTTCAGCGAGACCAAACCCACCGAGGTCTTCGGCTGCAATGTCTTCAACGACAAGGTCATGCGCGAGCGCCTGCCCAAGGACGTCTACAAGTCGCTGAAAAAGACCATGGAGCTCGGCCAGAAGCTCGATCCGTCCATCGCCGACACCGTGGCCAACGCCATGAAGGACTGGGCCATCGAACGCGGGGCCACCCACTTCACCCACGTGTTCTACCCCCTGACGGGCCTGACCGCCGAAAAGCACGACGCCTTCCTGGTGCCCGACGGCAAGGGCGGGGCCGTGGCCGAGTTCTCCGGCAAGATGCTGATCCAGGGCGAGCCCGACGCCTCGTCCTTCCCCTCGGGCGGCCTGCGCACCACCTTCGAAGCCCGCGGCTACACCGCCTGGGACGTGACCAGCCCGGCCTACATTCTGGAGAACCCCAACGGCACGTTCCTGTGCATCCCCACGGCCTTCGTGTCCTGGACCGGCGAGGCCCTGGACAAGAAAACGCCGCTTCTGCGCTCCAACCAGGCGCTCAACAAGCAGGCCCAGCGCATCCTCAAGCTCTTCGGCGTGCACACCAAGCTCCCGGTCGTGTCCTTCGCCGGCCCCGAGCAGGAATATTTCCTCATCGACCGCAACTTCGTGTTCTCCCGCCCCGACCTGCTCATCGCCGGCCGCACCCTGTTCGGCGCCAAGTCCGCCAAGGGCCAGGAGTTCGAGGACCAGTACTTCGGCGTCATTCCCCGCCGCGTCCTGGCCTTCATGATGGAAGTCGAGCGCGAGCTCTACAAGCTCGGCGTCCCGGTCAAGACCCGCCACAACGAAGTGGCCCCCAGCCAGTTCGAGATCGCCCCGATCTTCGAGGCCGGCAACCTGGCCACCGACCACAACCAGATGGTCATGACCGTGCTTCGCGCCGTGGCCAAGCGCTACGGCCTGATCTGCCTGCTGCACGAGAAGCCCTTCGCCGGCATCAACGGCTCGGGCAAGCACCTCAACTACTCCATCGGCAACGCCGAGCTGGGCAGCCTCTACGATCCGGGCGACACCCCCCACGAGAACGCCCAGTTCCTGGTCTTCTGCGCCGCCGCCATCCGCGCCGTGCACAAGTTCGGGGCGCTCATGCGCGCCACCGTGGCCACGCCCTCCAACGACCACCGCCTGGGCGCCAACGAGGCCCCGCCGGCCATCATGTCCGTGTACCTCGGCGAGCAGCTCACCGACGTCTTCGAGCAGATCAAGAAGGGCAAGATCGAAGGCTCCAAGCAGAAGGGCATCATGAACATCGGTGTCGACACCCTGCCGCCGCTGCCCATGGATCCGGGCGACCGCAACCGCACCAGCCCCTTCGCCTTCACCGGCAACCGCTTCGAGTTCCGCGCCGTGGGCTCCTGCCAGTCCATCGCCGGTTCCCAGGTGGCGCTCAACACCATGATGGCCGAGTCCCTGGACTACATCGCCACCAAGCTCGAGGCCGCCACCTCCGGCGACGCCGGCAAGCTCAACGCCGCCGTCCAGGCCGTGATCCAGGAGATCATCAAGGCGCACGACGCCGTGGTCTTCAACGGCGACGGCTACTCCGAGGAATGGCACGTCGAGGCCGAAAAGCGCGGCCTGCCCAACCTCAAGACCACGCCCGACGCCCTGCCGGTACTGACCAGCCCCGAGGTGGTCAAGCTCTTCACCACCTACGGCGTCTTCAGCGAGGCCGAGCTCAAGTCCCGCGAGGAGATCTACCTCGAGCAGTACATCAAGACCATCCAGACCGAGGCCGCCCTGGTCGTGCGCATGGCCAAGACCATCATCTTCCCGGCCGCCATGCGGTACCAGGGCGAGCTGGCCAAGACCTGCGCCGACCTCAAGGCCATCGGCCACGACTTCAAGATGACCACCCTGGAGTGCGTCACCGCCAAGCTGCGCGACCTGCAGGTCAAGGTGGCCGACCTCGAGAAGATCCTCGAGCACAGCGCCGACGGCTCCCTGGCCGAGGCCAAGCACATGTGCTGCACCGTGCTGCCGGCCATGGGCGAAGTGCGCGCCGTGGCCGACGCCCTGGAATCCGTGGTGGCCGACGACCTGTGGTCCCTGCCGAGCTACCAGGAGATGCTGTTCATCCGCTAATCGCACCCAACCGCGCCGCCCCGGGTCCATCCCGGGGCGCCGCGACGCAAGCGCCGCCCCGGTTGCCGCCGGGCGGCGCTTTTTTCGTGGCCCCGGACGGGACGGCAAGCGGGAAGCGTGGCCGCGGGGCGTTGCCCAGACGCAGGATCCGCGCCGGGGAAGGAACGGACCTGCCCCGCGCAACGGCAGGGGGATGTTGACGGAAGGCCGGAGAAAGGAAGAAGATCGCTTGGAAAGGGGCCGCCCGAGCGCCCTTGCCAAGGGAAAAGGAGTGGGGTAACGGAGTAATTTCATACTGCCGAAGAAGGTTTTGTCGGCGCTCCCTGGGCAGGGGACGCGGGGCGCGGCGAACCGGGTTTGGAGACGTCTCATGCAGCAAGCTTGCCAGCCGCTCGCCCCCTATTTCCCCGACGCCCTGGCCGCCGCCTACGCGGCGTTGCCGCTCGGCGTCATCCTCGGCGACGGGGCGGGGGACATCGTCCACGTCAATTCCGCCTTCCACGCCATCACCGAAATCACCGCCCGCGACCTGGAGTTCATGGCCTTCGACGACGTGCTGTCGGTCTTTTGCCTGGGCTTTTGCGCCACGAGCCTGGACATCGGCTGTCCGCACGGCCGCTGGCTCAACGTCGAGCGCGCCGTGGCCCGGGCCGACGGCGGCAACGGCTGGGTGCGCATCCACCTGTCGGAAGTCGAGGTGGAGGGCCGCAGGCTGCGTCAGCTCCTCGTCGAGGACGTGACCAAGTACCGCGACTGCATCGACGCGCTGCTCAACCGCAAGAAGAAATACCAGTCCATCCTGGACAAGCGGCCGGACCCCATCTGCTGCTTTTTGCCGGACTTCTCCATCACCTACGCCAACGTTTCGTGCTGCCGCTGCTTCGGCCGGGGCCGCAACGAGTGCCAGGGCGAGAATATGTCGCTGCTTTTGCCGCCCGCCGTGCGCGACGACTTCCACCGCGCCGTGGCCGCCATCACGCCCGAGCAGCCCGTGGCCGAGTTCGAGCAGCGCCTGGACGACGCCGGCGGCATGGGGGCGCTGGAGGGCCGGCCCATGTGGGTGCGCTGGGTCATTCAGGGATTCTTCTACAAGACCGGCCACGTGCGCGAGTACCAGGCCGCCGGCGCGGACATCTCGGACCAGAAGATGGCCGAGAGCCGGGTCATGCATGCCGACAGGCTGCTCTCTCTGGGGGGCCTCGTCTCGGAAGTCGCCCACGAGATCAACAACCCCAACAATTTCATCATGCTAAATGCCCCGCTGCTCATGGACATCTGGTGGCGGCTGGCCCCGGTGCTGGAGCGGCTGCCCGAAGAGGCCGTGGCCGAGCACTTCCGCGAGAGCGGGCTCATCATGCCCGAGATCATCAACCACGGGCACCAGCTCATCCAGGGCATCGTGGAAGGGTCCACCCGCATCAGCGGCATCGTCAAGGAGCTCAAGCAGTACAGCCGCCAGGAAGTGGACGGCGGCTTCGAGCTGCTCGGCATCAACGAGGTGGTCCAGGCCGCCTCGGCGCTCATGCAGAAGAAGATCTCCAAGTCCACCAAGCGCTTTTCCATCCGTTACGGCTACAACCTGCCCCTGGTGCGCGGCCGGCGGCAGCGCCTGGAACAGGTGGTGGTCAACCTGCTCCAAAACGCCTGCCAGGCCCTGACCCACATCTCCCAGGGCATCGTCCTGGAGACGCGCCAGGACCCGGCCCGGGGCTGCGTGACCATCAGCGTCGCCGACGAGGGCGTGGGCATCGCCGCCGAGGCCCTGCCGCTGGTCACACAGCCTTTCTATTCCACCAAGGGCGTGGACGGCGGCACGGGGCTCGGGCTTTCCATCTCCCTGTCCGTGGCCCGGGAGCACGGCGGCAGGCTCGAGATCGAATCCGCGCCCGGGCGCGGCACACGGGCCGTGGTCTCGCTGCCCGTGGCCCTGGCCGGCCCGTCCCTGTCCTGACGGAGGCTGCCTCGTGACGCTCTCCTCGCGAAAGCCCCGCGCCCCCATCCTGCTCATCGACGACGAGGAGCAGGCGCTGACGAGCTACGCCCTCAACCTGCGCTTTTCCGGCCTCAACAACACCGTCTCCCTCAGCGACAGCCGCAAGGCCCCGGACCTGCTGGCCAGCCGCAAGTTCTCCCTGGTCATCCTCGACCTGTCCATGCCCCACCTCGGCGGCGAGCAGATCCTCGAACACATGCGCCGCCTGGGCCTGGACGTGCCGGCCATCGTCATCACCGGCCAAAACGACGTGGAAACCGCGGTGCGCTGCCTGCGCGGCGGCTCCTTCGACTACCTGGTCAAGCCCGTGGACCGCACGCGCCTGCTGGCCGCCGTGACGCAAGCCCTGGAAGGCCGCCCGCCCGGCCCGACGCCGGCTGCGCCGGCCGCGCCCGCCCCGGGCGGCGAGGGCGGGGCGCGCATCCTGACCCGCAATCCGGTCATGGCCCGCATCCGCGCCGATCTGGCCGCCGTGGCCGTGTCGCGCGAGCCGGCCCTGGTGGTCGGCGAGACGGGCGTGGGCAAGGAGCTGGCCGCCAGGGCCATCCACGAGGCCGGCCTGGCCGTGGGGCGCAAGGGGCCTTTCATCGGCTGCAACGTGGCCGGGCTCGACGACGTCATGCTCACGGACACGCTGTTCGGCCACCGCAAGGGGGCCTTCACCGGAGCCCAGACGGAGCGGGGCGGGCTCATGGAGGAGGCGGCCGGGGGCACGCTTTTCCTCGACGAGATCGGCGACCTGTCGCTGGCCTCCCAGCTCAAGCTCCTGCGCTGCCTCCAGGAGCGCGAGTTCTATCCCCTGGGCGCGGACGCGCCCCGGCCCATGGACTGCCGGGTGGTGGCCGCCACCAACCGGCCCGTGGCCGAACTCATGAACCCGGACGTCTTCCGGCGCGACCTCTTCTTTCGCCTGCGCACCCACCTGGTGGTCATCCCGCCCCTGCGCGAGCGCCTGGACGACCTGACGGTGCTGGCTCCGCATTTCCTGGCCGAGGCCGCGGCCGAGCAGGGCCGGCCCTGCCCGGACATCCCGGAGCGGTTCTACGAGGTCCTGGCCGGCCACGCCTTTCCCGGCAACGTGCGCGAGCTGCGCTCCCTGCTGCACCACGCCCTGACCATGCTGCCGCCGGGCGAGCCCACGCTCTCCCTCGAGCCGGTGCAGGCCTGGATCGGCTCCGTGGGCGTGGCCAGCTGCCCCTTGCCGGCCGCCCCCCTGGGCGAGCTGCCCACCCTGCGCCAGGCCGCCGCCAGGGTGACCGAAGGCATGATCGCCGAGGCGTTGCGCCGCACCGGCGGCAACCAGAGCAGGGCCGCGAAACTTTTGGGCATTTCCCGCCAGGCGCTCAGCAAGCGCTGCCGCAACATGCGCGACGTCAACCCCGGTTGCCCTGTCAACTCCGGTTGACGTTTTTGCAACACGCCTGAATCATTTGATTTCCAGTCAAATGGTTGCAGAAGAGGTGTAAACCCGGGTTGCGCCCCCGGCCGGCCGGCCAAGAGATTTCTTACCAAGACACTGAATTCACAATCGAAATAGCTTTGGTCCGGCCCTTGCTTTGACGACTCCCGAAATCGGACGCGGCCGCGTCCAACGCGCCCGCGGCGCGGACATCTTAGCGAGGAGTCGTGATCGTCATGAAGAAACTGCTGATTTTGGGTTCCGGCGCCGGCGGCGTCATGGTGGCCACCAAAATGGCCAAGGTGCTCAATCCGAGAGAATGGAAGATCACCGTCATCGACCGGTCCTGGCAGCACCACTACCAGGCCGGCTGGCTCTTCATCCCCTTCGGCATCTATTCCATCGAGGACTGCGTGAAGCCGCAGATGGACTTCATCCCGTCCGGCGTGGACTTCGTGCAGGACGAGATCGTGGCCATCGACCCGGCGGCCAAGAAGGTCACCTGCAAGAACGGCACGCACGACTACGACTGGGTCGTGGTCGGCACGGGCTGCCGCATCATGCCGGGCGAGATCGACGGCATGGAAGACGGCTGGCGCAAGGACATCTTCGACTTCTACACCCCGGACGGGGCCATGGCCCTGGCCAAAAAGCTCAAGCACTTCAACAAGGGCAAGCTCGTGCTCAACATCGCCGAGATGCCCATCAAGTGCCCGGTCGCCCCGCTCGAGTTCGTGTTCATGTCCGATTGGTTCTTCATGATCAACGACAGCCGCTGCAACATCGAGATCGAGCTGGTCACGCCCCTGACCGGCGCCTTCACCAAGCCCGTGGCCGCCGAGATCCTCGGCAAGCTGTGCGAGGAGAAGAACATCAAGATCACGCCGAACTTCGAGATCGGCAGCGTGGACGTCGAGCGCAAGGTCATCGAGTCCCACAAGGGCGAAGAGGTCGACTACGACCTGCTCGTGTCCATTCCGCCCAACTTCGGCTCCCAGGTCATCGAGGACTCGGGCATCGGCGACCCCATGTGCTACATGGACACCGACCACCATACGCTCAAGTCCAAGGTCTACGAGAACATGTACATCATCGGCGACGCCACCAACGTGCCCACCTCCAAGGCCGGCGCGGTGGCCCACTACCAGTCCGACGTGGTGGCCGAGAACCTGCACCGCGAGATCGAGGGCCTGGAAGCCCGGCCGGAATTCGACGGCCATTCCACCTGCTTCATCGTCACCGGCTACGAGAAGGCCACGCTCATCGACTTCAACTACAAGGTCGAGCCGCTGCCGGGCAAGTATCCCTTCCCGGGCCTGGGACCCCTGGATCTCCTGGGCGAGTCCTTCATGAACTACGCCGGCAAGATGATGTTCAAGTGGGTCTATTTCAACCTCATGCTCAAGGGCAAAGAACTGCCGCTTGAACCCCAGATGTTCATGGCCGGCAAGAAACGCATGGGCGTTTGCAGCCTGTAGGGGGTCCTGACGTATGAAAAACGAGGACCTTATCCTGGAAAAGCTCACCGCCATCGAGGCGGAGCTTGCCGAGATGCGGGTGAAGCGCCTGGAAATGAAGGAGCTCACCCACGACCTGAATCCGCTGATCAAGTCGGCTTTTCAGAACGTGCTGCGCGAGCTCGGCCAGGTGGACTACGGCTTCCAGCTTGAGGACGGCATCGTCCTGCTCAAGCGGTTCCTTCGCAACATGAAGAACATGGCCTACATGATGGACCAGATGGAGAACATGATCGAACTGGTCCACACCATGGAGCCGCTGCTCAAAACCGGCGTGCACAACGTCATCCGCTACCTGGGCACCCTGGAGCAGCGCGGGGTCTTCCGTACCTACGAGGCCATGCTCGAGATGCGGGCCAAGGTCTCCGCCCGCTACACGCCCGAGGACTTCGAGCAGATGAGCGACGCCTTCGTGGAGATGATCGGTCTGCTCAAAAAGATCGCCACGCCGGAATTCCTGGCCCTGATGGACAAGCTGACCGAGCTGCCGGCGGCCATGGAACTCGACAAGGCGCAACCCCTCGGCATCATGGGCCTGGTGTCGGCGCTGCGCGACCCGGATCTGCGCGAAGGGCTGGGTGTTGGCCTGCAAATGGCCAAATCCCTGAAGAAACTGAAGTAAAGAAAATGGGCGCTGCCCGCGAGGAACCTATGGCCAAGAAAATCCTTATCATCGACGACGACCCGGATGTCGTGTCCTACCTGAAGGACGTCTTCGACGCCGAGGGATTCACGACCTTCACCGCCGTCAACGGCGTGGAAGGCCTGGAAAAGGCGCAGGTCCACCGCCCGGACCTCATCACCCTGGACATGGACATGCCGGCGCGCGGCGGGACGCTTTTCTACGTCAAGCTGCGCCAGGAGCCGTCCCTGGCCGACATCCCGGTCATCGTCATCTCCGGCGTCGGCCCCCGGCCGCCGGCGATCGCCAAAAACGTGCCCGTGCTGTCCAAGCCCGTGGACCCCAAAAAGACCCTCAAGCTCGTGAGCGAAATGATCGGCGACTGAGCTTGCCAAGCCGAAAAACATGACGATGTTTTCCGGCGGGCGGCGATGCCCCCGGTTCCCCGGGAAACGCGGCCGCCGCGTTTCCCGGGGGAGAACCAAGACCTCGGTGCGCCCGGCGGCGCGGTCCGCGCGCCTTCCCCGGGCGAAGCCCCGGCCGCGGCGGGACGCCCTCACCCCCGCCGCGGCATTGGGGCACAAGGAGTGCGCCCATGTCCGAAGCCTCGACCACGCCGCTCATCGGCCTTCCCGACAAACGCGTGCTCATTGTGGACGACGAGGACGCCCTGCGCGAGGTTCTCGAACTGTCCCTGTCCGACCTCGGCTACGTCGTGGCCACGGCCGCCGACGGCCGCGACGCTCTGGAGCGCTTTTCCGACTTCAAGCCCGACATCGTGCTCACCGACATCAAGATGCCCGTCATGGACGGCGTCGAACTCCTGCGCCGGGTCAAGGCTCTCGACCCCGACGTCGAGGTCATCATGATCAGCGGGCACGGGGATATGGAACTGGCCATTCAAAGCCTCCAGTTCGAGGCCTTGGATTTCCTGACCAAGCCCGTGCGCGACGAACTGCTCGTCAACACCCTCAAGCGGGCCTGCGAGAAGATCGACATGCGCCGCCAGCTGCGCGAGCACACCCACAATCTGGAGCGCATCGTCAAGGAGAAGAGCGCCCGGCTGGTGGAGCTCGAGCGCCAGCTGGCCGTGGGCCAGGCCGTGGAGGGCCTGTCCACGGCCATGAAGGACCTGGCCGCTTCCTGCGACGAGGGGCCGGGCTACTTCAACGAGCTGCCTTGCTTCATCGCCATCCACAACCGGTACCTGGAGATCGTGGCCGTCAACCACTTGAGCCGCGAGCGCCTGGGCGACCTCGTCGGCCACAACTCCTGGGAGGCCTACGCCGGCCGCAGCGGCAGCGGCAACGCCTGCCCGGTCTGGAAGACCATCGAGACCGGCCGGCCCCAGCGCGGCCGGGAATCCCTGCGCGGCATCGACGGCCGGGAGATTCCGGTCATCGTCCACACCGCGCCCATCGTCAGCAAGGACGGCGCGGTGGAGCTCGTGCTCGAGCTTTCCGTGGACATCTCCGAGGTCAAGCGCCTCCAGGAAGAGCTGCGCGCCGCCCGGGAGAAGTTCCAGCGCCTGTTCGACGCCGTGCCGGCCACCATCGCCGTGGTGGACCGCGACTTTTGCCTCGTCGAGGCCAACCGCCGCTTCCGCCAGGACTTCGGCCCGGAGCGGGCCCACAAGTGCTTTTCGCTCTTCGCCCACGGCGACGCCCCCTGCCAGCGCTGCCCGGTGTCGCGCACCTTCGAGGACGGCGTCTCCCACGACGACGAGACCGTGGTCACCACGCGCAGCGGCGAGCAGCGCAACGTGCTCATCCAGACCGCGCCCATCCGCGACGAATCCGGGGAGATCGACCAGGTCATGGAGATCGCCACGGACATCACGCAGATCCGCCAGCTCCAGGACCACCTCGCCTCCCTCGGGCTCATGCTCGGGTCCATGTCCCACGGGGTGAAGGGGCTTCTCACCTCCCTCGACGGCGGGGTGTTCAAGGTGGACCTGGGGCTTTCGCGCGGGGACGACGCCAAGCTGCGCGAGGGCTGGAACATCGTGCGCGACAAGATCGCGCGCATCCGCAAGATGGTCATGGACATCCTCTATTACGCCAAAAGCCGCGAGACGCGCCGCGAAACCGTGGACGCGGCCGTGTTCGCCCGCGACCTGGCCGAGGCCGTGGAGCCCAAGGCCGCCTCGCGCGGCGTGGGCTTCGCCCTCTCCGTGGCCGACAGCGCCGGCGTGGCCGATCTCGACGAGTCGGCCATGCACTCGGCCCTGGTCAACTTCCTGGAAAACGCCGTGGACGCCTGCGCCGAGGCCGACCAGCAGGCCGGCGCGGCCCCGGGCGGGCGCAAGGTGACCCTTTCGGTCTACGGCGAGGCGGGTGATCTGGTCTTCGCCGTGGCCGACGACGGCATCGGCATGGACCAGGACACCCGGGAGAAGATGTTCACGCTCTTTTTCTCCTCCAAAGGCACGCGCGGCACGGGCCTGGGGCTTTTCATCTCCAACCAGATCGTGCGCCAGCACGGCGGGTCCATCGTGGTGGAAAGCGCCCCCGGCGCGGGCACGCGCATCCTGGTGCGCCTGCCCCGGGGCGAGCGGGCCTCGGAGGCGGCGGCGTGAACCGTTTCTGGCGCGCTCTTGCCTTCCTGCCGGCGGCGGCCTGGCGGCTGGCCCAGGGGCGGCTCACGTTCAAGCTTTCCATTCCCCTGTCCATCGTCCTGTTCGTGTGCATCCTGGTCTGGAGCTTCTACCACATCCGCCACCAGCAGGAATTCGCCCGCCAGAACCTCATCGTCAGCGCCGACCGGGTGGCCCACACCGTCAAGCTCGGCCTGCACTACGCCATGATGCTCAACTCCCGGGACGACATCCGGGCCATCGTGGAAAACTGCGGCACCCTGCCCGGCATCCGCGCCATCCGCATCTACAACAAGCAAAACGAGATCATGTTCTCCACCCGGGCCGGGGAGACGGGCAAGCGCGTGCCCCAGTCCGACCCCCTGTGCCAGGCCTGCCATTCGAGCCTGCCGCCGCTTTTAAATCCCAGCCTGCCCCGGCGGCTCTACGGCCGCAGCACCGACGCCGGCGCGGACGTCCTGCGCCTGGCCAGCCCCATTTTGAACGAACCGGGCTGCTCCGAACCCGCCGGCTGCCACTTCCACAAGGAGTCGGACAAGATCCTCGGGGTCCTGGACATCGCCTTTTCCAACGAGGACAGCCAGGCGCTCATCGGGGCCAGCATGTCCCAGACGCTGTGGCTGGCCGGCATCCTCTTCTTCCTGTCCGCCGGGGCGCTGTCGCTGCTCGTGGTCGTGCTCATCAAGCGGCCGGTCTCGCGCATGATCAAGGAGGCCGCCGCCCTGTCCCAGGGCGTGGAGCCGGTCGCGCCGCCCGTGTCCCAGCCCGACGAGCTCGGCATGCTGGCCGCGGCCATGCGCGACATGGGCCACGAACTCATCGCCAAAAACACCGAGCTCGGGGCGCAAAAGGACCTCTACCGCAACCTCTTCGAGGGCGTGCCCTGCCTGGTCACGGTCCAGGACAAGGACTACCGCCTGCTGCGCTTCAACAACGCCTTCGGCGAGCGCTTTTCCGCGGCCAAGGGCGAGTACTGCTACAAGGCCTACAAGAACCGGGACTGCAAGTGCGTGCCCTGTCCCGTGGAGACCACCTTCGAGACCGGCCAGAGCGTCTCCACCGAGGAGAGCGGCTGCTACAAGGACGGCAAGAAGGCCCACTGGATCGTGCACACCGCGCCCATCCGCGACGCCTCGGGCGAGATCGTGGCCGCCATGGAGATGTGTCTGGACATCACCGAGCGCAAGGAGCTGGAGCGATCGCTCAAGCGAAACGAGCGCAAATATATGGATATTTTCAATAATATCCCAAGCGCCGTGTTCATGCTCGACCTCGCCGACCCCAGCGAACTGACGGTCATGGACTGCAACCGGGGCGCGGTGGCCATGCACGGCTCGGACAAGCAGGCGCTCATCGGCAAGAGCTTCCTGGACTTTTTCCCCAACGAGGATCGGCTCTCCCTGTCCCAGGCCCTGGTCACGGGCGGCGGGGTCAACCAGGTGCGCCGGCGCGACGCCGAGGGCCGCGAACATTACCTCAGCATCAACGCCTCGCCTTCGGCCTTTTTCGACCGGCCGGTCCTTTTGGTCACGGCCATCGACGTCACCAAGCGCCTGGAGACCGAGCAGCAGCTCATCCAGGCCGGCAAGATGGCCACGCTCGGCGAGATGGCGACAGGCGTGGCCCACGAGCTCAACCAGCCCCTGTCGGTCATCCAGACCTCCGTCGACCTCCTGCGCCGGCGGGTGGACCGGGGCGAGCAGCCCGAGCCGGCCCTGCTGGCCCGGGCCACCTCCCTCATGGTGGCGCAGGTGGAGCGGGCCACGCGCATCATCAGCCACATGCGCGAGTTCGGCCGCAAGGCCCCGCTGCACGTGGAGCCGGTCAACGTCAACGAAGTGCTGACCAAGGCCTTCGACATCTTCGGCCAGCAGCTGTCCCTTCGCGGCATCGAGCTCGTCTGGGAGCTGGCCGAGCGGCTGCCGGACGTGCCCGGCGATCCCAACCGCCTGGAGCAGGTGTTCATCAACTTTCTGCTCAACGCCCGCGACGCCGTGGAGGAACGGGCCGAGCAGGCCGCCCAGGCCGGCGAGGGCGAGGAGGTCGTAAGGCGCATCACCGTGCGCACCATGGCCAACAAGGACTACGTGACCGTGCGCATCAGCGACACGGGCGGCGGCGTGCCGGCCTGCATCGCGGACCGGATCTTCGAGCCTTTCTTCACCACCAAGCAGGTGGGCAAGGGCACGGGCCTGGGGCTTTCCATCAGCTACGGCATCATCAAGGAGTACGGGGGCGAGATCCATGTCTCGAACAACGAAACCGGCGGCGCGAGCTTTTTCATCCGTCTGCCCGTGGCCGGCCATGCCGGCGCGCCGCGAGAGGGGAGGTAACCCGTGAGCAAGTATCTGTTCGTCCTGGCCAGGGGCCCTCAGGACCGCACCCCGGTGGGCCAGTGCCTGCGCCTGGCGAAACTCGCCGTGCACAAGGGGCACGAGGTCTGCCTGTACCTCACGGGCGAGGCCGTGGACCTCGTTTCGCGCAGCCAGCCCAAATGCGCCTTCGGCACGCCTTCGCGGCCGGCCGACGACCCGTGTCGGCTGTTCGCCTCCCTGCGCGGCTCCCGGGCCCGCATCATGCTCGACAAGCGCAGCGCCCGGGAGCGTTTGGCCCACATGCCCGCCCTGCCGGGCGACCTTTCGGTCCTAAGCGACGCGGCCATGCTGGACATGGCCGAAACGTCCAAGGTCTTCTCGTTTTAAGGAGCGTACGCCATGCCTTTCACCATCACCCCCATGCTCGTGGGGGTCCGCAACGTCGATCAGGGAATCATGACCTACCAGCGCGGCTACGGGAAGCGCATCTGGCTGCCCATGTGGTCGTTTCTCCTGCGCGAGACCGCGTCCGAGGGGCGCATCGTGCTCGTGGACACGGGACTCGAGGACTTCGTGGCCCCGCCGGAATTCGTCGCGGATACCGGTCTCGACGCCCAGCTCATGGAGGACGCCCTGGCCGGGCAGGGCGTCGCGCCGCAGTCCGTCTGGGGGGTGGTCAACACCCATCTGCACGACGACCACTGCGGCAACAACCTCTTGTTCCCCCAGGCGAAGTTCTTCGTGCAACGCGCCGAGATCGAGGCCTGCCGCCATCCGCATCCCCTGGATTACCGCTACGACGACGCCTACATCGAGGGCCTGGACCTCGTGCCGCTGGACGGCGACGCCGAGATCCTGCCCGGGCTTTCGGTCATGGCCACGCCCGGCCACACCCCCGGGACCCAGACGGTCCTGGTGGACACCCCGGACGGCAAGGCGGTCATCACGGGCATGTGCTCCAACCAGGAGAACTTCCCCGATTCCGGGCCGGCGGTCTGCCCGGGCGTGCACTGCGACGCCTTCGCCGCCTACGACACGGCCCAGCGCCTGAGCGCCCTGCGCCGCCAGGGGGCGATGCTGCTTCCCCTGCACGACCTCGGCGTGGCCCGCCTCTGTCGGGCCAAGGACCACGCGGCCTGACCGTCCGGCCCAGCGCCTAAAAACGCCGCCCCGGCAACCTGTTGCCGGGGCGGCGTTTTCGTTTTGGAGGGGAGGCGACGCGCTCCCTATCTGTTGCGCGTCTTGTACCGGGGATCGATGACCTCTTCGAGCCTGTCCGTGGCCGTTGCCGGCTGGATGGAAAGGCGGGCGACGGACTCGAGGACCTCCGGGGCGAGCTGCAGGTCGGCTGCGGCCAGGGAGGGCTTGAGCTGCTCGACGTTTCGCGCTCCGATGATGGGCGCGGTGACGCCGGGATGGGAGGCCACCCAGCGCACGGCCAGACTCACGGGGTGCAGGCCGTTTTGCGCGGCGAAGGCGACGAAGCGCTCGGCCACGGCGTAGTAGGCCGGGTCGCCGTAGCGGGTGCCGTACATCTTGTTTTCGACGATGCGCCCCTGCGCCGGGGCGTCCTTGGCCGAGTACTTGCCGGTCAAAAGTCCCGCCGCCAGGGGATTGTAGGGGATCACCCCCAATCCCTCGGATTGGGCCAGGGGCAGGATTTCGACCTCGGCCTGGCGCTTGACCAGGTTGTACATGGGCTCCAGGCATTCGAACCGGGCGAGCCCCTTGGCCTCGGAAATGCCGAGGGCCTTGGCGACCTGCCAGGCGGCCCAGTTGCTCGCCCCGATGGCGAGGACCTTTCCCTGGCGCACCAGGTCGTCCAGGGCGCGAAGCGTCTCCTCGATGGGCGTGAGCGGATCGAAATGGTGGATGAAGTACAGGTCGATCCTGTCCGTGCCCAGGCGCGCGAGGCTTTTTTCCACCTGCTGCATGATGTGCCGGCGGGACGCGCCCACGGCGTTGACGTCGCTGCCGGCCTTTTGCGCCACCTTGGTGGTGACGACCAGTTCGTCGCGGCAGTCCTTCATGAGCCGGCCGAGAATGGTCTCGGCCGCCCCGTCGCTGTAGACGTTGGCGCAGTCGAAGAAGTTGATCCCGGCCTCGCGGCAGAGGTGGAACAGGCGCGCGGATTCGGCCTCGTCCGCCTCCTTGCCGAAGGTCATGGTGCCGAAGCACAGTTCCGAAACCTTGACGCCTGTCCTGCCGAGCAGCTTGTAACGCATCATGAAACTCCTTTGCGGGTGGTCATGTCGCCGCAAGGAGAAGACTCCACTGCGGCGCGCCGGTCAAGGGGCGCGCTCCTTGTGGCAGCGGCCTCGGCCAGGGGAGGATGCATTTCCACCCGAGCGGCCCGGATGTCGATTGCGCCTTGGGCCTCGAAACGCCGGCCGTCCCGGCCGGCCATGCCCGGCAAGGATGTTGCGGCAAGGAGGGCAGGGCCAAGGAAAACGCCAGGCCATCCGGGAGGCCCGGGAAGCGATACGGATGGGCACCCGGAAAAATACTCCAGGAGCAAGGCCGTTGCAGCGTTGCTGGGGATGGAGTGGCATCGGATTTGGCGACACGATTTTAATAGTATTCGAGACTGAAGTTGTTTGGACGGAATTATCGACTTGAAAGAGACACTTTTGTGCAGTTGTTATGGTTTTTGGAACATAATCGTAGGCATCTTTTTATGGAAATTGGTGATCGAAATTGTCTAATATTACATGATGCTTTGTTTATTTTTCATGGCACGTGAATTGCCTAGCAGTTCGGTACGCAACCGCGTTTGCGCCGGACATTGGGTGACGACAGACACTTTTCGGCATCGAACCATGCCGCGAGAAGGGAAAGAGCATGATGGAAATCGCCGTACACATGGGCCAGGACGGGAAGGCCGGGGATGTCACGGAGCCGGGCCGCGTCGTGGTTTACCGTTTCGAGGGGCAGGTCTGGAATCCGTCACGGGAGATCGCCCTGCTCGTCAACCTGGAACGGGGCCTGGTCGCCATACGCCGCAATGCGGCGGAAGTGCGGCTGTTTCTTGGCAGGTGCACCATCTTCCTGTCCGGAAAGCTTCCCTCCGTCTTCGCGCGCGCGTTGCAGAACAAGGGCGTCAATCTCTGGGAATACGAGACCGAGCCCGAACTGCTGCTGGACTATGTCTGGGAGCAGGTCGAGCTGGAAAAAGATCTCGTCGAGCAGCGAAACCGCATCTGGCCCGCGCCCAAGGACATGGGCGACGGACATTACACCGTCTCGCTCCTGGGCAGCCAGGCCAAGACCAGCGGGCTGACCTCCAAGCAGGTCCTGGAATCGTTTCTGGAAACCACTCCCTTCAAGAGCCTGGAGGTCTACTGCAGCCACATGCCGCCCTGGATGGAGGCACGCTGCCGTAGCGGCAGGCTCACGTGCAGCCAGGAGTGGGTCAATGCCGACGAGTTGCGCCTTGTCTTTCGTCCTGCCTCTTAACATGCTATGATAACAAGGAGTTTTTGCATGCTTTGTCGTTTGCGCACGCGTTTTCCCCTGCCGGCGTTTTGCCTGGCGTTGCTTTTCGCCTTCACCGCCGCGACGGCCTTCGCCCAGGCCGACAAGGTGACCATCGGCTACAGCAAGCTCATCATCAGCCTGCCGGTCTTCGTCGCGGCCGACCAGGGGCTTTTCGCCCAAAACGGCCTGGACGCGACCCTGGAGGAATTCGAGACCGCCCAGCCCCTCATGGACGCCCTGGTCTCGGGCAAGATCGACGTGGCCGGCTACACCGCCTACGCCATCACCATGAACGCCTCGCTGCGGGCGAAAAAGGACCTCTATTACCTGACGAGTCTGGTGGAAGACGCCAAGCACCCCATCAGCAAGCTGCTGGTCAAGAAGGACTCGCCCGTAGGGAGCATCGCGGAGCTCAAGGGCAAGCGCGTCGGCATCCTGCCCACCATCGCCTACAAGCTCTGGATGGAGGCCATCCTGGCCGAAAACGGCGTCGATCCGGCGGACGTGACCCTGCAGAACGTGGCCCCGCCCCTGTCGGCCTCGGCCCTGGAGTCGGGAACCGTGGACGCGCTTTTCACCAACGACCCGGCCGCCGCCGCCGTGCTCAAGTCGGGCCTTGGCAGGGAGCTCGTGACCGGCGCGGTGGTGCCCGAGTTCCTCGGCTCGCCCTTTCCCTTCGCCAGCTTCAACATCGCCAAGGCCTACGCCGACGCCCATCCGGCCGTGGTGGCCAAGATCGTCAAATCCCTGGACGAGGCCATCGCGCGCATCGACGCCGATCCGGCCAAGGCCAAGCGGTCCATGGAAAAGTTCGTCAAGGACACGGAAAAACCCTTCGTGCCCTTCTATTCCGACCCGTTCTACCTCCCGAGCGCCCAATTCTCCGGGGCCGATCTCGAGGCGGTCATGGAGCGCTATCTCGCCCTCAAGATGATCCCGGCCAAGTTGGAACTCAAGGACATGGCCCTGTCGGCCAAGAAATAGGGCCGGCCGCGCTTGCGCGCACGGGAGGCGGCCCGCGTCGCCTCCCGGCCCGAAGGACCGAAGTCATGGATACGGGATGCGCCATGGAAGCCCTTGCCCCAAAGCCCTTTTCCCCGCCGTCCGGGGATGCGCCGCCGGCCATCGATATCCGGCATGTGTTCCGGCGCAATCCCGGGCGCAGGGGAAAGGCCGACGCGGTGTTCGAGGATTTCAGCCTGCGGGTGGGGCAGGGCGAGGTGGTGGGGCTTTTCGGCCCCAACGGCAGCGGCAAGACCACGCTGCTCAACATGGTGGCCGGCCTGTTGCGCCCGGACGCCGGCGAGATCGTGCACGCCGCGCCGCAGCGGCGCGTGGCTTATGTGTTTCAGGACTACAAGAACAGCTTGTTTCCCTGGTTTTCCGTCGAGACCAACATCCTTTTTCCCCTGGCCGCCGCCGGAATGCCCGTGAAAATGCGGCGGGAACGGCTTACGCGCCTGCGCCGGACCGTGGACATCCCCTTTGGCCTGGACAAATACCCCTACCAGCTCAGCGGCGGGCAGCAGCAGTATGTTTCCGTCCTGCGCGGTCTGATCGGCGATCCGTCGGTGCTGCTCCTGGACGAGCCGTTTTCCGCCCTGGATCAGGCCAGCACGGCCTGGCTGCGCGAGGTGCTGCGGCGGGCGTTCGCCGCCTGCCGGGTTTCGGCGCTCATGGTTTCCCACGATCTGGCCCATTTCAGCGATCTGGCCGCCCGGGTCTGCGTGCTGTCCGGCAGGCCGGCCAGGGTGGCGCGGGAGATCCTCGCGCCGCGGCGCGGGCGCAAGCGCCGCGAAGACTGCCCCTACGCGGGGATCGCGCAGTAACGGCGCGCCGGTTTGCCTATGCGTCACGTGCGTCCGCTTTGCCTGCTGCTGGTTCTCGTCGTGCTCTGGCAGGCCGTCGCCCTCCTGGGGCTGGTCAATCCCATGTTCCTGCCGTCGCCCGCCGAGGTGTGGGACAAGGCGCGGCATCTTTCGCGGGAAGGCCGTTTTCTCGGGGATGTGGCCGCCACCTTGTGGCGGGCCCTGGCCGGTTTCGGTCTGGCCTTCTGTCTCGGTGCGCCGGGCGGGCTTGTCGTCGGGGCCAGCGAAAAACTCTTCGCCTGTTTCGAGCTGCCCATCGATTATTTCCGGTCCATTCCGCCGGTCGTCGCCTTTCCCCTGGCCCTGCTGCTGTTCGGCATCGGCGAGGCGTCGCGCATCGCCGTGGTGGCCTTCGGCTGCCTGCCCATCCTGCTCGTCACCGTGGCCGCCGGGGTGCGTTCTGGGCCGCGCCTGCGCCGCGACGTGGCCCGGTGCATGGGCGCGGGCAGGCTGCGGCTTTTCTGGAGCGTCATCGTGCCGGGCGCTCTGCCGAGCATCTTCGTCGGCACGCGGGTGGCCCTGTCCATGGCCGTCATCATCGCCGTGGTCACGGAGATGCTCGTAGGCGCGCGCTTCGGTCTCGGGGGCCGCGTCACCGCCGCGCAGATCGCTTACGACACGCCCGAACTCTATTGCGACATCATCGTCGTCGGCCTGGCCGGACTGGCCATCAACAAGCTTTGCGCGGCGCTGCAGGCCAGGGTCGTGCATTGGGAATAGGCGTCGCGCCACGAACGCCGGACGCCGAACGGACGGCGGGAAGAGGCTTTCTTCCCGATGCGCACGCCCTCGCGGCGGCAGTCTTGAAATGTGTATCGCGTACGACGGGGCATCGCATCTTATGCTTAGGAATGAATTCGCGTTGAAAGGGTCGCACGCGCCGACGCGCGACGGAAACGAACCGCGCTTGCGGGAATGCCGTTCCGCCGCCTGTCGCGACAGGATCGTGCCCGTGCTGTCGGCCATCAAGCGGGCGATATCCGAAAGGAGCGGCCTGTCCCGCGTCCTCGAGGGGCTTCTCGAGTACATGCGCCACGACATGGACATCAATCGGTCGATCATCAGCCTCTTTCGTCAGGAAGCCGGCGAAATCCTCGTCTACGAACGTTTCGGGGCAACGGAGGAAGAACAGGACAGGGGCTTGCACTGCCTGAGCGACTGGGCCATCGAAAAAACGTTTCGCTTGCCCAAATCGATCGTCATCCCGAGGATCTGCGACGACCCGTCGTTCACGAATCGCAAAAGGAGCCTGCTCGACGCCGGGGACCAGGCAAGCGCCTTTTTCAGCGTGCCCATCGTCCGCGGCCCGAAGGTGCTGGGCAGCGTCAGCGCCATCCGGCGCTACGACGACGACGACGTCATGCGCAACCATGTCGAGGCCCTGGAGGTCGTCTGCTGTCTTCTGGCCCAGGCCATGGACCTCCATCTCGCCGCCGGCCGGGACAGGTGCGATTTCGAGCGGCGACGCCGCGAACCGAGCCACGAACGCCGCGACCTGCTCAAGCCCGCCAACATCATCGGTGCGTCCAAGGCCATGCTGGACGTCTTCGCCATGCTCCACAAGGTCGCCGGCACCAGGACCACCGTGCTCGTGCTCGGGGAAAGCGGCGTGGGCAAGGAGATGATCGCCAACGCCATCCACGCGGCAAGCCCCTGCGCCGACGGCCCCATGGTGACGTTCAATTGCGCGGCCCTGCCGGAGAGCATCCTGGAAAGCGAACTGTTCGGCCACGAGAAGGGCGCGTTCACCGGCGCTTCGCAACTGCGCAAGGGACGGTTCGAGGAGGCGGACGGCGGCACGATCTTCCTCGACGAGGTGGGCGAGCTTTCGCTCGGGGCCCAGGCCAAGCTGCTGCGCGTGCTCCAGGAACGGACCTTCGAGCGCGTGGGCGGAGGAAGGGCCGTGAACGTGGACATCCGGGTCCTGGCCGCCACCAACCGGGACCTGGCCGAGATGGTGCGAAGCGGCGCCTTCCGCCAGGACCTCTATTTCCGCCTCAACGTGTTTCCCCTCGTCATCCCGCCCCTGCGGGAGCGCGGCGACGACGTGGTCGCCCTCTCCGAATACTTCGCCTCGAAGTTCTCCCTGGAAAACGGCAAGCAGGTCGACAGGATCACGACCTCGGCCCTCAAGATGCTGCTCGGCTACCACTGGCCGGGCAACGTCCGCGAGCTGGAGAACGTCATCGAGCGGGCGGTGATCCTGACCGAGGACGACGCCGTTCACGGCCACGACCTGCCGCTTTCCGTGCAGTCGGCGGTATTTGCCGACGGGGAGGACCGGCAGGGCCTGGAGGCCCGGCTGGCGGCCGTGGAATACGAGATGCTCGTGGAGGCGCTGCGCCTGCACGGCGGCAACCTGACCAAGGCCGCCAAGGAGCTGCACCTGACCCGCCGGACCCTGACGCTGCGCATGAAGAAGTACAACCTGGCCTACAAGGCGTTCCGGCGCGGCGAGGAGTGAGCCGGGCCCGGCCGGCACGCGGAAAAGCGCAAGGCCCGGACGTCGCCGTCCGGGCCTTTTTTGCGCCGTGCCGCCTGGGCGGGAAAAGGCGACGCCGGGGGGGGGGGCGTCGCCGCGTCCGCCCGGGCTCCGGATTTCCCCGTCGCCCCTTGCGACGGGGAGGGCGTCAGGAGGCGCGAACAGGGTCCGCAATCGGGCCTCCGGCCGCGATCGGACCGTCCCCGGCCCTGTCCCGGCCGGAGGCATCGTCCGGTCGATGGTAGCGCTCGCGCATGACCACGCGGTGCATGCCGAACTTTTTCGCCAGCCTGGCGTTGACGACGTCGTCGAGGAGCTTGAGCGAGCCGGCGTAGCCGGTGTAGACCAGCCGCTGTCCGCCGTAGCGGTCGTTGATGGGAAAGCCTATGCGCACCGGGGGGATGCCGTGCTTCTCGGTCAGCTGTTTGCCGGCGGAATTGCCGATGGCGAGGTTGACGCCGCTTCGCAGCGCATGGTGTTCGATGGTCTCGAAGTCGGTGTCGTCGAGGACGATGGACGCCTCGTACGACTCCTTGAGCAGTTCGCGCATCAGGGCGCGAAACAGCGGGCTCTCCGCGCCGGTGCTCAGGACGGCCGGCGCGATGCCGTTTTCCGCGCACAGGCTCGCCACTGCGGAGACCAGGTCGGGGTCGCCGTAGACCAGCGCCCGGATCTCGCCGCTGACCTTGTGCATGTCGATCATGCCGTCGAGCAGCCGGCCGCGGTCCTCGTGGAACTCCGTCGGGACCGGACGGCCGGCGAGCCGCGCCAGGGCGCGCATGAAGGCGTCGCAGTTGGCCAGCCCGATGGGGATCGGGCAGCGGGAAAGCGGCACGCCGAACTGGTCCTCGAGATATTTGCCCGGCGAGATCTGGTCGGGGATCGTCGCGCCGATTTCCAGCGTCGCCCGCGCCCCGGCCATGGCCGCGATGTCCGCGTGGGGCGTGCCCCCCTTGGGGATGCGGTGGAACTCCCGGGAGAAGGGGGCGTCGAAGGTGGCGGAGATGTCCGGGAAGACGACGGCGTCCAGGCCGAAGGCGCGCAGCATGGCCTTGATGTTGCGCACGTCGCCTGGGCTCACGTGGGCCATGACCACGTTTATCCGCTCGTGGCGGGGCGTTTCCCGGGCCACGTGGCGCGCGACGTCGCGCAGGGTCCGGAAGTAGCCTTCGTAGAGGGTGCCGCCGTAGCCGGGCGTGTTGGTGGCGATGACGCTGACCTGGCCGATGTCGTTTTCAGCCTTGAATTCCTTGACGATGCGCACGACATCCTCGCCGATGGTCTCGGCCAGGCAGGTGGTGGCCACGCCGATGAAGGTCGGCCGGTAGAGCTGGATCAGGTTCTTGAGGCCCTTCTTGAGGTTCCCTCCGCCGCCGTGGATGGTGGCGTTCTCGTGCAGGGACGAGGAGGCGATGTCCATGGGCTCCGAGAAATGCGTGGTCAGGTGGGTGCGCAGGTAGGCGTTGCATCCCTGGGAGCCGTGCAGCATCATCATGCTGTTTTCGATGCCGCGCAGCGCGATGGCCGCCCCCATGGGCATGCACATCTTGCACGGATTGATGTTCAAGTTGACGAAATTGCGCTTTTTCATGTCGTCCCTTCTTCTCAAAGCAGTCCCAAGGCCGCGTCTACTCCGTCAACTCCGTCCTGGCCCATTTCCAGACAGGACTGTTTGACGTCACGTCCAGCTCCTTGATGAAGTTGATCATGCCTTCGTAGGTGGTCAGGGGGTATTTCCGGTCGTGGTTGAAATCCACGAAAGGCACGCCCATTTTAAGCGCCAGGGTGCGTTCCTTGACGTTGCCCACGAACAGGTCGGGCTTGTATTCCCGGACGTATTTCTCGATTTCCGACGGCGAGGTGTCGTTGATGATGACGGCCCCGTCCACGGAGAAGTCCCGGATGATCGCGTAGTCCTCGGCGCTGCCGTGCTGGGTGCCGATGAGCACGGGCCGCACCCCGAATTCCTTGAGCAGGCGGATCATGGCGATGGCCTTGTAGGCCCCGCCCACGCACACGGCGGCGGTCTTGCCGACCAGCCTGGCGCGGTATTCGGCGATGATGGGCCCCACATGGGCCTCTTCCGCCGCGACCAGGGCCAGGGCCTTTTCCACCAGCGCCCCCCCGCCGAGGCGCTCGGCGATCTGGACCAGGGAGGTCTTGATGTCGTTAAAGCCGATGAAGCGGACCTTGAGGGCGGGGATGCCGAAGCGCTTCTCCATCTGCTGGCTCAGGTAGGCCATGGAGCCCGAGCACTCCACGATGTTGAGCGTGGCGCTCGGGGCCTGCATGAGCCGCTCGCAGGAGGCGTCGCCGGTGACGCGCGCCACGACCTCGACGCCGATCTTGCGCAGGTAGCCCTCGATGATCCAGATCTCGCCGCCGTGGTTGTAGTCCCCGAGGATGTTCACGCCGGGCCGCTTTTCCCGGGGCGCGTCGCCCATGAGCTCCAGAAGCGCCGCGCAGGCCAGCTTGTAGCCCATGGGCTTGGCCCCGACGAAGCCGCTGGACTTGACCGGGATGACCCGGATGCCGTGCTGGGCCTCCTTCTTGCGGCACACCGCCTCGATGTCGTCGCCGATGACCCCGACCACGCAGGTGGCGTAGACGAAGACGAGCCGGGGCGTGGGCGTGTACTGCGCGACGATCTCGTCGATGGCCGCGGCCAGCTTCTTCTCGCCGCCGAAGATGACGTCCTTCTCGCGCAGGTCGGTGGAGAAGCTGTTGCGAAACAGGCTCGATCCGCTCGTCAGGCTGCCGCGCAGGTCCCAGGTGTAGCTGGCGCAGCCGATGGGGCCGTGCACCAGGTGCACCGCGTCGGTGATGGGGTTGAGCACGACCCGGGCCCCGCAGTAGACGCAGGCCCGCTGGCTGATGGAGCCGGCGATGGTTTCCTTCTCGCACCGGATGCCGCCGCCGCACCCGGAGTCCTTGATCATGATATGCGATTTGCGTTCTTCCAGAATGTCCCTGACGTCGAAAAGGGACTCGGCCGGTCCTTCCATGGGCATCCTCCAAGGGCGGCGCGCCCGGACCCGGGCGCGCCGATCACTCGCCTTCGAACAGGAAGTCGTGCTTCAGAATCCTCTGGAGCCACAGCGGCTGCTTGCCCTTCATGAGCGCCTGCAGCTTGTCCAGGGAGGCGTCGATGGCCTCCGGCGCGTTCATCTCGATGGGGTAGACCTTGGCCGCGATGACCTTGTCCGCGATGGGGCCGCCGATGCCGGAGATGAACAGGAGATCGGCCCCGCGGATGGCGTCGATCCGTTCGTCGATGCGAAACGGCTTCTTGCCGCTGATCCTGGAGACGGGGCCGTCGTCGTCCCCGGGGGTGAACTCGACTTCCCGGAGCAAGGCCCAGCCCGCCTCGGTGACGTCGTAGAACAGGAAATACCTGGCCAGGGCGAAGTGCCCGTTGAGCGTCTGCTTGTCTTGCGTGGCGACCACGACTTGCATGGGAATCTCCTTTGGCAGCGCGAAGGGGCGGTCCAGGACCGGCCCGACCCGGAACGCGCGGCCGCGCTGTCCGGCCGCGCCGGCGGGACCGGCACGAGGGCGCGCCGGCCCGCCTCGCGGGAGGCGGGCCGGCGCCGCGCTACATGATCAGCTCGATGTCCTCGTCCTTGGCGTCCCGCTCCTGGCGTTCGAGCAGGGCGTTGCCCATGAGCTCCAGCAGGCGCATGAGCCCCCGGTAGCCCACGACGGGCTGGTAGGAATGCACGCCCCTGTCCATGATGGGGAAGCCGACCCGGACAAAGGGAATGTCCTCGGCGCGGGCGATGTATTTCCCGTAGGTGTTGCCGATGAGCAGGTCCACGGGCTCGTTTTTGATCCACTGGTGCAGGGCGAACAGGTCGCCGGCCGCCTTGGCCCTGCCTGCCACGCCGGCCTTGGCCAGCAGGGCGTTGACGCGTTTCTCGAAATCGTTGGACGGGCTTCCGGTCAGGACGAAGGCGGGGATCATGCCCAGTTCGAGCAAAAAGCCGGTCAGGCCGATCATGATGTCCGGATCGCCGAACAGGGCCACCCGCTTGCCGAAGTAGTGCTGGTGCAGGTCGGCCATGATGTCGATGATCTGGCCGCGCTCCTCCTCGAGTTCCGCCGGGATTTCCCTGCCCGTGAGGCGCGACAGCAGCATCAGGAAATCGTCCATGACGTCGATGCTCATGGGCGTGTCCATGATGTGCGGCGCGACGCCGCACCTGTTTTCCAGTTCCCTGGCGGCGGCGCCGGAGGCGAACTGGCCCAGGGCGACCGTGGCCAGGCAGTTGCCGGCGTCGATGATGTCCTCGATGCGCGTGCCGCCGTCGGGAAAGATGTGGTAGTTGCCGGTCAGGGGCGCGTCCATGACGCCGGTGGTGTCGGGCAGCATGGTGTAGTCCACGCCCATGGCCTTCATGATGCGCTTGATCTCGCGCATGTCGCCGGGGTTCACGAAGCCCGGGACGAGCAGGATCTTGCCGTTGGGGGCGCCGGTTTTCGCGCTGAGGTAGCGGATGGCCGCCGCGGTCATGTTGGCGAAGCCGAGGATGTGGGAGCCGACGTAGCTCGGCGTGTTGGCGTGGATGATGTATTTCCCTTCCGGCTTTTCCGAGGACCGGATGATCGTCGGCAGGTCGTCCCCGATCGTCTCCGAGAGGCAGGTGGTGTGGATGGCGATCATGTCCGGGTCGTAGATGTGGAAGACGTTGTTGATGGCCGTCTTGAGGTTGGCCATGCCGCCGAAGACGCTCGCGCCCTCGGTGAAGGAGCTGGTCGAGGCCTCGGCCGGTTCCCGGAAGTGCCGGTTGAGATGGCCCCGGAAGTACATCTGGCAGCCCTGGGAGCCGTGGCTGTGGGGCAGGCAGCGGTGGATGCCCAGGGCGGCGTAGGTCGCGCCCAGGGGCTGGCAGGTCTTGGCCGGGTTGATGACCACGGCCTTGCGTTCCTTGATTTCCTTGGGGGTATGGTCGAGCATGGCTACAGCACCTCCGCCAGCGTGCGTTCGGGCGCGGCGTCGCGCCTCCATTTCGGTTTGATCAGCTTCCACACCGGGGTGGTCAGCCCCATGGCCACGTCGTGGGCGAAGACGACCGCGCCCTTGAAGCCGGCGAAGGGGCCGCTGTAGTCGTAGGAGTGGATCTGCTTGGAGAGCGTCCCCATCTTGTGGATGACGTACTTCTCCTTGATGCCGGAGCCGAACAGGTCGGGCTTGAGGACCTTCATGAACGACTCCATCTCGTAGTGGTTGATGTCGTCCACCACCACGCTGCCGTCGGTCATGATCTTGATCATCCCTTTGAAATAGTTGATTTCCATTTCCTTGTTGAGCTCCTCGAACTTTTCCTTGGACAAAAGGAGGCGGTACATCTTCTCGTCGGGCTGGCCGGTGATGTTCTCGATGTTCTTGTTGTCGGCGTTTTCCTTGATGAAGGGGATGACTTCGCGGCCTTCGTAGTCGTCGCGGTGGGCGAATTCGAAGCCGGCCAGCACGGTCTCCATGCCGATCTCCTCGAACAGGCCTTGAAAGTGGTTGGCCCGGGAGCCGCCGACGAAAAGCGCCACGGTCTTGCCCTGGCAAACGGCCTTGTACTTCTCGATCTCGGGCTCGATCGCCTCCAGTTCCCCGTAGATGAACTCCTCGGTCCTGGTGATGAGTTCCGGATCGCCGAAATACAGGGCCATGTCGCGCAGGGCCTTGATGGTGGCGCGCACGCCGAGGAAGTTTACCTTGATCCAGTCCGTGCCGTAGGTCTCGCGCAGCAGCTCGGCGTTGTAGTTCGTCGAGCGGTGGCACTGCACCAGGTTAAGGTCGGCGAAATGGGCGTTTCGCAGGCGTGCGACGGAGCCGTCGCCGGACATGATCGAAAGGATGGTGTAGCCGAGGCTGTGGAGCATCCGTTCGATTTCCCAGCCGTCGCCGCCGATGTTGTATTCGCCGAGGATGTTGACGGAATACTTCTTCTTGACGGAAGGATCGGTGCCCGTTCCGATGACGTTCTTGTACAGGCCGTTGTTGGCGATGTGGTGTCCGGCCGACTGGCTCACGCCCTTGTAGCCCTCGCAGCCGTAGGCGATGGTCTGGATGCCGAACTGCTCCTGGGACCAGCGGGCCACGGCCTGGATGTCGTCGCCAATGAGCCCCACCGGGCAGGTCGAGCAGATCATGATGCTCGGCGGGTTGAAGATGTCCACGATCTCGGTGATGGCCTGGCGCAGCTTCTTCTCGCCGCCGAAGACGACGTCTGTCTCCTGCATGTCCGTGGAAAAGCAGTAGGGGAGGTAGTTGTGCTTGTCCCCTTCGTTCATGCGGGCCTTGTTGCGCCGGGTGAGCCAGCTGTAGTAGCCGCAGCCTATGGGCCCGTGGGTCAGGGCCACCGTGTCCTTGAGAGGCCCCACGACCACGCCCTTGCAGCCGGCGTAGCAGCAGCCGCGCTCCGTGATGATGCCGGGAACCGTCCGGCAGTCGGCGACGATTTCCTGGGGCGCTTCGCTGGAATCCACGACCAGGACGTGATCCTTCCGGCTTTTGTAGGTCTTGCCCTTGTAGTGGTCCAGTATCTTGGTGACCTCTTCCTTCATGACGGCTATGTCGAGCATGCTTTACCCCTACAGTGCGATGGTTGCTGAATCTTCAAACGAGGGCCGAAGGCCGGTTCTCCCTCGTCTTGTCCCGAACGGAATCCACAAAGACTGGTTTCTCATGCCGGGTTCCCTCGACACGGATGATGCGCAGCACGTTAAGAGATATTCAATACTTTGTTATCAAAGACTGTTTTTTGAATTTTCCGAAGAATAGCGAAATGCGTGCCAGCACATCGAGGGCGGACGGGAGGGCTTCACCGAGACACGCCCCGGGACGTGGCTATCGGAAAAAAATCACGTAAAAACATATTGTTACTATGTCTCCTTTCTCTCGCTTGCTTGCTCCTGCGGCGGGAGGAGAAGGCAGGGACGGGCGGGGCATGTGTTCACGGGGGAACGGCGAGGAGCGGCCGGATGCCCAGGCCCGAAAGCGTCGGCGGCCTCCCCGTTGCCGGTCGTGGGCGACTGTATTCAAATAAAAATTAATTATACTAATATATTGCCTGAGGATGGCCGAGACAGGGCGTTGATGTGTTCCTTCGTGGCGCGGGATTGTTCTGATTCGAACAATTTTCGTATCATGCAGTTATAAATGATAAAAAATGGGATCGTCTGCCGGCCGGCTTCTTCGTGGGGCCGGGCATGCCGGTTGGAGGCCAGTCCCCGGCCCGGGGGCATGGGCACGGGACGCTTTCCGCCCGTGCGTCGGCCGGGTCACCGTGGCGGGGCATGGGGCATTCGGCGTTGCGCAGCAGGGAGCGGTCCGGTTGGCGCCGAGGCGACAGCACGGGACCTTCGCGCGCAGGGGGTGACGGGATGGCCGGCGAGAGCGAGCCATCGCCGCGACGGACGGGCGAAGACGGGGCGGGATGGGGCGCAACAGAAGGCAAGGGCATGCCTTCCGGCATTGCCCCTTGCCTGACCCGGGCCATGACGCGGACCGGCTGGAGAAAAAGCCTTGCAATATACTGTCGGACAAGTGTCGGACAAGAAACCGTTGCATGTAACGGTAGAATTGCCGTCCCATGTGACGGTTGACAGAGCACCACATGGGACGGCGTAGAGCATATATTAACAGGTTATTTTTCCGGTGTCATATATAATGCCGGGGGGGGGCACATGGATTATACGTCGACAGACCGTCAGGACGCGATGCGAAAACGCGACCGCAAAACGGGAATTGAGTATGTCCAATTTCGATGTGAAACTGAAATAATGGATGTGATCCGAGAACAGGCCGAAAGAGAGGTAAGTCGCTGTCGAAATATTTGCGAGGGTGGATGGCGCATTCCGTCGAGCAGATGCGCAAACGCGAAACCGTGCAACGTCAGGTTTCAGCGTCAGCGTCGGGGATATTGATCCGGAAGTGAAGCGGAACCATTTACAAACAGACGTTGCTTCGGATCCCCTCTATGGGCGTAGGACTCGCCTTCATTCATCCACAAATGAGCCAAATCCGTTTTTGTATCAGCTTGGATAGCGATCCTCCCGCACAGGCCGATAGATCGGGCCCCGATGCTACTGCTGCTGATTAGGGAACCGTCCTGACCAGGAACCGACAAGAAAAATGTGCTCAGCCAGTGTTCCTATGGCGGGAATGCAAACGTTTTGTGGGTGGTTGCACGGGGTGCAGCAATTCCCGGCCCCTACGGGCGTCATCTGACGCTTTTTTTGCGAGAGCGGACCCATCCGTCGCGCTGTGCAGTCCGAGATCCCGCATTTTCTTGTAGAGTTTGTTGCGGGAAATGCCTAGGACGCGGGCGGCCAGGGTTTTGTTGTATTCCGTGCTGGCCAGCACGGCCGCCAGCACCTTGCGCTCGGCTTCGGCTCCGGCCTTGGCGAGATTCTGTTCTTCCACCTGGAAATTTTCGGCGGGCTTGGGCCGTTCATTGCGCATCTCACGCAGGAATCGATCCGGCAAGTGATCGATGGTCAGGACATCGCCGTCATCCTCAAGGCTGTACAGCGCGAAGGTCAGGATGTTTTTGAGTTCGCGGATGTTGCCGCGCCAGGAGTAGAGGCTGAAAACGCGGTAGAGTTCATTGGAGATCGTGATTTCCCTTCGAGAATATTCAGCCTGTGGTAGAGATCTTCCCGGAAATTTCTGTTTTTTACCAATTCGGCGAGATTTCTATTGGTCGCGGCGATAAGGCGGAAGTCCGAATGCAGGCTGCCGGAATGGGCAATCTTCTGTATCTCGCCGCTTTCCAGAACGCGCAAGAGCTTCGCCTGCAGGGGCATGGGTAGCTCGCCGATTTCATCAAGAAAAATCGTGCCTTTGTCCGCCTGTTCAAATTTCCCCTTCAACCCTCCGGACTTGGCGCCGGTGAATGCTCCAGCTTCATAACCAAAGAGTTCCGACTCCATCAGTTCATGGGGCAATGCCGCACAGTTTACAGTGACAAAAGGCTTTGAAGCGCGATCGCTGGCCGAGTGCAGAGCCTGGGCAATCAATTCTTTGCCCGTACCGCTCTCGCCGATAAGCAGAATGGGTTCTCTGCTCTTGGCAAAACGCCTGCCGCGCTTTTTCATGGCCTGCATGGCCTCGGATTCTCCGACAATGCTCTCAAAGGTATGGAGCATCCCGTGTTTCTTTTGCGTCTTGCGCTCGTAGTAATGCGCCTGCATCTCAAGGTTTCGTACCATCTCCAGCAGCGAAAGAAGTTTATCCTTGCTGATGTTGGGGGAAACGCTTTCGATGGTGACGCCTACCAGTTCTCCTTTCGCATCCAGAACAGGGTAGCGGAAGGAAACCCCCTGGGCGTTGTCCTTGGTGACGCTCGAACAGAGCGTGAGTTTTCGGGTGCGAATTGTCGTCATAACCCCCTGCTCGGCGGTGAGAAAAAGCTCAGAGACGTGCTTGCCGACAATGTCCGCCGGGAGGTTGTACATTTCCAAATATGTCTTATTGGCATAGAGGAAGTCGCCGGTCGCGGACAAAATGGCTATGCCGGTGTGCAGCAATTCAAAGACCCCGGAGTACGGGCTCTCGGCAAGTTTCGCGAGCGCTTCGGGCGTAGCAAAATTGTGACTGGGCATACGATGGTCCTGTATTGGCTGCATAAAAGCCCAATTGGCCCCCGCCATTGTCGAAAAGGCAGAAAGATCGCTTGAGGACCAAAATGGGAACAGTTAAATTCAATTTTTTTTTCAACATTAGTGAGGAAAGTCGCCGCCGTCAATAGGCCCAAGACGGACATGCGCTCATCTCCAACAGTCCTGTCCCTGTAGTCAACTTTTCCGCTGCAGCCTTCAGGCCAGAGAATGTCATGCAACTATTCTAACTGTCTTTTTTTGAATGATTTTTTTGGGGAATATACGACGCGGTTGTTCATGGGTGTACCGATTTCGTGACAAACAGCACATATATGAAGGCGACCGTCTGTTGTTAAATGCAGTAAATTCAGTATGTTGGATTGAGTGCGGTCGGCGCGGCGACAAGGCGCTATGATTTTTGTCTCGGCCGTAGGCGCGGAAGGTCTCCTGTTAAATATAATATTTTGAAATTATTATAAATATTTTTTGGTATGGGCCTTGCTAGATATGCAAAGGCCGTCCGATGTCGACGGCTCCAGGCACATGGGGGGGCGGGCAGCGCCGCGGGGTGTTTTTCGGGGGCGTTTGCGCCGGAAAGCGGGGGCATTGGGAAACGCATTGGGCAACTCGCGAGGTTTGCTTCGATCTCTCAAACTAACAAGGCCGACTGCGACATTCGTATCGGGCCGCGCCAATAGGTGCCTCGCTGGAAGGGGGCACGCCATCATTTTAAAGAAACAATACGAACAAAGGTCAAGGTCATTTCAGAAGGGGCCAGTGCTTTGACGGAAATGCGCGAGGATGCAGCAAAGAAATGTTGCCCTGACGATATGAAAAAAGCAGCCGGTGCGGCGAACGAGTTCGGATGGAAGATGATTCTATGCGGTGGAAGAGGGCATGAGCCGAAAGGAAGGCCTTGTTCTTGAAAATGCGAGCCGGAGAGGCCAGCGCAGGCCTGGAGAAAATCTACTGCATCTCGAATGATGCGGACAATCGGGGATGTCCTTTTTGGAGATGGAAATAGTATTGAAGATTAACGCCTCTACACGTTAGATTACTTGGAGTAGCCATGCCGACGTTCATGATTCTTCTCGCCATGTTTTCGGCTCTGCTAGGCATTCCCGCTACGGCCCTGGCCGACCAGCACCTCTCCGTTCCTGGTGCGCAACTGACGATCTACTGGGCCATCCCATTTGCGTGCATGTTGCTTTCCATCGCCTTGATACCGTTGTTCGCGCCGCAATTCTGGGAGCACCATTTCGGCAAGATTTCCGTCTTCTGGGCGATGGCCTTCCTGGTTCCCTGCGCGTTGGCGTACGGGTTCTCCGTCGCCTTCTACGAGTTCCTGCATATCATTTTGCTGGACTACATTCCTTTCATCATCTTGCTTTTTACGCTCTTTACCGTCGCCGGGGGCGTGCGGCTCAAAGGGTCGCTCACCGGGACTCCCTTGGTCAATACCAGCCTGCTGGCCATCGGCACTGTGCTCGCAAGCTGGATGGGCACCACCGGCGCGGCCATGATACTCATCCGTCCGTTGCTGCAGGCCAACGCCCATCGCCGCTACAAGGTGCACAGCATCATCTTCTTTATTTTCCTGGTCGCCAATATCGGAGGTTCGTTGACGCCCTTGGGCGATCCGCCGCTGTTCTTGGGCTTTTTGAAAGGCGTCAGCTTTTTTTGGGTCACGACCAACCTTTTCCCCAAGACCCTGATGATGGTGGTGGCCTTGCTGCTGATTTACCTGACGATCGATTCCGTCCTCTACGCCAAGGAAGGCAAGCCCCTGCAGTCGTCGGACGGCCAGGAGGCGCCGGAGAAGCTCGGCATAGACGGGAAGATCAACCTGCTCTTTCTGCTGGGCGTGGTGGCGGTGGTTCTGGTCACCGGCCTCTCCCCGCTGGGCGTCGTCACGACGATCTACGGCATCCCCATCGAGGGGCAGAACCTGCTGCGCGACGTGTTGCTGCTGGGCATCGCCTGGCTGTCCCTGCGCTGCACCGACGGCACGTGCCGCGAGTTGAACTGCTTTTCCTGGGCGCCCATTCAGGAGGTGGCCAAACTTTTCCTGGGCATCTTCATCAGCATGATTCCGGCCATCGCCATTTTGAAAGCCGGGAGCGATGGCGCGCTTTCCGGACTCATCCAACTCGTGACCCACAACGGCCAGCCCGACAACGCCATGTACCTGTGGCTCACGGGCATGTTGTCGAGTTTCCTGGACAATGCTCCGACCTATGTGGTCTTTTTCAATACCGCGGGCGGCGATCCCATGCACCTCATGCACAACGCCCCCGCCACCCTGGCCGCCATTTCGGCCGGCGCGGTCTTCATGGGCGCCAACACCTACATCGGCAACGCGCCCAACTTCATGGTCCGGTCCATCGCGGAAAACCAGGGCGTGCGCATGCCGAGCTTTTTCGGCTACATGGCTTGGTCCGTGGGCATTCTGATCCCCCTGTTCCTGCTCCTCACCTGGGTGTTCTTCTAGGCCGGACCGGGCAAGCTCGGGGCGGGGCGTCGGCTCCCGGGCCCCCCGGCCGAGCGCCTACCGATCCTGACGATGCGGCCCTGTCGCCTGCGCAAGCGGGCCCAGGGCCGCCGGTCTGCAGATCGAGGCGACCAGGCCTGCCGGCTCATGCCGCGGCACGGACACCGTTCCCACGGCCGGGGGCATCCCCGGCCCGCTGCTTCGCCGTGTCCCCGCGCCGCTTCGCCGCCGGGGAGTCGCCGCCGCAAACGCCGCCCCGCGCTTCGGCGCTCCCCATCCGCTCGCGATGGCGCAGTATCCTATGCCGCCGGCCCCGGCGCGAAGCAAAAGGGCTTGCCGGGCTTCCGGACGCTGCCCCGCTATGCCGCCGGCGCAGCGCCGTCAGGCTCTCCGAGGCCATTGGCGATCAAGCGGCGACCTTGCGCCACCGAGGGGCCTCTTCCTTGATCGGCAGGTTCACCAGGGCGGCCATGCTCGCCAGGGCGACGTCCACCCACCAGACCCACAACAGGTTCCCCGAGGTCTCCATGGCCACGCCGCCAAGCCAGGCCCCGAAAAAGCCGCCGATCTGGTGCGTGAAGAAGGTCAGCCCGAACAAGGTCGCCACGTAGCGCTGGCCGAACAGCTTTCCCACGATGCCGGCCGTCGGGGGCACGGTCGCGAGCCAGGTAAAGCCCGTGGCCGCGGAAAAAACATAGAAGGCCAGTTCCGACTTCGAGGAGAAGATGAACAGCATGATCATCACGGCCCGCGCGGCATACGTGGTGGCCAGCACGTTTTTCATGCGGTAATACTTGCCGAGAATGCCGGCACCGATGCAGCCGGCGATATTGCACAGGCCGATCAAGGAAATGCTGGCCGCGGACACCGCGGCGGTGTGCCCGCAGGCGGTCACTTCGCCGGGAAGGTGCGTGACGAGAAAGGCCACGTGAAAACCACAGGTGAAAAATCCGGCATTGAGAAAAAGGAAGCTCGGGTCGCGCAGGGCGGTACGGATTTGCTCGCTTAGGCCCTCGCGCGCCAGCGGCGTTTCCGGCCTGAACACGTCCGGATGGCGTTCGGACCTGGGCACGGGCGGATTGCGCCGGCAAAGCGCCCAGGCCGGATAGACGGCCGCCAGCGCGACTGCGGCCAGGACCGCCAGGCTGGTGGAGTAACCGCGCAGTTGGATGCAGAACTGGACGATGGGCGCGAAGACGAACTGCCCCAGCGATCCGCCCGAATTGATGATGCCGCTGGCCACCGAGCGCTTGTCTGCGGGGATGCGGCCGCCCACGATCCCGATGAGGATGGCGAAGCTGCCGGCCGCGATCCCGGCCGGGGAAAAGAGCCCCTGGGCCAGGACGAGGATCCAGACGTCGTCCGAGGCCATGGTCAGGAACTGGCCGGCCGCGATGCAAAACGCCCCCACGGCAAGGGCGGCGAACGCGTGGCCTTTGTCCACCCAGGCCCCGAAGAGCGGCTGGAACAGGCCCCAGGATATCTGCCCTATGGCCAGCGCCATGCTCACTTCGGCGATGGTCAGGCCCTTGTCCATGATGATCGGATGGACGAACAGGCCCACGGTCAGGCGCACGCCGTACGCGACCATGAGGATGAAGCCCGCGAGAAAAACGCTCGTCCACATGCCGTACGCGGGAAGGGGCAGGCCGGGCGCAGCCGCGCGGGCCCCGGATGCATCAGACATACTCGCCTCGCAGTCTTGAGGGGGGAATCCCGCCGGGCGTGAATTCCGGCCCATTGCACGACGAAGGCCGGGAAAAGGCTGTCGCCTTTCCCCGGCCTTGCCAGCCCATATGCAAAACCGGGCTGCGCATTTTGCCATGTCAGGACTTAGGAACCGTCAGGGATGGGAACTGCTCATCATGTGGTGCACAGGACCCAGGACAAGATCCGGCCAGATGCACATCACAAGGACGGTGATCATGAGGATGAACAGGAACGGCGCCGCCCCCTTGTAGATGTTCATCACCGATATGTGCTGGCAGACGCCGCGCACCACGAACACGTTGAGGCCGACCGGGGGAGAAATGCCGGCCAGCACCATCATGACCGTCACGAACACGCCGAACCAGACCGGGTTGACGCCGTACTGCTGGGTGATGGGGAACATGAAGGGCATGGTCAGGACCAGGATGGACGTGGACTCCAGGATGCAGCCCAGGATCAGGAAAAGAACGAACATCAAGAAAATAAGCATGTTGTAAGACATTTTCATGCCGACGAACATGTCCACCATGTGGTGCGTGGTGCCGGTGGTGACCATGAAGCGCGCCATCAGCCAGCCGCCGATGAACAGGAAGAAGATGGCCGCGCTCATCTTGGCCCCTTCCCGGAAGGCCGGGACGAGCAGTTTTTTGGTCAGCCGCCCCATGCAGGCCGCGATGATGATGACGCCCACCACGCCCATGGCGGCAGCCTCGGTGGGGGTGGCCAGGCCGCCGTAGATGCCGCCCACGACGATGGCGAAGGTCACCATGATGGGAATGGCGGCGGGCAGGCACTGGAAGCGTTCCTTCCAGGTGCAGCTGGGCTGCTTCGGCCCCATGGACGGGGTGATGCAGCAGCGGACGATGCAGTACAGGGCGAACAGGGCCGTGGTGAGCAGGCCGGGGCCGAGAATGGCGATGAACATCTCGCCCGCCGACTGGTCCGTGAGCACCGCGTAGATGATCACGAACACGCTGGGCGGAATGATGGCCGCCAGGCCGCCCGAGGCGGCAATGGCGCCCGCGGCCAGCTTCTGGTCGTAACCGGCTTTTTCCAGCTCCGGGATGACGGTCGAGGCCATGGTGGCGGAAGCCGCCGCCGTGGAACCGGTCACCGCGCCGAAGCAGGCCGCGGCGAAGATGCCCGCGGCGGTCAGGCCGCCGGGCAGAAAGCCTATCCATCGTCGGAAGGCCACGAAGAGGTCGCCGACAATGCCGGTATGGTAGGCTATGGACCCCATGAAGATGAACAACGGGATACTCATCAGGGAAAAGTTGCTCGCCTGTTCCCAGGCCACGAACATGGTCTGGGTCGAGGCATTGACGACTCCCAACGTGAAGCAAAGCCCGATGCTGGCCACGGCGCACATGGCATAGGCCATGGGCATGCCCGCTACGGATAGGGCGAGCATCACGACGATGCCGGCATATCCCAGCATGACTGGATCGAAATGCATTACTTTCTTCCTCCGTTGCGAAGTTGCTGATACGCGTGGACGGCATTGGCGAGCAGGGCCAGCGTAAGTACGAGGAAGCCGAACGTCATGATCACGCGCATGGGCCAGAAGGGATAACGGAAGTCGGTCCCGCTCTCCTTTAAAACGATGGAGGTGGGGATCTCGAAGGAGCTGCGGATGGTCGCGGCCAGCATCCACAAGAAAGCGATGGACCTGGTCACCATGTCGCAGATCAGTTTCTTTTTCTTCGAATAATTCGCATAGAGGATGTCGAGCAATATGTGGTCGTTGTCCAGTTCCACTCGGGAAACGGCAAGAAAGATGCCGCCGATGAGGAACAAGCCACTGCCTTCGATGGCCCAGGACAGGGGCGTTCCGAAGAAGTTGCGGCCAATGACGTCCGTGCAGATGACCACCAAAATGGCGGGATAGAGCACATACATGCTGCCTATGAGGCAAAGGTCGGCCACTTTGTCCAGGGCCTTCATCCAGCCGACTTTGGGCAGGTCTTCGACCTCCTCTTTTACGGGAACGCAAGGACCGCATTTCCCCGCCACATCAAGATCATCGATCGCCAGCTCAGCCCAGCCGGCTCCACCGCTGGGTTCCGTGTCGTCTTTCAGCATAGGAAGCTCCTTGTCGGTGCGAAAATACCCAGCTGGACTCCGGAACCGCGATTCCGGAGTCCAGACTTTGGAACTGCAGTGCAGACGGTGCGTTTAAAAACCGTCAATGATGCCATGGATCGTGTTCTTGGGGTCCTCGACGTATTCCCGGATCTGCCGGATGGTCATGGCGTTGAATTTCGCGGCGCAATCCCGGAAGTCCTTGGCGAATTCCTTGGCAGGCAAGCCCTTCTTCTCGTTTTCGGCAATGAACTTGTCCCAGATGGTGTCGCCGACCTGGACCCAGCGCTTCTTTTCCTCGGGGTCAAGGGTGATGATCTCGACGCCCGCCTCCTTGAGGCCCTTGAGGCCGCGGTCCTCCAGTTTGGTGTAGCCTTCCGACATATGATTGCCGGCCAATCGGCAATTGAAATACAGTTCCTTCTGCATTTCCGGGGAAAGGCTGGCGAACGTCTTCCTGTTGATGCCGTAGCTGATGGCGGTGTTGGACATGCCGGTGACCGTGACGTATTTGGCGACTTCGTGGAAACGCCAGGGGATCATGCTGCCGACCGCCCAGGCCACGCCGTCGACGACGCCGCGCTGCAGGCCGATGAAGACGTCCGGGGTGGGGATGGCCACAGGGGTCGCGCCCAGACCGATCAGGGTGTTGCGCATGACCTCGCCGCCAAAGCCCATGATCCGCTTGCCCTTGAGGTCTTCCATCTTGCGGATGGGCGTGGTGCAGATGAGGCCCTGCACGTCGAAGTGGGGGATCCAGCCGAGATGGACCTGCTGGGCCTCGACTTCCTTTTTGAAATACTTGGGGTACATCTCCTCCATGATCTGGGTGGCCACGACCACGCTGTTGGAGAGGAAGGGCAGGCCGTCGGCCATGAACAGGTTGAAAGCGCCCTGGTTGTGGATGTGGTAGATCTGCGTGATGTCCACGAGGCCGGCGCGCAGCGATTTCCAACCGTCGACGAGGCTGTGCAGGGACTGGCCGAAATACCGGTCGAATTTCACCCGGCCGCCGAATTTGTATTCCAGGAAGCTGAAGGTCTCCCAGTGGATGCCGTGACCGATGTCGCCGCTGTTCGGGTAGTAGCAGGAGCACTTGAGCGTGAGGGCATCCTTTTGGAAATCTTCGGGCTTCATCTGCGCCTTGTCATTGGGCGTCAGCGGCCGGTCTTTGGCCTCCGCGCCGTAATAAATCCACCCGGTGTCGTTGTCCTTGATCAATTCCGGCGTTATCTGCGTAATATACGGAGCGTTTCCCGGCGAAACTTCAGCTGCGGAAGCAAAGCGTGGCATCATCGCCCCGCCCATGGAAAAAGCTGCAAGCGTGACGGCAGACCCCTTCAGGAACGTGCGTCGCGACATTGGGGAGTAGCCTTCATACATCCTTTTCATGTTGTCTCCGTTCTGCTTTATACAATATCGCAGTGAGAATCGTCAGCATACCGTCAACAGTTTCCGTTCTGCGCAGGGCAGACGGAATGACATCAGACAGTACCTGATGGAAAACTCGGTCGCCGAAACGCTCTCCGGCGACGCCACTGATTGCCCATTGTTCTGTATGACGACAAACTCCCTCCTTTTGTTTCGAAGAAAATGCCGCGACATTCTCTCCAGATGGTGATTTATAGTTTCTGCGGACGGTGGTTGCCTGGAAACTCCGTCGGGGAACGCTTGTCTCCTGGGGACGCCTGCGGACGTCCCGTGCCTCTGCCCCCCGGACCGGGGCAGCCTCGAAGCCATCCCGTTCGCGCCGGCCGCTCCGGCGAAGCCGTGCCGCGCAAACCTCGAGGCCAGCCGGCGCATCTGCATGGCCGCATCCGTGTTCCGGCCGGCTGTGGCCCTGCTCGCGCAACCGGAAGACCTGACTTCCTAGCTCTGGCATGGGCGGCATTCCCGACACACTGATCGCCGATTTGCCCCTTTGCCCCAAAACGACCGACGTTGCTCCAACGGTTTTGGATCGGGCAGGACTCTTCAAAAATCTCATTTTACGAGAATTCCCTGCTGCTCAGCCTCGCTGTCCGACAGCGACGGAAAAGCAGATTCAAGAAACTATTTTACGATCCAGTTTGCACATGCCGGACATGCGCTGCATACATCAAAGCGTCTCCATAGACTTTTGCGAAACTATTTCGTCATGTGAAAACACGCCATCCATCGGCGGCTCCAGTCTTGCGGAAGCGTCTGCAGTCGACCGTCCTTTCGCATTTCGGTCGAACGCTCCCGTCCGCTTCGCAATGGGCGCGCCGGCTCTCCGGCATAAAATCCAGAAGCGTCTTGTTACAAAAATCACAAAGAAGAATGCATTTGATACTGTTCTCAAAGCAATGTTTGTACCATGCGTGTCAATCTCTTAATGTATTGATTTATTAGTATAAATTAGGATCCCTGCGGCACGTTCACGGCCTTTCAGAGTGTTCGCATTTGGGTACAACCCGGCTGCATTGCCATGCAATATGCTGAATTAATTTATTAAAAGCAACAATCACTCTGGTGTACCGAAAGGAGTACACCGGCATTCCAGAGAATCCGAACACAACAAAATAGATACGCCGAGATGTTGCTTAAACTGAAAGGCCTCTGTCGATGGAACAGGCTGGCCGACGGCTCAGTTGAGAACGGCGTGCAACACGCCGCAGCCGGTCCCTCATCGGTACGGCTGCGGGTCAAAGCCACCGCTGCGTCGAATTTACTTCGCGTGCTGTCAGAGTAGAAAGAAGCGCCGGCGCGGGAGGAGCGTCTTTCCACGCCGGCGCGTTGGGCAGGTGGGCATTGCCCCAGGTCAGGAGAGGGCGGGTTGGGCTGCGTTTCCCCGAATGCCGGCCACCAGCGCGTTGAGGCTTTGCGCCTGGTCGGCCAAACTGGCGACCGCGTCCGAGGACTGGGCCATCGCATTGGCCGTTTCCGAGGCGATGCGGCTGATGGATTCCACGGCGCGGGTGATTTCCTCCGAAGTGGAGGATTGTTCTTCGGAAGCGGTGGCGATGGCCCGGACTTGGTCCCCGGCGGCTTCGACCACGGCGACGATCTCGCTCAGGGCCGACCCCGAGTCTTCGGCCAGGTGCGTGGCCTCGGCCACGGCTTCCACCGCCAGATCCACCATGTCCACGGTGTCGGTGGTGCCGCTTTGGATGCCGGTGATGGCCTCGCCGACCTCCTTGGTGGCGTTCATGGTTTTTTCGGCGAGCTTTCGCACCTCGTCGGCGACGACGGCGAAGCCCCGGCCGGCCTCGCCGGCCCGGGCCGCTTCGATGGCGGCATTGAGGGCCAGCAGGTTCGTCTGGTCGGCGATGTCGCTTATGACGTTGAGCACGCTGCCGATGCCTCGGGCGCGCTCGCCCAGGTCGCGGATGGAGGTCCGGAGCTGGCCGGCGGCTTGGCGCACCGAGTCCACGGAGGTCATGACCCGGCTGACGAGCTGTTCGCCCTCCCGGGCCTTCTTCCCGGCCATGTCGGCGTTTTTGGCGGTTTCGGCGGCATTCCTGGCCACCTCCAGGATGGTGGCGTTCATCTGCTCCACGGCGCACACCGTATCCTGCACGCGGCTGCTTTGCTCCTGGGCCCCCTGGTTGGCCTGCCCGATCTGGGCCGAGAGCTGCTGCGCCGCGGCGGCCATATTGTCCGACGCGGCGGAGGCCTTCCGGGCCGTGTCCAGCATGAGGGTGTTCTGGGATGCGATCTGCTGCTGCTGGGTTCGGACCTCCGTCTGGTCGCTCCAAAAGGCGATGGTGCCGAGCAGGTTGCCGTCCATGTCGTAGAACGGCGTGGTGATGATGACGACTTCCAGGGTGTTGCCGGAAGGCGTGACATGGGTGCGCTCGGCCGTGATCATGTGCCGCTCTTGCAGGGCTTTCTCGGAATTGGTCGACCGGTCGGCGTCTCCGTAGTAAAAGATCCCGGCCGACTGGCCCACGTAGCTCTCGGGCGGGCCGGGCTTCTCGATCAGGTCGCACATGGGCTGGTTGACCCAGGACATCTTGCAGTCGGGCCCGATGATCGCGCAGGGGGTGGGAATGCCGTTGACCACGCCCTGCGCGAAGCCGAGCCGCGTCTTGAGTTCTCCGACCATGCGCCTGAGGTTGTCCGCCAGCATGGCCAGTTCGAACCGGAACCGCCCTGTCAGGGTCACGTTGAAGTCGCCCGTGGCCACATGGGAAGTGAAGGCGTCGATAGTGCGCAGGGGCCCGAAGACCAGCCGCCGGTTGGCCACGGTGATGACGGCCACCACCGCCGCCGCCACGAGGGCGCCCAGGCCGAGAAGCACCGTGCGCTGGCGCGTCGCCCCGGCCATGAGTTCGTCCTCGTATTCGGACATGCATACGAGCCAGCCCGTGGCCGGAACCTGGGCCACGGCCATCTGCTTGACCTCGCCGCCGAGCGTGTAGCGGACGAGGCCCTTGGGCAGCTTCAAGGCCTGGCGCACATAGTCCTGGTCCGTGGTGTCGTGCAGCAGTTGGTCCTTGTTCATGGCGTGGGCGATGGAGACGCCGGCCTCGTCGAGCATGAAGGCGTAACCCCGCTTCCCGAACCGGATGGGATCGATGTATTCCTTGGTGATGGCCTCCCACATGGTCGACACGGCCACACCGCCAAGGATTTTGCCATCCGGGCCGAGCACGGCGCTCGAGGCGACGAAGATCATGTCCGAGGTGTTCTTGTCGCGCAGGATGGAACGGCTGACATAGGTTTTTTGGCCGGAGAGGATCGCCTTGCAGTATTCCTGGTCGGCGTAGCTCTTGGTCACCCCGCCCTGTCGGCTGCGGGCGACCACGAGGTTGCCCTTGGTGTCGAAGAAAAAGATCGAGAGCAGCTCCGGAGAGACTTCCAGGGCGCTTTCGATGATGGCCCCCACGTCGCTCGGTTCGCTGCGCAGGGCCGCCACGGTGGCCGGCTGGGTGGCCAGGTTGGCGGCCGTTCGCTCGGCGTTCTCGACGAAAAGGCCGAGCACCTTGGTGGTGATGTTCGCCGTCTGGGTGAGGGATTCCTCCTGCAGGGCCTTGGTGTTGTCGTAGGTGGAGGCCGAGACGTAGGCGATGAGCGCGCCGATGCCCGCTACAACCGACAAGACGACGAAAAGGGTGATGACTCCGTTGATGCCGCACTTCCGCATAACGCCCTCCTTATGTCGTGCTCAAGAAGTCTGCCGGAACGGATCAACAAGGAAGCTGGAGCAATTAATTCTGTTTTTGTTAGATGCAGAAAAAGAATTCATCCGACAATAGCGCTTCGAAAAGCCTTGTCAGGCGAAGACTCTTTCGAAAACCGTAGAGCTAGCTTTGCTCATGAAAGGTGATGAGCGCACAGTTTTTACAGATGTCTGGCCCGGGGAATGTCTCTTCTTCATTGTTCAGGACGGTATCGACGAGACAGTTGACCGTCGACTCCAGATGCGTAGCTGGTATAAAGACGTTCACTTCACCGCGCTCTGTTTTGCCAGAATTGTAACTTCCTTTGCAACAGGGCGACAAATTGAAGGTCTGTTCTTGATGGCAAAAGACGCTTCCGCCGCAAGCCGACGAACTCTCGCAGACCATTGGACGCAACGGATGGATCTTCATGGCTTTCATATACGCGACGGCAAGAGAGTGTGATTGCATGTTGTCGCAGTACAGGTGGATGACCTGTGGAGGGATGACTGCTTTTCCCAGAGGACCCACCGAAATAGCCTTTATGGAATCGAGGGGGAGCCGCGGCTTGGAATTCATGATCATTTTGGCTGCTTCAAAATCCGTATAGGCATCCGTCAGGAAATTGATGTCGTCTTCTCCGATGTCCTCCCACCCGAAACTGATCTTCGCGGGGCAGCATCCCAAACGCTTCTTTTCAGCGACGACCGTTTTGCCTTCCATCCTCGCCGCGATTTCCCACTGACAGAAGGTTAAAGGTTTCGCCGGCACGACATGGCGAGTCACTTGTTTGAAATAACTCACCTCCTCGTCGGTCGAAAAAAAAGTTACTGCAATCGGATGATGGTACAGGCGAAGCCCTTGCATCAACACGTCTTCGATTTCGCGGTAGCTGAGGGACATGACGACTCCATGGTTCCGTATGGTTCAAAGTTGATTCAATACAGGGCGGCTGTCTCCTGCCGTGCACAGGAGAGGAGAGTCAGGCATATGGATCGTTGCGATTGTGGTAAATCGTAAAATTTTAGGTAGATATAAGTGCAGGAATTAATTGGCATGATGGTGTTCCGTGAGATTCCAGTGATTGATAGAAATCAAGAATGCCTGTCCACGATGAATGGTTCGTTTCGAGTGATATAAGGCCTCTTCAGAACGAGGCTCTGCTGCCATATGATGTCCACGGACAAGTGCTGTCGAAGATACGTTTCGGGCAGTTCAAGATGGTATTCGCAACCAAAAGATGTTCAGTGCCAGTATCCATGCCGCAATCTCTTCAAAGAAGGCATGGCAAAGAGCATACTGCAAGAGCAGAGAATCGAACACGCGGGCAGCCCGAAGACTTTCGGGCTGCCCGTGGTCGCTACGCATGGGTGCTGAAATAGTTGTCGGCTTCGTCGGGATTCTCGAAGCCGTATTGTCTGACTTGATGCAACATGTTCTGCTCGGCTTCGCTTTCGCCGCGTTCGATACGTTTTATCGTGGCCGCATGGTACAGCGATATGGTTTTTGGCGAATAGGTCTTGAGCTCCGCGCGCGTGTATGTCTCCAAAGAGGCCAGCCCGACGCTGTCGTCCCGGCTGCGCACAGGGCGCGATCGATCGCTCAGGTGGGGATAGCGTTTGTCGAGCACTTCCTTCCACTGCACATGGATGGAAACGATCTCCTCGATTTGTTGGGCAGCGACGGGATCGATCGACGGAAGGCGGTCCGCAAGCTGGGCATATTCCTCCGGGAAGGTGGACTCCATCATGCGTGCATACTTTTCGCTCATGAGGTTTCGTCCCTGCCCCTGGGCGGATGCAAGATCATTCAGATAGCTTGCGAGCAGGGCGTCGTCCCAAGAGGCGAATTGGCTGTTGCGCATGATGAGAAACGTGGCGTGGTCCATCTGGCAGGCGGCTTTTCCGCCTTTGTTGTTTACGCTGCGGAACATATCCCATTCGATGTCGACGATTGCATCAGTGAGCAGTTTCTTGTCCATCGCGGATCTCCTTGGAAAGCATTTGCCGGCATAGGGCGAGTTTTTCACGAAAAAGAGCCGTGCCTGCGGCGTCCTCGGCTGCGCCGATACGCCGGAAAGTCTCAAGCGCCCGGGTCAAGAGCGTCGCCGCCTCCTTCCAGTCGCCCAGCTCCGCTAGGGCGACGCCGGCATGCCCGAGCGAAGCCGCCGTGGTCTCGTGATCGCCGAGGATCTTCAATTTTATGTCCAGGGCCTGCCGGTGAAACCGCACGCCTTCCCGCTTCTCTCCGCAAACATCCCGGAGCTTGCCGAGCGCATCGAGGCAGGTCGCCACTTGGAGCGAATCGTGCCCGTGTTTTTTTTCCCAGGCGCCCATCGCTTGAAGCGTCAGGCTTTCCGCCTCGGCCAGGCGTCCGAACTTGTAGGCTCCAGCGGACAGGAAAAAAGCCGCGGTGGCTGTTTGCGCATCCTCTGGCCCATACAGTGCGACAAGATTTTCCAAAGCGCCGCGGCCGATCTCCATGCCGGATTCCAGACTGCCGACAGCGATCAACGCTCGAGAGAGAAGGACCATCGTACGCGTTGTGCTCGGATTTTTTGCGCCCAAGGCGGATAAAAGCAGTTCCCAGCTCTCTTTCAGTCTCGAGCAGGCGTTTTCATAGTCGTTTTGAACGAGATGGCAGGCCCCAAGGCCAAAAAGAACCAAGCCTTTTTCCTGCGCCGTAAGGTGCTCCATTCGGGACATGTCATCATATACAAGCATCGCTTCTTCGATCTTGCCCTTTGAGAAGAGTTGCTCGGTCGCGGCAATTTGCTCTAGGATATTCATACGTTGAAGAAGTGGACGGAATCGGTTTTTCCTGTCCGTCACGATTTACAGAGTTGAAGATTCGCCTTTGGGCTCAAGAAAAACATGGTCAACTGCAAAAAGCACTTCGCAACACATCAACATCTGAGTACTTGCATTGTCTTTGCTGAATCCGAGCCGAGGCTCATGGATGGCCTCGTCCTGTCCGCCTCGTCCTCCCTTCCGGGTACGAAAACCGGGATTCGTCTTTTTTTGTACTCAAATTCTGAAATTTTCCGCAAATGTCGTGCCAACTCGATTGGCGATAATATCCTCAGCGTGGCAAAGAAAAAGGGCATCCGTCGTGCACGGATGCCCCTTTCGGCTTCAGCCGGCCTTGACGCCGGGCATGCCGTTTTCGGCTGCAAAGATGCTGTATTGCGAGCCGTAGGTATCGATGACGTCGTCGCCGACCACGAAGGGTATGCCATCGACTTGGATTTCCTGCTCCTCGTCGACATCCGACCGCTCGTCAAGGCTCACGCGAAGTTCCATATGGCTTTTACAGCCGCCGCCGACCTTGGATTCATAAATCCGAAACACGGGATTTTGACCACTTTCTTCTTCCAAAAGTTTCTTGAACTTGGCGGAGACTTCAGCGGCAATGGAAATGTTCAGCATTGCGTATCCTTTTTGAGTGTTGAAAATTATCTTGTGCGGGAGTTGCTTCGTTCAGCCGGCAGTTACGCCGGGCAGGCCATTTTCAGTGGCGGCGATGCTATATTTGGAGCCGTACCCGTCTATGACTTCGTTGGCGACGACGAAGGGCATGCCTGCCACCTGGGTTTCCTGCTCCTCGTCGGCATCCGTGCGCTCATCAAGACTCACCCGGAGTTCCAGATGACTTTTTCAGCCGCCTCCGACTTTTGTTTCGTAGATTCGAAAAACGGCGTTCGGATCGCCTTCCTCATTCAGGATTTCCTTGAACTTGGCGGAAACCTCAGGCGTAACGGCAATTTCTAGCATGTGCTCTTCCTCGGAACAAAGAGGCGGGGGCTCTCTCGCGGCGAGAGCCCCCGCCTCGCGTCATGGATTAGGCCGCGTATTCCGTGCGTTTGATGATCTCGTCCTGGACGCCTTTGTAAAGCCGCGTGAAGTACGAAGAGAATCCGGCGACTCGAACGACGAGATCCTTATGGTTTTGCGGACGGTCCTGGGCATCGTGCAGCGTCTCGGCGTCCACGCAGTTGAACTGGATGTGACCGCCGCCGAGGTCGAAATAGGTCTTGACCAGGTTAAGCAGCATCCGGCTGCCGTTGGGACCTTCCAAGGCGGAAGGCAGGAACTTCATGTTCATGTGGTTGCAATTGTTGCGGACAGTGTCGATCGCCTGCGCAGCCGACTTGATCAGGGCCGTGCTGCCGTGCACATCGGTGCCCGGCATGGCGGAAACGCTCGCATCGGTCAGGGCGACGCCCTTCTTGCGCCCGTTGGGAAGGGCGCCGGTCATCGGCGCGAAGTAGTTGTGGTAGGACAGGGAGAAAGGATCCATGTGGGCTTCGTAGCCGAAGTAATCCGGGCCATGCGAGCGGTAGGTGCGCTCGACGTCGCGGAAGAATCGCCTGGTGAGCTGATCCACGTCTTCGATGTCGTTGCCGTGCTTGGGGGCTTCGTAGCAAATCTTCTGGATGTCCTCGAAGCCTTCGAAGTTGGCGGCCAGAGCTTCCTTGAGCTTGGCCCAGGTGAGCTTCTTGGTGTCGTAGACAAGATGCTTGATGGCATACAGCGAGTTCACGGCATCGATGCCGGTCGCGGTGATGCACAGCGACTGGGAATACTTGGGCCCGCCGGCCTCTTCGCAGAGACCGCTCTCGATGCAGCCTTCAAGCAGGCACGACCGGAAGATGTTCGGAACGACTTCCTCACGAGTGCAGTTGCCGAGATCGCTGATCTTGCGCTGCGCATCGTAGGCATGGTCCATGTGCTGGAGCATGCTCTGGTAGAATTCCTCGAAGTCGCCGCAGTCCTCGGCAGGCTTCACTTCGGGGAAAACCTGTTTGTTGGTGTGCGGATCATGGCCATTGTACATGGCGAACTCGACCAGCTTGGCCAGGTTCGGCTGGCCCTCGAAGGTGACGTAGGAGCCCTTGCCCTGCATGCCCGTGCCGACGCAGCCGAAGATGACGGGAAGCGTGCGGGCCTCGTCCAGGGTGATTCCCCGCGAGGCGAAGCGGACCAGGGAACGGGCCATGGCGGCATCCATGTTCATGAATTGCGGTTGGCCGGAACCATGGCGGACGACGTCCACAGCCTTCTCAAGGTACGACTGCTTCATCTTCGGGGTGTAGAACAGGGCCAGCGTGGGCTGGATGTTGTGCATGGCGATCTGCGTATCCATGAGCAGCTCTTCGAGAGCGTTGGACGCGTCGTCGCCGTCGGCGGTATAGCCGCCCAGGGAGATGGTCTGGCCGGTATGGCCCGAAAACGCCTTGGCATACGCGTCGCCCTGGTAGACCGCGATCTCAAGGTGTTTGACCCACTGGCACTTCAAGAGGGAAAGAACCTGATCCTTCGTGAGGTTCCCTTCCTCAATGTCTTTTTTGTAGAAGGGGTACATGTACTGGCCGTACCGCCCCAGTGAGTGCCCGCAGCCGCATTGCTCGATTTCGATGCAGCAGTGCGCGAACCAAAAGGACTGGACGGCTTCACGAAAGTTGCGGGCCGGGTATTCGGGCACGCGGCGGCAGACCTCGGCGATTTCCAGCAGCTCCGCCTTTCTCTTGGGATCGGACTCGGTCTTGGCGGTCTCCTCGGCCAAGTCGGCATACCGGTGCGCGTAGGCGATCACGGCATTGAGGACGATCTTGCAGGCCCGGTAGAATTCGATTTTGGACCAGTTGGTGGCGTGCTTGGGAAGGGCCTTGTAGGCGGCGTCAACCTCCTCGAGGAGGCCGCGGACACCCTTGTTCAGCATGGCGGGATAATCGGCCACGCCGGAGCCGGTGGAGTTGTCGTTCACCGGGTAGATCCAGCCGCACTTCACAAGGAGTTCGGCGTTGCCGCCGTAGAGTTCCTTGTAGAGCTTGTTGGCGCGGTCGTAGGTGGTCTTGCCCTTCCAGTCCTTGTAGACTTTCTTCAGAACGGCTTTGGTGTCGTCGGAGAAGCGGACCTCGCCCAGGGACGACAGAGCCAGCTTTTCGGAGTCGAGGTCCTCCCTGATCCAGTTGCACTGCCATTCCGGGTAGGCATAGATCATGGCCCGGCCGCCGGCGAGGCTGCCGACGATAGGGTTGCCGTCAAGGTAGATCTTTTTGTTCGTCAGCACTTTTTCAAAAAGCTTGGCGCGAGTGATGAATACGCTTTCTCCCTTGCACTCATCGTAAGCCTCGCTCAGGAATTTGAGGCGCTCGGGATCCATATTCTGCGACGTGTCGAGAAGCGTCTCCTTCTGGTTGGAAATGCGTTGGTCCAATGTATCCCAATCAATTGCGTATCCCATGTAAAGCCTCCTCGCATCATTTCTTTGGGGTCCGGCGAAAGCCTGCGGCTCTCTTTTGCGTCGTGTTGGTTGCAAATGGCTTGCCAAATTTTTCTTTGCTGTAATTGCGTGAAAAATAAAAACTTTTGCCAAGGACTCGACGCCCTCTGCGTTCTTCCGACCGGAGTTGCGAAGAAGTGTACCGAAAGAAGAGTGGCCTTCGTGTAATCCAGTACAATCTGTACCTGTTTGCACACGATCGCGCCGTCATTCGTCCTGGAGGTGCGCGCTCTGGGGCGTACTACGCTGATTTATTTGTAGTTTTTCAGTGGCATCAAAAATGCTTTGCAAACTGCCCGTCGAAGGGAACCTTGGAGTTCAAGGCGAGGCGGGCAAACATTCTATAGAAGGAGTGCGACTGGTGGACGGGATTGTGTACAACATACAGAGGATGTCGACGAAAGACGGACCAGGATTGCGGACGACGATTTTTCTCAAAGGTTGTCCCTTGCACTGCCCCTGGTGCAGCAATCCGGAATCGCAGAGCTTCAAGCCGCAGCTCATGGTTTTCGCAAATCTTTGCACGGGTTGCGGCGAATGCGAGAAAGTTTGTCCTCAGGGCGCAGTGACCAAGAGAGACGGCGTTTACAACCGTGATCGGACGCTCTGCACGGATTGCGGGGCATGCGTGGAGGTGTGTCCGGCGAAGGCGCGGGAAATGTCGGGAAAACGTATGTCCGTGGAGGACATTTTACGCATCAGCGATAGCGACAGCCTCTTTTACAGCAATTCGGGCGGCGGCGTGACTATCGGCGGTGGCGAACCGACGGCGGCCGGTGATTTTCTGCTTGATCTCCTCGCGGCGTGCAACAGGAGAGGGTATCATACCTGCATCGATACTTGCGGCGTGTGCGAGCCGGAGCGGTTCAGGGAAGTCATGCGAAGGGCCGAGCTTTTCCTCTTCGACTGCAAGCATATGGACCCTGAAGAGCACAAACGCCTGACCGGCCGCGACAACGCGATCATCCTGAAAAACCTTCATACGCTTTTCGAATCGGGGAGGGAGGTGCGCGTTCGCGTGCCGCTTATGCCGGGAGTCAATGATACGGAGAAAAATATCGCGGATATGGCCATGTTTCTCCATAAACACGGGCGACATGAAATCGATGTGCTGCCCTGCCATACTTTCGGATACAGCAAATACGACGCCCTGAATCTTCCTCGGCCGCATATGGGATCTTACCAGCCGGGGGAACTGCAGACGGCGCTCGCCCGGTTCGCCAAGCATGACCTCATGGTCACCATCATTGTTTGATGCTGGTCCTGGTTGTCTTTCAGGGCTTGTGGCCGACACTAAATGGGGGAGCGGCCACACGCCCCGGGAAGCGACAAGAGCGGGCCGGGCCGACCTTTGGTGTGGGGAGTCAGGCAAAATGAGAAATGGCGTGGGGCCTGAATCGGGTAGGCTCAACGTGGGCTAAACATAGGCCGGACGTGGGCTTGCGGGCGTCGGCCAGACGCGCGGGGCGGGCGGAAGGCAAGATGAGAAATTGGGCCGAAATGGGGGTGAAAATATCAGGCAAAGTGAGAAAGTTTGAAGGCCGCCTACATGACGGAGCCAAGAAATATCGAATCGTCGAAGGCGATGGACATAAAAAAAGAGCTAATAGCCCAATTTGATACAATAATCAGCTTACCCCGCCGCACCCACCGCCTTGTCCTGGCTGGCAGGCTCCAGCCGTTCCTTTAATTCCCTGTTTTCACGACGTAATTCGCTTAGTTCGCGTGCCATGGCATCCGCCTTGGCTTCGATCTCCCCCATGCGCTCTTCCAGCCGAGCCAGCGTCCGCTCGCTCCTCACCGCTTGATGAAACGCGTTGATATTGCTCGCTAAAGCTGTCCGATAAATGGTGTCGGACTCCAGCACTTCGGCCGTCTTGGTCAGCATATCCGACATTCGAAATTCTTCTTGTGGGGCCGTCAAGAAGGCATCGGCGGTCGGCGGCGCTGAAGTGGTCGCGGGCACGGCGGTTTCACCCCGGCGCATGGGGCCGTCGCCGGAAACAAGCCAATCAATCGAAACATTTGTTCCTTGACCAACTTGAATAAACCACGATGGAGGAATTTTTTTCGCCGAGCGAGCTTTGTTTATCGCCTGCCGACTAATTCCAAGAAATGACGCTAACTCACCAATATCATTCACATTTATTGCAAGACGCAATCTTTTTATGGCAAAATCAAAGGAATTCAGGCTTTCGTCTTGAAAGCCCGAAGCTAAGTCAGAAGTAGCTGGTTTTTTATTTTCGCTAGTCATATCAGTCTATTGTTTGGAAATATATAGAACCCACAGGATCGAAAGCCCGAAGTAGCTTTATTACCCGTTGACAACTTTTACTCACGAGCCTAAACCTTTCCTACGCGGTCAACAAATTGACCGCCTTGGCCCGGAATCTAGTCGGGAAACCTGGGAAGGGCAATGGCTAAGAGGCAGCGCAATTTGGACAGTCGCATGGTGCAGCTCACGTTGCCCCTGTCCAGTCTGCCGACGACGCACATGGCGGCCGGCAGCCTCCGCTGCCTCGAGGCCGTCTACGAAGCGGTGGATGCCGCCATCAAGGCATCCGGCCTCACCCGACAGTACATCGCCGACGAACTGGCCAGACTGACCGGGGCCAACGTGAGCGAGCACCACATCAACAGTTGGACCGCCGCGAGCAAAAAGGGCGAGCGCCATATTCCTTTGGAATATGTGGCCGCTTTGACCGTGATCCTGGGCGATGCCCGGATTTTGGCCGCCGCCTGTCCGGCCGGGTACGTCGTGCTCTCGCCGGAAGAGGCGGCCATCTACGAGATGGGCAAGGTGGTGGTCGAAGAACGAAAGCGCAGCCGACGGAAGCGGGAACTTTGGGAGCGGATCAATGGTGAAGGTTGAACGAATCAGGGTCTGGCTCGTCCGTAAGGGCATCAAGGGAGTGGACGTGTCCACCGGCGCGGGAGTGTCCCGCAGCTACGTCAGCCACTTCCTGGCCGGGCGCAAGACAAACTCCCCCGCGATCCTCGGTTGGCTGCGGGAACATGGCTGTCCGGCCAAGTACCTGGGAGCAAAAGACAAGCAAGCGGCCTAGCCGCCAGGAATTTCCGCGCCTCACGGCGTTTGGGCCGAGCGGCCAGACCGCCAGTACCATCCCCCGGGGGCGCGGAAAATATCAACCGAAACAGGAGGACAGGTGATGGAGATGATCATGGACATGTGGCGGGTGGAACCCGGTCTTTGTGGTGTCTCCGGGTTGCATACCGAACCGACGAGCGGGTTGGTTGGCTATCTTGTCGCGGCCCCCACCGACGAGAAGCCTTTCATGAAGAATGGCCGGTTCGACATCGACGCGTTCGAGGATGCGTCGATGGGCGTGTTCTTCTGCCTCACGCGGGACGGCTTCCGCGCCGCCCATGTCGCCCTGCGCCGCAGGTGCCGGGAACAGGGCCATACCCTTCTGGGGGTGACGCAGTGAGCAAGCGGAAGCGGATGACCGGGAAGGCGGAAGAGATGCGGCAGATTGCCCAGGTTTTGAGGCAAAACAACATTCCCGAAGCGGCGGTTCGGGCCGCGCTGCTGGGCATGTGCGGCGTCGGCGTGATGCTGCGGGACAGCGGGACAGGGGTTGAATCCGCGACCACAAAGCGCTTCCTCGGGGTGGAGGAGTAGCGTCATGAACAAGCGGATGGCCGTGTCCGATGCCCATGCCTCGATTCTGCTTGCCTTGGCCAACCATCCAGCCAAACCGCCCATCGCCGTAGTCTGTCGTTGGGCTCGCATGATCTTTGAGGAACGCGGTTTGTCGGATTGCTCGGAGACGACACTCCGCCGGCACATAAAGCGGATGGAGCACGTTCCCGGCCTAATGAGCAGCCAACAAGCGTGGTGAACACAATGCCTACTCTGCAAAAGGATCAGGCGGATCAAAGGGCCAGTAAGGTACTGGCTGCATTAGAACGTCGAGATAAATTTCACCAGCTAGGGCTGTCGTTTCCCGGTATGACAATCCAGGAGCAAAGACCCTGTTCGTTATGGCCTTTAAAAGCCCCCTGGCTTGTGCGGCATGTATTGAAGATACGAGTACAAGTATCCCTTTTATATCTTGAACTTGCCAGGCTTTCTTACGTTTTCTTTCGCTGGGTGTCGCGCGGACATAGTCGAGAACAAGATCGAAATGTTCACCATACCATTGCTGCACGCCTTTTTGCCCGAGACGCCGGCAGGTCTCGCGCAGACCATTGATTTCGTCGGCCGAGAGAATGGTGAGCAGTTCATGAACATGAACCCGGCTCGCGGCAGCATAGTTGTCGAAAAGCATTTCCGCGCCTCCTTTGCGGGTTGACGGTCAGGTGAACAGGTAACGGAGACCCTATCAGGGGGCGCGGAACTCTATCAAGCGGACGGCGGCACGATGCAGGACACATACACGGCAAAAGAGATCGCACAGGCGATGGAAATCACGGAGCGGGCAGCTCATGCCAGGGCCGGCAAGGAATCCTGGACGTTTGAGGAGCAGGCCTGCCGTGGCGGCCGCCGTCGGCTGTATCTGGCGGCCTCCCTCCCTGCCGAGGTCCGGGACGCCCTGGCCGCCCATGAAGGCGCGAACCTCCCAGCCGTCACCGACGACGAAACGCTGCTCACCGAAGACCAGCGGCGCGGGGCGCTGGCCCGGGCGGACCTGGTGCGCCTCTACACCGAGGCGTTGGCCAAGGCCCCGCGCAAGGGTGTGGCGCAAAAGGAATTTTTGTCGGCCTACCGGGCCGGTGTCTGGCCGAAAATCAAGGAAGTGCTGGGCGAGTCGGTATCCGCGCAATCCCTGGAACGCTGGAAGCTCAAGCTACGCCGCACCGGCTCCGCCCTGGCCCTGGCCGACACGCGCGGGGGCGTGCGCATCGAACCGGTCCTGACCGTGGGCCACCAGACCATCATCACCGCCCTGGTCCGGCACCCCAACGCGCCGAACATCGCCGAAGTCTGCCGCGAGGCGCTCAAAGCCTTCAAGCCGGCAGGTCTGCCGCCGTGCTCCGAAATTACCATTCGCCGGTTTATCGAAAAGTGGATCGCCAACAATTACGGCCAATTCGTTTACTCCAGAAAGGGCAAGAAAGCCTGGGTGGACGAATGCTGCCCGTACATCGTGCGCGACTACTCCAAGATCGCGGTGGGCGACATCCTGGTGGCCGACGGCCACAAGCTCAATTTCGAAATCCTCGATCCCGAGACCGGCAAGGGCGCTCGCATGGAGCTGGTGCTCTGGTACGACATGAAGTCGTCTTACCCTCTCGGCTGGGAGATCATGCCTACGGAAAACACGCAGGCCATCGCCTCGGCCCTACGCCGGGCCTGCCTGCGCCTGGGGAAGTTCCCCCGCGTCGCCTACCTGGACAACGGCAAGGCGTTCAAGGGGGAGTTTTTCAACGGCGTGGACCTGACGCAGTGCGGCCTGGGCGGCGTATTCCAAGAGCTTGGCATCCAAACAATTTTTGCTTGGGGTTATCACGGCCAGTCCAAAACCGTGGAACGATTTTTCGGCACCTTCGGCGAGTTGGAACGCTGGTGCCCTTCCTACGTCGGTTCTTCCATCGCCACCAAGCCGCCGCGCCTCAAACGCGGCGAGGACCTGCACCGCAAGCTCTACGAAGCATCAGGCTACCGGCCGCTGACCCTGGAAGAGGCCCACACGGCCGTGGCCATGTGGTTCGACGAGTACGTTCACCGGCCGCAACGTGGCCACTTGAAAGGCCAGGCCCCCCTTGATGTGTTCGCGCCGGGAGCCGGCCCGGGCCTGACCGATGCCGAGCTGCTGAAGCTGCGGCTGTGCATGCTCTCCAAGACGATTCGGCAAATCGAGCAAAACGGCGTCAAGATCTTCGGCCGGCATTACCGCCACCCATTTTTGCATTCGCTGCGCCATCCGGTGCTGGTGCGCTACGACGACCAGGACCGCCGGTCGGTGCTGGTCTACGACGAGACGGGCAAGCGGCTGATCTGCGAGGCCCCCCCAGTGCCGACCAATGTGCACCCGGCGGCCGGCATCCTGGGCACGGACGAAGATAAGGCCCTGCTGGCGGCCGAGATCGCCTACAAAAAGGCACTTGAAAACCATGTCACAGCGGATGCCAGGGAGTTCCTCGCCAACGTGGTGCTCCCGGAAACGCAGCACCGCATGCAGCTCGTGGCCGAGCAAAAGACCGCCACGGCCCCGCCTGCCCTGCCGGAACCGCCCGCCCCGAACGTCAAGAGCATCGAAGCCGCCAAGTCCGCGGCCCGGGCCAAGCTCGAAGCCGCGCCGGCCTATGTGCCGCCGGCGCAGATGGCATCCATCGTCACCGAGCTCGACCGCTACGAATACCTTTTCAACGTGTCCGTCCGGGATGGCGTGCCCCTTCGCGAGGCCGACGCCGCCTGGATGGCCCGCTACGAGCAAACCGAGGAATACGCGGCCTGCGCGAGTGGACGCTACGCGCGGTTGCGCACCGTCTACGAGCGCCGCCGCATGGCCGCCAACGGGGGAGGAAACGCATGAGATCGGTTTTTGTGGAGACGGGCAACGTGACCGCTTTCCGGCGGGCTGTGCGGACCGTCGAGGACACCGAACGCGGGCAGCCGGGCATCGTCGTGGCCTGGGGGCAAGCCGGTCGGGGCAAGACCTTCACAGCCCGCAACAGCTACACCGAGCGCGGGGGTGTCTTCCTCTCGGCCTGGGAGGGCATGACGCAGGCCGCCTTCCTGGGGAGGCTGTGCAGGGAGACCACAGGAGAGAACAGCGCACCTCGATCCGCCCATGCCTGCAAGGTGCGCATCATCGAAACCCTGGCGAAACGGCGCGACCAAGGACAGGCGGTCACCATCTACATGGATGAGGCGGACAGGCTGCATATCGGCCGCGTCAACGACCTGCGGGACATCCACAATGAGACCGGTTGCCCCGTGATCCTGATCGGCGAGGAGGATTTGATCGGCCTGCTCTCGAACCAGCGTCGCATCTGGTCCCGCGTGACCCAGGAGGTGCCCTTTGGGCCGGTGGACGAGGCCGACGTCGCCGCTTTTGCTTTGGAGGCGGCCAATCTCGACCTCACCACCGAGGCCTGCGCCATGGTCCGGGCCACCTCCGACGGCGACATGCGGCTGGTGCGCAACATGGTGCAGCTCCTCGAGCAGGCGGCCAGGGCCAGGGAAACGAACATCGCCGACGTGGCCATGGTGGCGGCGATCCAGAAGCAGCGGAGCTGGAGGCGGGAATGAGAACACCAGAAGCGGATCGCTTGCGCCTGGTCATCCAAGGGCTGTCCGTCGGTGGCAAGCAGACCGTAGCCTACCCCCTTATCTACGAGGCTTTGGCCTGCTCCGATGAGCCGGCCAAAGCCAGGGTTCGCAAGCAAGTCAACGAGATGGTCAAGCGCCGAGAACTGCTTCGTGTCGAGGAGGGCGTGTTCCGGTTCAATCCCGATACCGAAGAAAAGCGCTCCGGCGAGTTTTATCAGCGCGTCTGGCGGGCGGTCCGCTCGGCCAAGCCCGGTTTTGCCTATCAAGATTTGGCCACCGTCTCACGCGTCTCCTACGACCACGTGCGCAAATACTGCCAATGGTTGGCCGAGGCGGGTTTCCTGGAACGCCATGGCAAACGCGGCCAGACTTACCTGTTTCGCGCCAGCGAAGCCGCCAAAGACAGGGTGGATACGCCATGGCCGCCTCGGAAAATCCGCGACCCGTTCGAGACCGAGAAACGGGCCACGTTGGAAATCGTGCGCCTCTTTCTGACGCACGATCCCTATCAGCCGGCCACACGGAAAAAGATCGTCGAGAACTGCCGGGCCATCCTGGCTCGGTTCGAAAAGGAGGACCAGGATGATGCGACAGCTTAGGGAGGTGCTTGCCGACCTCATGGCCGTGGACGGGCTCACGAACCCCCAGGCCGTCAAGGAGCGCGTGGTCGCGGCCCGGACGAACCTGCGCCAGGTGATCCAGCAAATGGGGCTGCCCACGGCCAGGGTGGTCGGCCTCGGCGAAGGCAAGGAGGTGAAGTCATGAGCGACGAACCGCAAGCGCGCGAAGGCTTCATGGAGGATGCCCAGGGGCGGCTGGTGCCCCTCAAGATGGTCAAACCCATCGACCAAGCACGCGACCAGCTCGTGCGGGAGATCGCGGGCAAGGCGGTTGCCCTGCGCGAGGCCATGCGCGGCTTTCGCGACGACGTCCTCGGCGATGTCGCGGCGTTTATCCAGCTCTCGGCGGAACAGTATGACGCCAGGGTCGGCGGGACCAAGGGAAACGTCACCCTGACCAGCTATGACGGCCGGTTCAAGGTGCAGCGTGCGGTCGCCGAAACCCTGGTCTTCGACGAGCGCCTCCAGGCCGCGAAGTCGTTGATAGACGAATGCATGACCGAATGGACCGAGGGCAGCCGCGACGAGCTCAAGGCCCTCATTAACGACACCTTCCGGGTGGACAGCACCGGCAGCATCAACACCGGCCGCGTTCTGGGCCTGCGCCGGCTGGCCATCGACGACGATCGCTGGCGGCGGGCCATGCAGGCCGTGTCCGACAGCCTGCAAGTGTCGGGTACGAAAGCCTACGTCAGGGTCTATACGCGGCGTGAAGACGGCAAATACGAGGCCATCGCCCTCGATCTGGCGGCGCTGTGATGGACGCGCTGCCCATCGAGGTGCGCCAGGCCCTTGAGCGGCGACCGGCCCTGGTCTCGGTTGCCGACTTGCCGGTGCTCGGGCGGAGCACCGCCCAATGCGTGCTCCGTCTCCTGGAGAGCTGTGAGTCCGGGAGCCCGACGGAAGCATGCGCGGCAGCGGCGGAACTCGCTGCCGTCAGTATCAGGCTGGTCGAGTGCCTGACAACGGAGGGAACGGCATGAACGGGGACCGTTGGCATCACTGTCTGCGTTGCGGGCATGTGGGCCCCCGGCCGGCGCTTGACGAGGGGCAACCCGAGGCTCCGGTGTGCGCCTGCTGCGGCTCCTTTGAGATCGAGCCCTGCGCGGCTCCCGCTGGGGGCAGGCTCGTGGCTTGGCGAGCGCTTTTGAGCGCCGAAGCCCAGGTCCTTTACTGGCTGGGGAAAGCGGAAAAGCTCTCGTCGCTGATCGCCAGAGCCGCATCGGACGGGGCCATGGCTGCGGACTACGTCAATGAAGCCCGGCGGATACAAACAATCATCTAACCAAGGAGGATGGCACCATGACCAAATCGGAACTCATCGAGAAGATCAAGGGGCAATTGGCGGCCGGCACCAACACCAAGCACATCCACGAGAAGACGGTCATCGCCGCTGTGCTCGACGCCCTGGGTACGGTGGCCGCCGAGAGCCTGGCCAGCGGCGGCGAGGTGCCCTTGCCAGGGCTTGGCAAACTGAAGGCCAAGCAGCGCAAGGCGCGCATGGGGCGCAACCCCAGGACCGGGGCTCCCGTCGAAATCTCGGCCCGTATGGCGGTGTCGTTCGATCCCGGGAAAGCGCTGACGGACGTACTGAAATAAGACCCCATGCGAAACCGCCCTGCATGCGGGGCGGTCGTCGGACGGTGGCGCGTCCGGGCCTGATGAGCAGCCGGGAGGGGGCAATGAGTTATACTGCTGAATTCAAGGCACTTCTCAAATATGACAAGTACACCCTGGCATCATGCATACTGATGCTGTCTGGCCCCATTTCGCCAAAACTCAAGAAAAAAATGGATGAATTGCAGAATGCTGTAAAACTTGCACGTTTGACGCAAGAGAAAGAAGGGATTGATAAATTATTTGTTGAAATCAAATCCGGCGACGTTGAACTCGGAGAAAGAGCGACAGCCATAATGGAATATCTCGAGTCTCGGCTTGCTAAAATTAAAATCAAGATATCCCGCCTCGCGAGAGGCAAGAAAAATAGCATATCAAAGTCAGTATCATCAAGAGGAATGAGCGAGGAATAGCCATGGAATGGCGCACCATCCCCGGATTTGAGACCTACGAAGTAAGCCATAGCGGTTATGTCCGCTCCCGGAGCACAAAGCACAGGCTAACGCGCAAGGGGAGCGGCTACCAACTGTACGTCAACGGCTCTTGCTGCCGCGTGCAGGCGTCGGAACTCGTGGCGCGGGCCTACCCAGCCCCGGAGGAAGTGGCTTGTCTGCGAGCGCGTGTCGCGGAGCTGGAAAAGGCCCTGCGCCAGGCCCGGGAAGGCAATGCCGCGACCGCGCCTGTCGCATCGCCGGAGCGTCCGCAACCGTCCGTTGCTGCCAAGCCGCAGGCGAAACGTCGGTGCATCACTTGTTTGCAGGATTTTGCGCCACAGGGCGATGAGCGCGTGTGCCCCGTCTGTCGCAAGACAGGGCCGAAGCGCGCGCAGAAACGGTACTGCGTCGTTTGCGGCTGCCTCCTGCCTCCGGGGTTTTGGCGTCGCTGCCCGGATCACGCGTTCCCGGAAGGGGGCGGCCATACCGAAGACGACTTCAGCGGATCGGTCGCGCTGTAGGGGAGGGTCGCCATGGGTAAATCTCGAGAATGCACCTACTGGCTCACTGTGGTGGGACGCGCCCACGGGCATGTCTATGTGGAGGCGGAATCCGGCTACAAACCCTGCAAGCGTCCGGGTATGTATATCGCCCGGAAGTTCGCGGACGGCTTGTGCTGTCCTGGCTGCGGGCGGCGATGCCGCATCCCGGAGACAGCCGGCGTCACCCACGATGATCGGCTTGTCGTCATGAAAAAAGTGAATGTTACTCCGCCACCTTGCATTGGTCTTAGTCTTTGCGGTGGCGGTTGTGAATCGTGCCCGTCTGCCCTCGGAAGGAAAATCGGGAGTAAATAATATGGCAAAGCAGATTGTCTCTTGCGCCGCCATCTACAGCATGCAGTCCAAGGTTTTTTTCGGCAGCATCCTGCCGGCCTCGCCGTTTCGGTACGAAGCTGACAAGGATCAGCTCGTCGAGATCTTCGGCCGTATCCTCGGCGGCGAGGCCCCGTCCTGGTCCAAGCTGACCCTTGGCCAGCGCAACCAGGTGCTCGACGCCCTGGCCACGCGGTGGCTGCCCGAGCATGCGGCCATCGACATCCCGCTCCTGCCGAAACGCCTGCGCGACTGGCGCAAGGGCGACGCTGCCGACGGCTACGAGCGCCTGGACATCCCGGCCGGCCCGCTGGCCCGGCAGAAACGGTACGTCCTCATGCTGTGGTGCCTGCTCGGCTACGAGCCCAAGGGGCTGGATGTCCGGGTCTCCAAGCAGTTTGGTGTAGAGCGGTTCGCCTGGTTGGCCGATCCGGTCGCCCTGGCCACCCTGGCCAAGGACCTGTGGAGCCGTTGTCGCAAGGCCGGCATCGACCCTGATCCGGCCGAGGCCGGCGGCACACGGCATGCCACGGCCATGGCAAGATGACGCATGGATCTGGCCTAGCGCGAGGCGTTGCGGGCCGCCATCCAGGCCCCCCATCGCAGCATCAAAGCCTACTGCAATGCGACCGGCGTCACCAACTCTGTGGTGCTGCAACTGC
>NZ_JARKOZ010000215.1 GCF_029978005.1 Solidesulfovibrio sp. | reverse complement strand
CGCCCGCGCCCCCCCCCCCCCCCCCCCCCCCCCCCCCCCCCCCCCCCCCCCCCCCCCCCCCCCCCCCCCCCCCCCCCCCCCCCCCCCCCCCCCCCCCCCCCCCCCCCCCCCCCCCCCCCCCCCCCGCCGGAGGCCTCTTCGCCTTTCTTCGCCCTTCGCTCAGATCGGCCGGACGTCGACCTCGACGCCGCCGGGGAAGCCTTCGCGGTCGGCCGGGATGACGATGCAGCCGTCGGCGAGCAGCAGGGTTTTGAGCAGTCCGGACTTGCCGAGCACGGGGTGGGCCAGGGGGAGTTGGCCGGGGCGCGTTTCCAGGCGCACCCGGACGTGGTCTTCGCGGCCTTGTTTGGAAGCCACGTTTCGCGACAGGATGGCCGGGAAGGTGCGGGGGGGGCGGTCGAAGGCCCCGGGGTCGCCGGCGAGGTGGGCGAGCAGCGGCAGGCCGAAGACGAGCATGACGATCTGGGCCGAGGTCACCTGTCCGGGCAGGCCGAGGACGGGCTTGCCGTCGAGGCAGGCCAGGATGGTGGGCTTGCCCGGGCTTATGGCCACGCCGTGGGCCAGGATTTCCGCGCCGAGGCCGCGCAGGGCGTCCAGGGTGAAGTCGCGCGCGCCGACCGAACTGCCGCCGGAGAGAAGCGTCAGGTCGTTTTCGGCGGCGGCTTGGGCCAGGGCGGCGGTGATGCCGGGAAGGTCGTCGGGCACGAGGGAATAGGTCCTCGGCTTGCCGCCGGCGGCGGCGACCATGGCCGCGAGGGCATGGCTGTTGACGTCGCGGATCTGGCCCGGCCTGGGGCTGGCGGCAACGGGCACGAGCTCGTCGCCGGTGGAGAGCACGCCGACGCGGGGCAGGCCGCCGACGGCCACGCGTTCGTGCCCCAGCGCCGCCAGCAGGCCGATTTCCTGGGGCCGCAGCCGCGTGCCGGCGGGCAGCACGCATTGTCCGAGCGTCGCATCCTCGCCGGCGAGGAGCATGTTGTCGCCCGGGGCCACGGGCCGGCGGAACTCCACGGCCCCGGCCCCCATGTCCTCGGTGTATTCCACCATGACCACGGCGTCGGCCCCCCGGGGCAGGAGGGCTCCGGTGACGATGCGGGCGCAGTGGCCCGGTGGAAGGGGATTTTCCGGAAGCAGGCCGATGGGGATGTCCATGGCCAGGTCGAGGTAGCCGGGGTTCGATTCCGTGGCGCCGAAGACGTCGGCGGCACGCACGGCGTAGCCGTCCATGGCGGCGCGGGGATGGGCGGGCAGATTCTCGGCGGCGGTGACGTCGGCGGCCAGGAAGCGGCCGCGCGCGGCCAGGAGATCGACGGTCGCCGGGGTGAGCGGGGCGAACGTACGCAGCAGGTCCCGGAACTGGGCCGTGGACACGGCCCGGAAAAAGCCTTCACGCATGGCGGCGATCCTTGGGGCTTAGGGTAAGAGGTCGAGCGCCAGTCGGGCCGCGCCGTAGAGGCCGACGAGCTCGTGGCGCACCAGACGCACCGGTGTCTTGCGCAAAAGTTCCCCATAGGTGGGGGAATCGCGGAACTCCCGGCCGAATTCCGGGTGCATGACCAGGACGGGGTTTTTCGCCGCCACGCCGCCGCTGACGTACACGCCGCCGGCGGCCACGAGGGCGAGGACGTACTGGCGCGCCGCCCGGCCGTAAAACCGGGCATAGAGCGCCGTGGTCGGGTGCTCGGGCGTCAGCAGCGCGCCCACGGCGGCCGGGGACCGGTCCTCGCCGGTGAGGAACCGGTGCAGGCAAGCCAGTCCCGAGCCGGACACCACGGAATCGGCCCGGGCATACCCCTCGCCGGTCGTGCGGCACAGGAACCGGCCGAAGGCGGCCTCCTGGTCGTCCCGGAAAGGAAAGGCCGCCTGTCCGGCCTCGGAGGCCAGGGCCGCGACACGCCCGCCGCCCAGGGGCACGAGGGCGGCGTGGCCGAGGCCCGTGCCCGCGCCGATCACGGCCCGGATCAGGTCCGGGTTCATGTCGCCGGGCAGGACGGTTTCGGCCGTGTCGCCAAGCAGCAGGCAGCCGTGGGCCTGGGCCAGGAAATCGTTGACGCAGGCGGTCACGGAGAGGCCCAAGGCCGCCTCCAACTGGTCGAGGTCCAGGGACCAGCCGATGTTGGCGAAGGAAACGCGCCGGCCGACCACCGCGCCGGGCACGGCGAAGACGGCGGCCTCGGCCAAGCCCAAGGGCAGGTCGAAGCCCGCCCCGGGCAGGCGCTCAAGCAGCTCCGGAAAGGAGGCGGCCTCGACCGTGGACAGGCTGACCTGGGCGGCCAGTTCCAGGCCACCCTCCGGCGAGGCGGTGAAATGGCCGAAGCGGCTGCTGGTGCCTCCGACGTCGGCGGCCAGGATATGCCGCAGGGGCGAACCGCCGGGCCGGGACATGAGGGCCTCCTTGAAACAGGGCGTGATTTGCGGCACGTTGCGCTCGCGCCGCCGGCAGTGTAGCCGGGGCCGGACCGGAAACGCAAGCATGGCCCAATCCCTTCCCTCCCTGGCCCTGACCGCCGCCGCGTTGGGGCTTTCCGCCGGTTTCTCGCCGGGACCGCTCTTCTCCCTGGTGCTGACCCAGACGCTGCGCCACGGCACGGCCGAGGGCGTGAAGGTGGCGCTGGCCCCGGTGGTCACGGACGCGCCCATCATCGTGCTGTGCTGGCTGGCGCTGTCGCGGTTTTCCGGCACGCCGGCCGTGCTGGGGGCGGTCTCCCTGGCCGGGGCGGCCCTGCTCGCCCGCTACGGCCTCGACTGCTTCCGGGTCGCGCCGCCGGCGGCCGAGGCGGTCCGGGAAGCGCCGAGATCGCTCTGGCGCGGCGTGGCGGCGAATTTCACCAATCCCCATCCGTACCTGTTCTGGACCGCCGTGGGCGTGCCGCTGCTCCTGGAGGCGCAAGCCTCGGGCCCGGCCGGTGCGGCGGTCTTCCTGGCCTTTTTCTACGTGGCCATCGTCGGGGCCAAGGTCGCGGCCGCCGTGGTCACGGGCCGGTGCGGCCGGTTTCTGTCCGGCCGGGCCTACCGGCTGCTCATGGGGGCGCTGGGCCTGTCGCTTTTCTATTTCGCCGCAACTTTCGTCCGGCAGGGACTTACCCTGCTCGCCGGCCCATGACGCCGCATTGTCCTTTGCCGGGAAGGGCCGTATCATGCTAACCTGTTTCGATTGCAACGCCCGTTGCCCCCAAGGAGTCTCCATGGCCGCGCCGTTCACCTTGGCCCTCGTGCAGATGTCGCCGGAAAAGACCGTGGCCGATTCCCTGGACAAGGCGGCCGCCCGCGTGGCCGAGGCCGCCCGGAAGGGGGCGAACGTGGTCTGCCTGCCCGAGCTTTTCGCCACGCCCTACTTCTGCCGCAACCAGGACCACGCCGCCTTCGACCTGGCCGAACCCATCCCCGGACCGACCACCGCGGCCATGGCCGCGGCGGCCAAGGCGGCCGGCGTGGTGGTGGTGGCGCCGCTTTTCGAACGCCGGGGCCCGGGCTGCTTCCAGAACTCCCTGGCCGTGCTCGGCCCGCAGGGGGAGACGATCGGCGTCTACCGCAAGATGCACATCCCCCACGACCCGGGCTTCGAGGAGAAATTCTACTTCGCGCCCGGCGACCTGGGCTTCAAGACCTTTCGTACGCCGTTCGGGCCCATCGGCACGCTCATCTGCTGGGACCAGTGGTTTCCCGAGGCGGCCCGGGCCACGGCGCTTCAGGGGGCTATGGTGCTGCTCTACCCCACGGCCATCGGCTGGCACCCCTCGGAAAAGGCGCAGTACGGCGAGACCCAGCGCGACTCCTGGATCACCATCCAGCGCGGGCACGCCATCGCCAACGGCGTCTACGTGGCAGCCGTCAACCGGGTGGGCGTGGAAGGCTCGGGAACGGGCTACGGCGAGACGCTGGAATTCTGGGGCTCCTCCTTCGTGGCCGATCCGTCCGGGCGCATCGTGGCCCAGGCGGGCCTTGCCGGGGAGGAAATCATCACGGCGGTCATCGACCCGCTCGCCGTGGAAACCACGCGGCGGCACTGGCCTTTCCTGCGCGACCGCCGCATCGACGCCTACGGCGAATTGTGCCGGCTCTACAACGAGGAGGCGGGAGGGCAATCATGAAGCGCAACATCTACCTGCGCACCATTCCCATCGAGGAGGCCCTGGCCAAGGTCAAGGCCGCCCTGGACCGCAAGGCGCTGGTCGGCACGGAGCGCATCGACGCTTCGCGCGCCGCCGGACGGGTCACGGCCGAACCGGTCATCGCCCGCTATTCCTCGCCCACGTTCCACAGCGCGGCCATGGACGGCATCGCCGTGCGCGCCGCGGACACGTTCACGGCCCGGGAGGGCGCGCCCGTGCGCCTGCGGCCCGGCGAGGACTTCGTGTTCGTCAACACCGGCCACCCCCTGCCCCCGGCCTTCGACGCCGTGGTCATGATCGAAAACGTGGTCATGGACGGCGAGATCGCCTCCATCGAGGCCCCGGTGGCCCCCTTCGCCCACGTGCGGCGCATCGGGGAGGACATCGTGGCCACGGAGATGATCCTGCCGCGCCACCGGCGCGTGACGCCCTACGACATCGGCGCGCTTTTGTCGTGCGGCGCGTATGACGTCTCGGTCTACGAAAAAATCCGGCTGCGGGTCATCCCCACCGGCGACGAGGTCATGGACTTCACGGCGAGGCCCGAGCCCGGCCCCGGGCAGGTGGTGGAGAGCAACTCCATGCTGCTGTGCGCCCTGGCCGCCTCCTGGAACATGGAGTGCACCCGCGTGGCCCCGGTGCGCGACGACCCCGAGGCCCTGGCCGCCGCCCTGGAGGAAGGCCTCGCCTCGGACGCCCACGTGGTGGTCGTCGTGGCCGGCTCCTCGGCCGGCAGCAAGGACTTCACCCGGGCCACCATCGAGCGCGTGGGCGAGGTGCTGGTCCACGGCGTGGCCGCCATGCCGGGCAAGCCGTCGCTCCTGGGCCACGCCCGGGGCAAGCTGGTCGTAGGCGCGCCGGGCTATCCGGTGAGCTCCGTGGTCTGCTTCGAGCGCCTGCTCTATCCGCTGGCCTGCTGGCTGACCCGGACCGAACCGCAGTCGCGCCAGACCGTGACGGCGACCCTGGCCCGCAGCGTGCCTTCGCGCATCGGCATGGTGGATTTCGTGCGCCTGGCCGTGGGCCAGGTCGGCGGCAGCTACGTGGCCCTGCCCCTGTCCCGGGGCGCGGGCAGCATCTCCAGCCTGACCAAGGCGCAGGCCGTCACCCAGCTCCCGCCCGAGGCCGAGGGCCTCGAATCCGGGGCCATGGTCACGGCGGAACTGCTGGTCGACGCCGACGAGCTGTCCCGCACGCTCGTGTGCGTGGGCAGCCACGACAACACCCTGGACATCCTGGCCGACATGCTCATGCGCCACGATCCGCCCATGCGCCTGGCCTCCAGCCACGTGGGCAGCATGGGCGGACTCATCGCGCTCAAAAACGGCGCGGCCATGCTGGCCGGCTCCCATCTCTTCGACCCGGCCACGAGCGACTACAATTTCCCCTTCCTGGTCAAATACCTGCCCGGCCTGGCCGTGACCGTGGTCAACCTGGCCATCCGGCAGCAGGGCTTCATCGTGGCCCCGGGCAACCCAAAGAGCATCCTCGGCGCGTCCGACCTGGCCCGGCCGGACGTGCGCTTCATCAACCGCCAGCGCGGCGCGGGCACGCGGGTGCTCCTGGACCACCACCTGGGCCGGGCCGGCCTGTCTCCGGAGCAGATCCAGGGCTACGGCCGCGAGGAGCATACCCACATGGCCGTGGCCGTCAACGTGAAGACCGGCGCGGCCGACTGCGGCCTGGGCGTCTTCGCGGCGGCCAAGGCCCTGGGCCTCGACTTCGTGCCCCTGGCCAGGGAACGCTATGACCTGGTCATGCCGCAAGCCTTCGCCGACGATCCCAAGATCGCGGCCGTGCTCGAAGTGGTGCGCTCCGACGCCTTCCGGGAGCGGGTGCTGGCGCTTGGCGGCTACGAGACCGAATGGACCGGCCGGATCATGGCCCCGGGAATGGGCCTGCCCGGCGAACCGGCCGCCTGACCGACCCGGGCGAGACGAAACGACGCAGAGGGATGCATGGACTGGAAACTGCTTTTCACGACCTTCGCCACCATCTTCGTGGCCGAACTCGGAGACAAGACGCAGCTGGCCTGCGTGCTCACGGCGGCGGATTCGCGCAAGCCCTGGATCGTCTTCGCCGGCTCTTCCCTGGCCCTGGTGGCCACGAGCCTGCTCGGCGTCATTTTCGCGGACTTCATCTGCAACTTCGTCTCGCCCGACATCATCAAGAAGGTCGCGGCCGTGGCCTTCGTGGTCATGGGCGTGCTCATCTATTTCGACAAGCTCTAGGCCTCCCATGGAAGACGAACGCCTTTCCTTCGACCTGCGCGGGAAGTGCTGAGGCCTGGGCCTGGAGATAGGTTGGTATCTCCGCCTCTCCCGGGCCCGGGAACTGGAGTTCCTGGTCGCGCCGAACGCCCGTCCCGTGCTTGAGGACCAGCTGGCCACGGTGTCGGGCTGGCTGCTCGCCGTGGACGAGGAGGAAGGCTTCCTGCGGGCGCACTTCACCCGGCGCGCGCCGGGGGGCGGCCCGGCCCGCTGACCTTGCGCCGGCCGACCTGGACATTTCCTCTGGAATCCTGTCTATGACAGGCATGGGACACCTTCTCGCCAGGTCGCGGCAATGGGTGTTCGGCCGCTCCATCACCACGCTTCTGACCGCCGTCGTGCTCATGGCCGGCCTTCCCGCCATGGGCATCATCGTGACCACGAGCTTCGAGAACAGGCGCATGGCGGAAACCCTGGCCCGGGAGGAGCTGCGCAACCTGACCCGGGGCCTCGTCGCCATCCAGGACGGCGTGGAGAGCCAATCCCAGGCCCTGCTCGTGGCCCTGGCCCACACCGAGGAGGCGCGCGAGCGCAACCTGCCGGCCCTCAACTGCCTCTTCACTTCCCTGCTCGACGACCACCCGGAAATGTCCAACATCTTCCTGACCGACGCCTCCGGGCGGGTGGTCGCCTCGGGACTGCCCGCCTTCCTGGGCGTGGACCTTTCGGACCGCTCCTATTTCAAGGACGCCGTGGCGCGCCGGGACCTCGGCGTCAGCGGCTTCATCTTCGGCCGGGCCACGGGCAAAGCCATCATGGCCTTCGCCAAGGCCGACCAGGAAGCCCGGGGCGAGGTCAAGGGCATCATCGGCCTGTCCTACTACCTCGAAGGGTACGACCGCTTCCTGCGCGGCCTCGAGCTGCCGTCCCACGTACGGGTCACGCTGGTGGACGCCGAGGGCCGGCGCATGGTCGCCTATCCGCCCGACCAACGCTATCCGCTCGGCGGCGCCATCACGTCGCACATCCGCGATCGCTGCCTCGCCTCCGCGTCGGACACGGGCCTGTTCATCGATGCCAGGCTCACGGGCGAGGAAGGACTCTTCAGCTTCGCGCGCCTGCGCCTGGGCCCGGGCGAACCGCCGTATCTGACCATCATCGTTTCGAGCACCCGCGCCGAGGCCTACGCCCGGGCCGACGTCCAGCTGCGCCGGGGCCTGACCCAGGCCTTCCTGGCCATCCTCCTGGCGCTGGTCATCGCCCGGGCCGCCGGCAGGTACGCCATCGGCCGGGGCATCGCCAACCTGGCCGACGCCGCCGCCCGGCTGGCCGGCGGCGACCTGGACGCCCGGGCCGAAACCGCCGCCGACGGCGGCAGCCTGGAAGTGCGCCGCCTCGGGGAAAGCTTCAACGCCATGGCCTCGGCCCTGCAGCAACGCGAGCAGGAGCTGGACCAGGCCATGACGGCCCTGGCCAAAATGCGCTCGATGCTCCACAACATCCTGGAATCCATGCCCTCGGCCATCATCGGCCTGGACGGCACAGGCCACGTCACCCACTTAAACGGCACGGCCACCCATCTGTTCGGCCTGGACAAGGACGCGGCCATGGGCCGCGAGGCCGCGCAGTCCCTGCCGCTTCTCGCCGGCTACATGCATACCGTGGACATGGCCCTGCGCGAACGCCGCGCCCTGGTGGTGGAAAAGCTTCCCCTGCCCCAGGGCGGGGACATCCACTTCCTGGACATGCTGCTCTATCCCCTCGTGGCCAACGGCACGGACGGCGTGGTCATCCGTTTCGACGACGTCACGGACCGCGAGCGCGCCCTGGAGGAAAAGACCGTCCTGCTCAAGGAGATCCACCACCGGGTCAAAAACAACCTCCAGATCATCCTGAGCTTCATCGGCCTGCAGGCCGACGACGCCGAAAACCCGGCCGAACGCGACCGCCTGCGCCGCCTGGAGATCCGCATCCGCTCCATGGCCCTGGTCCACCAGCAACTCTACAACCACGGCGATTTCGCCGCCATCGACCTGGCCGAGTATCTGCGGGTGCTGTCCCAGGGCGTGCTGGGCGTCTATTCCGACGTCGCCTCGCGGGTGCGCCTGATCCTCGAAACGTCTCCGGTCCGCCTGCCCCTGGACAAGGCCGTGCCCTGCGGGCTTTTGTGCAGCGAACTGCTCACCAACGCCTGCAAGCACGCCTTTCCCGGCCAGACCGCGGGGACGCTGCGCCTGGGCTGCCGCCAGGAGGGCGGCCTGGCCCGCGTCTGGGTGCAGGACGACGGGCAGGGGCTTCCCCCGGGCTTCGATGTCGAAGGGGCCGGCAGCATGGGCATGACCCTGGTCAAGGAACTCGCCCGCCAGCTCGAGGGCCGGGCCACGCTGACCCGGCCGCCGGACGGCGGCCTGCGCTTCGAGGCGGTCTTTTCCGTGGAGACGGAACCTTTCATCCGGTAGGGGGCGAAACGCAGGCCTGGCTGCGTGCCGCGTGCGCCCTTGGCTCAGGGGCCGGCGAGGAGATGGTCCGGGAAGAACACCCGGTCCGCGTAGCTCCATATCTGGGCGTTTTTTCCCCGCAGTCCGACGACGATCCGGGATTCCCCGACCTTGCCGGGCGGCAACGTCACGGCCCGGGGCTCCAGGGCCGGGGTCCACCGGCCGGGGACGTCGCCGCCGAACGACAAAAGCGCCGTCTCCTTCCCGTCCGGGCCGAGCAGGGACACGGTCACCGCGTCGTCCGGGGAACAGGCCCGGGGCAGGACGTCGAGGGTCCTGTCCGCCGGCTCCTCCAGAAAGCGCAGGACCAGGCGGCCCGGGCTGGCCGGATCGGCCGGCGCCGTGACCAGCCAGCCGTCCTCCACGGTCTGGACGAGGTTTTCCGCGCGCTCCAGGGCCAGTTGCGGAGCAAAGGCCAATAGACGCCACTTGGCGTCCGGCTTGTCGCGCAATCCCGGCCACTGGGCGAGGTAGCCGAAGGATTCCGGAAAGGCCGTCGCCGCCGGGAGCTTGACCGGGCCGAGGAAGGCCAGCAGCCCGGGGTCGGTGAGCAGGGCCTTGTAGACCTCCCAGGCCAGGAGGAGATTGCCGTAGCGGGTCAGGTGCATGGTGTCGGAATACAGGTCGCGGATGCGGGCCGGGTCCCGGGTCAGGTCGTCGAAGACGGGCTGGGGGTCGGCCAGGCGCGCGCCGGTTTCCCGGGAGAGGGCCTCGTCGGCCTGGCGCACGGCCCGGCGGCCGAAGACGTAGGCCCCGGCCAGGGGCGCGGGAAGGGCGAAGGGCAGGCGCCTTCGCGCCTCGCTCGGGCCAAGGCCCGGCCCGACGATCCAGGGATAGCGCACCAGCAGGACCTCGATGCCCTTTTCGCGGCTGGCGGCGATGAGCCGGGCGAGGTTGTCCTTATAGCCGAAATGTTCGAACCGCGCCGCCAGGATGCCGTCGGCCAGCCCCAGGGCGCTCAGGGAGGCCACTCCCGCCCGCGACGCGGCCTGGAAGAGGGCCGAGCGCTCGAGCCAGCCCGCCGGATCGGGCGACGCCTCGTTGTCGTCGCCGCCGGCCCGGTTCACCAGGCGTACCAGCAGGTCCTGGTTCTTCTTCTTTCCGGCGTCGATGACGTCCAGGCGGGTGTTGTAGGCGGCCAGGACGTCGTTGAGGCCGTCCATGACGCAGTACATGTCCGGGGAGAGGGCGTCGAACTCGTGGGCGGCGCGGATGCGGCTGTGCCAGGAATGGTAGCCGAAGACGCCGGCGTTGACGACTTCGACCCGCTTGCCCGTGCCGGCCAGGGCCCGGGCGAAGAAGTCGTTGAGGATCTCGGGATAGGCGTAGCTGTTGTGGCCGGCGTTGCTGCCGATGGTGGTGGAGCCGCCCAGGCAGACGATGCGGAAGGTGTCCGCCGGCTTGGCCGGGGAAAAGGCGAAGGCACGGTAGCCCAGGGCGTTGGTGCGGTATTCCGATACGGCCCGGTCAGGAGCCAGGCGGTAGCCGAGCACCGGGTCGGCCGTCCCCAGGCCCTTGATGGAGGCCCAGCCCACGTCGAGGCGCGTCATGTCGCGGGCGTCGCGTTGCGAAGGGGCAAGCAGCAGCCGGGCGCCCAGTTCGCACAGCAGCAGCGCCGCCGCGACGGCGCAGGCCGCCAGCGAAAAATTGCGGAACAATGATCGCATCCATCCACCGTTGCGGGAATATCTTCCAGCCAGCCGACGCGGCTCGGATTTGTCTCGTCCTTGCGGCTATATACCAAAGAGCCTTCGACAGGAAGCGCATTGTATTTCGTACTTAAAATGTCTGGTTCTGCGTGCCGTAACGGTGAATATTTTTTTGATATTCTAATCTCTACATTAAGATATCATGCAGATCTGGACATTGATTTCGAGGTTTTCTCGAATATATAATTCAAAATCGTGTCAACACAATTAAGTTGCCCGCGCCAATTGAGGCGTTTTCCCTGAAATTCATCCATTCACGCCTTGCCGTTTCCACACGTCGCATTCCATCTTGCGCCTTGATGCAACCTGTTCAAAAGGCACCGCCGACCTCTCGCCGGGCCGAGGCCTTGTCTCGCCTTGTCCTTACAGTGCTGATGGAGAAAGGGGACGACGCCCGGCCGAAACCAGGGGTGCGGTCGTCCCCGCATGCCGGCTCGTCGCTTGAGGGGGCACGCTTCGGGGCTGTCGCGTCCCGCCCCTTTTGCGGATGCCGCGGCGCGAAACGGCCGGGCCGCCCAATGCTGCGCCCCGGACAAACACGTCGGCAGCTTTATGAAAAAACAGTTCTCCTCGCATGTTGTCCCCTCAAAAAGCCTGCGCTTTTCGAGGGGAGGCGACGCTAGGAGCGGCCCCGGGCCTGGTAGCGGTTGATGTGCTTTTCCAGGCGGCGGGAGAGTTCGGTGAGGCAGAAGCAGATGACGAAATAGAGCAGGGCGATGGCGATGAAGATTTCCGTGGGCGCGGTCAGCGTGCGGTTGTTGATCTGCGTGGCGGCCTTGGTCAGTTCGTTGACGCCGATGATGAAGGCCAGGGAGGTGTCCTTGGTCAGGGAGACGAACTGGTTGACGAAGGACGGGATCATGTTGAAGAGCGCCTGAGGCAGGATCACGTGGACCATGGCCTGGGCGTGGGAAAGCCCGGTGCTCCTGGCCGCCTCCATCTGGCCCGTGGGCAGGGCCTCCACCCCGGCGCGCACGATCTCCGCGATGTAGGCGCTGGTGAAGACGATGAGCGCGATCACGGCGCTCTCGGCCTCGGGCAGCGTCTTGCCGAGCAGCACCGGGGCCAGGAAGTAGAACCAGAAGACCACCATCAAAAGCGGCGTGCCGCGGATGACCTCGATGTAGGCCATGGCCGGCCAGCGCAGCCGCCTGTCCCTGGCGATGCGGGCAAGCCCGATGCCGAGCCCCAGCCAGAACGCGCCGAAAATGCCGGCCAGGGCCAGTATGGCGGTCATGGCCAGGCCGCCGAGGGGACCCTTGGGATAGGCCCCCATCAGCAGGTAGCCGAAGTTGTTGTAGACGACGTTCCAGTGCATGGCGTCGTCCCTTTAGCGTCGCGCCTGCGAAACGCTTGCGCATGCGTTTCGGAAACGGCGCAATATCGTGGTTTTTTTCTCTCTAAAAAATATCGACATATTTTTTAGGGACCTTGCTCTATCGCGCCCGGGCGTGGAGCACGCGCCGGTTGTACAGGTTGACGCCCAGGGAGACCATCAGGGAGATGCACAGGTACATGGCCGTGGACACAGTGAAGGCCTCGAAGCCGTGGAAGGTGTGGGCCTCGATCTGCCGGGCCATGTAGGTCAGGTCCATGACGCCGATGGTCATGACCAAAGACGAGTTCTTGATGAGGTTCAGGAACTGGGAGATCAGCGGCGGGATGACCACCCGGAAGGCTTGCGGCAGGATCACGTAGGCCATGGCCTGGAGGAAGGACAGGCCGCAGGCCCGGGAGGCCTCCAACTGGGTCTTGGGGATGGAGAAGACGCCGGAGCGGATCTCCTCGGCGATAAACGCGCTGGTGTAGACGGTGAGCGCGATGACGCCGCAGGCGAACTCGAAGTCCCGCCTGGCCAGCCAATCGTTCACCGCCGTCGGCAGCACGTTGTAGGAGCCGAAGTACCAGAAGAAGATCTGCACCAGCAGCGGCGTGTTGCGGAAAAATTCCGTGTAGGCGGCGCTGGCCCAGACCAGCGGCCGGACCTTCGACAGGCGCAGCACTGCCACCGCCGTGCCCAAGGCCAGGGACAGGACGATGGAGACGGCGGAGATGTGCAGCGTGGTCACGAGGCCCGACACGAGCCACTGCCCGTACTCCCCGCTGATCACCTGGCCGAAGTCGAAGTTGTACGCCACGAAAGCTTCCTGATCCCTTCAGGTGCGCGGCTTAGGGCCACAGCTCCATCTTCCAGGTCAGGGGCAGGTGGTCCTTCTTGCCCGGGCCGAACCACTTCTCGTAGATCTTCTGGTATTCGCCGGTCTCCCACATGTCCATGAGGGCCAGGTTGACGGCGTCGCGGAAGTCGGAGTCGTTTTCCGGCAGCCCCAGGCCGTAGGGTTCGGGCGAGATGTAGTCGCCCACGATCTCCCAGGCCTCGGGGTTGTCGTCGCTGTTCCTGATGCCGACCAGGATGGATTCGTCCGTGGTCATGGCCTGCACCTTGCCCTGCTTGAGGGCGAGGAAGGCCTCGGGATAGGTCTCGAAGGAGATGACCGTGCAGCCGGGCTGGGCCTTTTTAACGTTCTGCTCGGAAGTGGAGCCCTTGACCGAGGCGACCTTCTTGCCGGCCAGGTCGGCCGCGGAGGCGACGCCGCCGCCCTTTTTGACCAAGAGCTTCTGGCCGGTCATGAAATAGGTGATGGAGAAGTCGATCTGGTCCTCGCGCTCCTTCTTGTGGGTCATGGTGGCGGCCACGATGTCCACCGCGCCCTGGGCGAGCATGGGGATGCGGGTGGAGGAGGTCACGGGCTTGAGTTCGAGCTTGACGCCCAGGCGCTTGGCCAGGGCCTCCATGAGGTCGATCTCGAAGCCGACGATCTGGTTGGTCTTCTCGTCCACGTAGCCGAAGGGCGGCTGGGAGTCCTTGACGCCGGCGACGAGCACGCCGCGCGACTTGACGTCGTCGAGCTTGCCGGCCGTGGCGAACGGGGCCGCGCACAGCACGGCGAGACAGACGGCGGCCGAAATCCAGGCGGCCTTGCGCATGGGAGCCTCCTTGCGGGCGGTTTGGCGTTTCCCCGGGGCCGTGCCCGGCGCGGGGCTCACAGTATTTCCTTGAGAAAAAGCCTCGTGCGGTCGTGCCTCGGGTTGCCGAAGAACTCCCCGGGCGGCGCGCCTTCGAGGATCTCGCCGTGGTCCATGAACACCACCCGGTCGGCCACCTCCCGGGCGAAGCCCATCTCGTGGGTCACGCACAGCATGGTCATGCCGTCGCGGGCCAGGTCCTTCATGACGTTTAGGACTTCGTTGATCATCTCCGGGTCCAGGGCCGAGGTGGGCTCGTCGAAGAGCATGACCTTGGGCCGCATGGCCAGGGCCCGGGCGATGGCCACCCGCTGCTGCTGGCCGCCCGAGAGTTCGGCCGGGAACTTTTTGGCCTGGGCGTGGATGCCCACCCGCTCGAGCAGGGCCAGCGCCAGCTCCTCGGCCTCGGCGCGCGGCGTCTTCTTGACCTTAACCGGGGCCAGGGTGATGTTTTTAAGCACCGACAGGTGGGGATACAGGTTGAACTGCTGGAAGACGATGCCGATGTCGCAGCGCAGCCTGTTGACGTCCACGTCGTCGCCGTGGATGTCGCGGCCCTCGAAGAGGATGTGCCCCTTCTGGTACTCCTCCAGCCGGTTGACGCAACGGATGAGCGTGGACTTGCCCGACCCCGACGGGCCGCAGATGACGAGCACCTCGCCGGGCTCCACGGCGTCGGTGACCCCTTTGAGCACGTGGAAGTCGCCGTACCACTTATGCACGTTGTGGAATTCGATCATGGGCATGGGCGCGTCGTTTCCCTTATGGCGCGCCGCCGGGCGGCGGCGTTCGATGGCCTGGCGTCATGGCTGTCCGTAATGCGCGAGGATGCGGCAAGCCTTCCAATTTGTCAAACGCGGCCCTGATTTGGCGTTGCGCGAGAGCGAGCCCTTCCGTTAAGCATTTCCCAGGGAGGACGAATGCGGCTTCGCTGGAAATTTTTCCTGGTGCTCCTGGGTTTCAGCCTGGTGCCCCTCGTGGCGCTGACGGGGTTCACCCGCAGCCATGTGGTCCGTCTCGGCCAGGCCATCGCCACCGAGGGCCGGGAGATCATGGCCGGCATCATCAAAAACGAGCTGCGCCAGACCGCCGAGGACTACGCGCTGGTGCTGCGGCGCACCAAAAGCGCCATGGACTTCAGCCTCTCGGTGCTGGCTTCCGAGGCCGAGCGGACCCTGGCCCGGGCCGGAGCGCGGCCGGCCGAGCCCGCGCCGGTCTATCGGGCCTCGGACGTGGCCGCCGAACGCAAGGCCCCGCCGGACATGTCCGACGACCAGGCCTACGCCCGCCGGCTGGCCGACGGCGGCCCCGAACGCCTCTCCATCAGCCGCGACAGCCCGGTGATCTACCGGCCGCCCGGAACCCGGGGAAAAAACGGCGAAGACGCCCGCCTGGCCTCCCTGGGCCCGACCTTTTCCATGCTGCGCACCGAACTCGGCGACCTGCTGCTCTTCGCCTCCGTGACCCTGGCCGACGGCACCCACATCTCCTTCCCGGGTCACGCCGGCTATCCCGCCGACTACGACCCCAGGGAGCGGCCCTGGTTCGTGGCCGCCAAGGCGGCCTTCGCCCCGGACGCCCCGGCCGGCGGGCCTGTCGTCTGGAACGCCCCGGCCGTGGACGCGGCCACGGGGCAGGTGACCTTCACCCTGTCCAAGGCCCTGGCCGGCCCGGACGGCCGCTTCGCCGGCGTGGCCAGCCTCGACGTGCCCCTGACCCGGGTGCTCCAGGAGCAGGAGATCGCCTCCCAGTGGTCCGAGGCCATGCGCACCTTTGTGGCCGCCCCCATGCCCGACCCGGCCACCGGCCGCGAGAGCCTCTACGTCTGGGCCCAGCGCTCCTACGAGAACCACGCCCCGGACTGGAAAAGCGCCATCAACTTCGAGCGGCTCTCCTCGCCGGACGCGGCCGCCTTCAACGCCCTGCTCGAGGCCATGAAGCGCGGCGGCGCGGGCGCGGCCGAACTGCCGTACAACGGCGAGGACGCCTTCTGGGCCTATTCCCGGTTCATGGACGAGGCCGTCTTCCTCATCATCGTGCCCAAGTCCCTGCTCGCGCCCCTGACCGAGCAGGCGGGGCTCGAGATCGGGGCGGCCGTGGGCAACCTGCTGCGCCTGTCCGGCGGGGCCATGCTGCTCGTGCTGGCCGCGGCCACCGTGGCCGCCCTGTGGATCACCCGGGCCTTCATCCGCCCCATGATGGCCACCATCGACGCCTGGAAACGCCTGGGGCGCGGCGATTTCTCGGTGCGGCTGTCCTACCGCCTGAGCGACGAGCGCCAGGCGCTCATCGACGCCTTCAACGAGACCGTGCCGGTGCTGGCCGACCACATGCGCCTGCAGCGCTCCCTGGAACTGGCCCAGGAGGTGCAGCGCAACCTGCTGCCGGCCGCGCCGCCGGAGGTGCCCGGGCTGGACCTGGCCGGGGCGGCCATTCCCTGCGACGAGACCGGCGGCGACTACTTCGACTACCGGGCCGTGGACCGCGGGGGCGAGATCTGCCTGGACGCGGCCGTGGGCGACGTGACGGGCCACGGCGTGCCCTCGGCCCTGCTCATGGCCACGGCCCGGGCCCTTCTCCTCGCCACCGAGGACAGCGAGACCCCGGCCCAGCGCGTGACCCGGGCCAACCGCCTGCTGTGCCGCGACGTGGGCGACTCGGGTCGGTTCATGACGCTTTTCGCCATGGAGCTCCGCCCCGGGCAGGGCGTGGCCCGCTACGTGCGCGCCGGCCACGACCCCGCCCTGCTCTACGACCCCGAGGCCGACGCCTTCACGCAGTGGCCGGGCAAGGGGCTGCCGCTCGGCATCGAGCCGGAGTATCGGTACGTGGAGACGGCCATGCCGTTTGACCGGCCGGGGCTGGTCCTGCTCATCGGCACGGACGGCATCTGGGAGGCGCGCGACGCCTCGGGCGCGATGTACGGCAAGGACCGGCTGATGGCCGTGGTGCGGGGCGCGGCCCGGGGGCCGGCGGCCTCCATCGTGGCGGCCGTCATCGCGGACCTGACGCAGTTCCGCGGCGGGGTCCGCCAGGAGGACGACGTCACCCTGGTGGTGGTCAAAAAGACCTGACCGGCCTTCAGCTCTCCGAACCCGAGGGGACTTCGAGCAGGGTCACCTCGATCTTGGTCATCTTTCCGATCTTTCGGGCGGCGTCCATGTCGGGCACGGCCACGTCGATGGTGCGCCGGAAGCGGTGGTGCATGGTGTCCTCGATGGTGAAGACGCCCAGGCCCTCGATGTGGATCTTGTCGCCGAACTCCCAGCCCGAACGCAGGAGGTCGCGGGAGACGGCCACGATGCCCGGCCGGATGCGCGTGCCCAGGGCGGTGCCGGATTTGGTGCCCCGGCCGCCGTTCTCCCGGGGGTTCGGGGTGTAGGCGGTGACCGTGGCTTCGATGCGTTTTTTGGGGGAATACTTTCCGATTGAAACTTTCTTGCTTTGGGAAGCATCTACAGTAACGGCGAGGGTCATTGCCATAAGAAGAAACGCAATTACTCTCATGCTGCACATCTCTCCATGCAGCGCCGATGCAACACCCGACGGAGTAAGGACGGGCTGTCCCGGCTGCTGGCAAGGTGATCCCGGCTGCGGCAGGCATGGATCGGTTGGCTTCGGTGGTGCGAGGAATACTCTCGGAGATGAAGCGAGCCGCGAAGATGATACGGAGTGATTCTCGGTCCGTTTTGAAGCGTCGCTACCTAGTGAAGACATGGCCCCTTGTCAAGCCGAAACGGCCCGTATCCCGCCGGGGACCTTAAAATTTATCATGAATAAATTTAGCATATTGTCGTTTTCTGTCGAAAAAAATCCGCCATACAGCGGCGGATGAGACCCGCGCCGGGACCGAATGTAAATCCTAGCATGACAGGAGAAAATGCCGGACGCAGCCTGGGCTTGCGCCCACCGGCCCTCCCGGCTACCATGAATCCCGCCAAAAGACCGGCCGCCGCCGGCAGGGAGCACGCGCATGTCTGTCACTCAGGTCGCGCCCAGACTCATGGTCGAAGACGTCAACAGGACCGTGGCCTTTTATAATGAAGTCCTCGGCTTCGCCTTCGTCAGGGGGCTGGCCGAGGCCACGAGACAGCCCGTGGCGGACTGGTCCCCCACCGTGCGCCTGGCCTACGCCGAGGTGAGAAGCGGCCAGGCCGTGCTCGCCTTCCTGTCCCGGACCGCCCTGGCCGCCGAGCTGCCCCGCCTGGCCGAGGCCCGCATCGGCGGCACGACCGTCATCGGCCTGGCCTGCGACGACTTCGACGCCCTGGCCGCCAGGCTCGGCGACATCCTCCCCTTCATCAAGGCCCCGCACCCCTCCCCGCGCGGCGGCCGCGAAATGAGCATCGAGGACATCAACGGCTACGTCCTCACCCTCTTCGACACCCCCTAACCGCCAACACACCGGAGCCCCGCGCATGACCGATTCCGCAACGCTTTTCGCCAAGGCCCAGCAACTCATCCCCGGCGGCGTCAACAGCCCCGTGCGGGCCTGCCGCAGCGTGGGCTGCGATCCGCTGTTCATCCGTTCGGCCGCCGGATCGAGGATGACCACCGTCGAGGGCCGGGAGATGCTCGACTACGTCATGTCCTGGGGCCCCATGCTGCTCGGCCACAACCACCCCGACGTCAATGCCGCCATCCACGCCGCCGCGGACAAGGGCGCGAGCTTCGGCGCGCCCTGCCCCGACGAGGTCGCCCTGGCCCAGGCCGTGGTCGACGCCGTGCCCGGCATCGACATGGTGCGCATGGTCAACTCCGGCACCGAGGCCACCATGAGCGCCGTGCGCCTGGCCCGGGGATTCACCGGCAAGTCCATGGTGGTGAAGTTCATCGGCTGCTACCACGGCCACGCCGACCCCTTCCTGGCCGCCGCCGGCTCGGGCCTGGCCACCCTGTGCATCCCCGGCACCCCGGGCGTGCCCGCCGACACCGTGCGCAACACCCTGCTCGCCCCGTACAACGACCTGGAGGCGGTCAAGGCCCTGTTCGCCTCGCGCCAGGACATCGCCTGCGTCATCGTCGAGCCCGTGGCCGGCAACATGGGCCTGGTGCCCCCGGCCCCCGGCTTCCTGGAAGGCCTGCGCGACCTGACCCGCAAGCACGACGCCCTGCTCATCTTCGACGAGGTCATCACCGGCTTCCGCCTGGCCTACGGCGGCGCGCAGTCCGTCCTGGGCATCGACCCGGACCTGACCTGCCTGGGCAAGATCATCGGCGGCGGCCTGCCCGTGGGAGCCTACGGCGGCAAGAAGCGCATCATGGAGCGCATCGCCCCCTGCGGCGAGGTCTACCAGGCCGGCACGCTCTCCGGGAACCCGCTGGCCATGGCCGCCGGCCTGGCCACCCTGCGCGCCCTCCAAAAAGCCGACTACGACGGCCTGGCCGCCCGCACCAAAGCCCTGGCCGAGGAAATGGCCGCCATCCTGCGCCAAAAGGGCGCGCCCGTGTACCTGACCCAGGTCGCGTCGCTTTTCACCCTCTTTTTCTGCGACGGCCCGGTCACGGACTTCGAATCGGCCAAGGCCGGCGACACGGAACTCTACGCCGCCTTCTACAACCAGATGCGCGAGGCCGGCGTCATCCTCGCCCCCTCGGCCTACGAATGCGCCTTCACGTCCTTCGCCCATTCCGAGGACGACTACGCCCGCACCCTCGACGCGGCGCGGCGTGTGCAGTTGTAGGGAGGGAGGGGGAGAAAAGACGCCTCCGGCGG
>NZ_JARKOZ010000210.1 GCF_029978005.1 Solidesulfovibrio sp. | reverse complement strand
CGCCTTCGCCGTCTCCCCGGGCATCGACCGCCTGGTGGCCAAGGCCTCGCTTTCCGGGCTCGAAGGCCGTCTCGCCGGCGCGACCCTGCGCGGCCAGGCCGGCTACGACGCGAAAGCGCCCGTGGGACTCGGCTTCGACCTCGTCCTCGACGGCCTGGACCTGGAGCATCTGCCCGCTGTTGCGGGCGGCGCGCCGCACGCGGCCGCCCCGGGCGCGGCCGCGCCCAACGCCGCGGGGAAGCTGCGCATCGAACGCCTGACCGGCCGGGGCGTGGACGCCCGCAACCTCGCCCTGGACCTGACCCTGGCCGGCGGAAGCCTGGAGTGCGCGGTCAGCGGCGGAGAACTCTTCGGAGGCAGGCTTTCCGGCAAGTTCGACGCCGAAGCGTCGGGCCGCGTCGCGGGCAGCCTGCAACTGACCGGGGCCGACGCCAGACGCCTGCCCGGCGTCTCGGGCGCGTCGGGTGCGGTCGCGGCCAAGGCCGCCTTCGACGCCGCCGCGCCGGCCAAGGGCCGCCCCGGAGCCGTTTCCGCCAGCATCGAAGCCGAAGCCCCGCAGCTCTCCCTGGGCACGGGGGCCAAAGCGCAGCCCCTGTCCGCGGCCAAGGCGACGCTGACGCTCAAGGGCCGTCGCGCCGCCGGGGAAGGCTTCGAGGGAGAGGCCAACCTCGTGGCCGGCCTGGGCTCGGGCTTCGGCCTGCGCGAGGCGCGCCTGACCGCCGCCTGTCCCGTGGCCCTGGACGCGGCGGGCAAGCTGCGCGACCCGGCCCCGATCAAGCTCGAGGGTTCGGGCCTGCTGCGGCCCGGGGAATCGGGCAAGCCCGTGAAGGTCGCCCTGACCGGGCAGGCGACGCCGGACGGCGCGGGCGGCTTTGCGGCCTCGGAACTGCACCTGGACGCCGGAGGACTGCCGGCCACGCTCAAGCTCTCGCGGAAGGGCGGCGGTGGCGCGCCCACGAACTTTTCCCTGGAAACCGGAGCCGTGTCCCCGCGCAAGGTGCTCGCCGACTGGGGCGTGTCCCTGCCCGCCGGGCTCGCCGCGGACAAGCTCGCCAAGGCTGCGGCGTCGCTTTCCGGCACGGCCACGGCCGACGCCTGCGACATCAAGCGATTGCAGCTCGGCGTGGACGACGTCACGATCACGGGAAGCGCGCAGCTCGCCGGCTTCGACCCGAAACGGGGCAAATGGGACCTGCACGTCGACCGCCTGGATTGGGACGCCTATTTCCCCCGGTCGCCGGCCTCCTCCGGGCCGCCGTCCCTGGCCGAACGCCGCAAGCCGCTCGACGTGCGCTTCCTGCGCGAGCTGTCCCTGGACGCCAAGGCCAGCATCGGCTGGCTCAAGAAGGGCAACGTGATCTTCGACGCCAGCACCGTCACGGCCGGCGCCAAGGGCGGGCAATTCACCTACCGCCAGGAATCGTCGCGCTTCTACGGCGGCCGCTTTTCCGCCGACATCCGCGGCGACGCCCGTGACACGGCGCTCAAGATGCTGATCGAGCTCAAGCTCGAAGGCATCGAGATCGCGCGCTTCCTCTGGGACTGGGCCGAGGGCAACACCCTCGATTCCGGCTCGGCCACCTTCATCCTGGCCGCGCGCACCAGCGGCGAGAACGAACAGGAGCTGCGCGGCAACCTGGCCGGCAACGCCAGCCTGCAGATCACGCGCGGCAACCTCAAGGTGCGCGAGCCCGCCTCCAAGCCCGGCGGCGAGCCTACCTACGAGCGCATCCCCTTCGACGTGTTCTCCTCGTCCTGGTTCTCCAAGGGCGGCGTGGCCCACTCCGACGACTTCCGCATCGAAAGCCCGCGCATGCGCGTGGCCGGCAAGGGCTTCGTGGACCTGCGCGACGAGTCCATCAACCTGTCGCTTTCCGCCGCGCTCACCGGCGGCGGCGAGGTGCCGGCCACCATCATCGGCCCGCTGGACGGCCCCAAGCTCACCATCGACCGCAGCAAGCTTCTGGGCGACATGGTCTACCGCGTGCTCCAAGGCATCGTCAGCATCCCCGGCAAGGCCGTCACCCGCATCCTGCAGATCCGCTGAGGCGTCGCCATGGCCCCCCTGCCCCCGCCCCCGCCCGTCCTCGCCGCCGCCGTCACGGCCCCGGACGGAAGCCTGGCCGACGTGCGCCTGGAAGCCGGCGGCCGGGTGTTGCATCTGGCCGGCCGGGGCGGCGCGGCGGCCGAGGCGGCGCGGGCCGCAAGCGCCCAGGCCGGCGGCGGCCTGCCCGTCTTTCTGGGCGCGGGGCTCGGCGCGGGCATCGACGCGGCTCTGGAGGCGACGCGGCGGGCCGGGGGCGGGCCGGTCTTCGTGTGCGACAGGCTGGACGCCGTGGACAGGATCACGGGCGTGCGGACGCGCTTCGCCGCCGACGCGGAGGTCCGCTTCCTGGACGACCCGGACCCCGAGGCGGTGGTTTCGCGCATCACCGCCGTGGCCCGCGCCGCCGGCCGGGTCGGGCTCGCCGTGGTCGTCGACCCCGCGGCCGCGCGCCTGGACCCGGACTGGATCCGGGCCGTGCGCGCCGGGCTTGGCGGCTACGCGGCCCTGCGCGAGCGTTTGCGCTACCGCCGCTTCGCCGCCGCCCCGGCCCGGGTGCTGCTCCTGCGCCGGCCGTACTTCCTCTACCGCGAGATCGAGGCGGCGCTTTCGCGCCTGGGGCTCCCCTTCCGGGTCGTGGACATGGGCCGGGGCGAGACCGGGCAGGAAGAGGTCGCCGCCGCCGTCGTCGCGGCCATGGCCGATTTCCGCCCGGACTTCGCGCTGACGGTCAACCACCTGGGGCTCGACCGCCAAGGCCGCCTGACGGAGCTTCTCGCCGGCCTTCCCCTGCCCCTGGCCTCCTGGTTCGTGGACAGTCCCCGGCTGATTCTCCACGACTACGCCGGTCTGGTCTCGCCCCTGGTCATGGTCTTCTCCTACGACGCCGACAGCCTGCCGGAGCTGACCCGGGCCGGGTTCGGCCACGCCGCCTGGCTGCCCCTGGCCACGGACCCGGGACGTTTCCTCCCCCTGGCCGAGGCCGGGGCCGCCCACCCCTGGCGGGCGCGGGCCTCGTTCGTGGGCGCGTCCATGGAATCCCAGGCCGCGAGGGCCCTGGCCCGCCTGGCCCCCTATCCCGCCCTGGCCCGGGCGCTGCCGGCGGCGGCCGGGGAATTCGCGACCAGCCCCGAGAGGAGCGCCCGGGCCTTTCTGGCCGCCCATGCCGCCTGCGGCCCGGAAATGGCCGGGCTGCCCACGGCCGAGGCCCGCCTGGACGCCGAACTGGCGCTCACCTGGGAGGCGACGCGGCGCTACCGCCGGGCCTGCGTGGCGGGCATTCTGGAATTTTCGCCCCTGATCGTCGGCGACGCCGACTGGGAACGGGCCCTGCCCGGGGCCGGGCGGACCTGGAAGCGCCTGCCGGAAATAGGCTACTACGACGACCTGCCGGGGTTTTATCCCCGCAGCGACGTGAACCTCAACTGCACGAGCCTGCAGATGAAGGGGGCGGTCAATCAGCGGGTCTTCGACGCCCCGGCCGCCGGAGCCTTCGTCCTGACCGACGCCCGGGAGCAGTTCGGGACGCTCTTCGACGTCGCCCGCGAGGCGGCCGTCTACGCCGACCCGGGCGAGATCCCGGACATGACGCGCCACTTCCTGGCCCAACCGGCGGCGCGGGCGCGCGTCGTCGCCGCGGCGCGCGCGCGCGTCCTGGCCGAGCACACCTACGACAAGCGCCTGGCGGACCTGGTCGCGGCCATGAAAAAGGCCTTCGGCGGATGACCGAAGGCCTTGAAGCGAAGAGGATACCCGGCCGGGGCTATTGCCGGGCCGGGATGGTCAGCGCCTTGCCGGCGGCGATCTTGTCCGGATCGGTGATGCCGTTGGCGTCCATGAGGCTTTTTTCGGTGATGCCGTGGCGCTTGGCGATGGAGCGCAGAGTGTCGCCCGGGGCGATGACGTAGCGGTCTCCGGAGCCGGCCGGCGACGCGGCGGCCACGGCCGTCTTTTTGGCCGGCGCGGCCGCCTCGCCCTTGGGCATGGCGAAGGGGTTGTCCTTGGCCGGCGCGGCCACGGGGATGCCCCGGGCCGGGGCGGAAGCGGCCGGCGCAGACAGGTTCGGCCCGGCCGGGGCGGCGTCGCTCAAGTCCCTGGCCGTGGGCGTGGGCGCGGCCTTGATCGGGGCGGGCGTGGACGTCTTGGGCACCGGCGCGGACACGCCGGGCGGAGGCGGCGGCAGCTCGTCGGTGGGAGCGTGCAGCCGTCCGGCGAAGCCGCCGTTGGAGCGGTCGAGCAACTCGTTGTAGACGATGGAGTACTGGACGTAGGCGTCCTTGTAGGCGTTGAAGGCGACGTTGTCCGGCTCGTGCCCGCCGCCCGAGGAACGCCAGGCCTCGTGGGCCTTGACGAGGGTCTCCCAGGACACCTGGGCGTCCTGGCGCAGCAGATCGTCGGAGACGTACTGCATGTTCCTTTCCAGGTGGTCGTACTTGCCGCAGCCCGAAAGCTGCATGGCGGCCGGCAGCAGGAGCGCCAGGGCCAAGGCAAGCCGACATAATTTACAACGCATCGGAATACCTCCGAAAAACCGCAAAATATGCGGCCAAAGGATTGTCCATCAGGGTTTGTCGGCGTTACATGCCCTGGAACACGCTTTTCGTCAAACCGGGAGGCGACGCCTCCTCCAACCGCCACGGCCAGGGAAACGCCCATGCCCCCACGCCCCGCCGCGACGCTGCCGCCGCCCTTCGACATCCTGCGCCGCGCCCTGCCGCTCTGGGCCTTCGGCCTCGAAGGAGCCTGGCTTTCCCGGCATCTGGCCGCGACCCTGGCCCGGGCCGTGGCGGCCGATCCCCGGCTGGCCGGCCTCGACACGGCCCTGGCCGCCTGGAACTTCGAACGCGCCCCCCTGGACGCGCCTTTCGCCGCCGCCGCCCTGACCGCCGCGAGGCGTGCCGGCGCATCCCCCAAAAGGCGCGCCCTGTGCGCCGCCCTGGCCCGCCCGGCCGATCCCGGAGAGGACGCCGGCCGCTGGCCGGCCCTTCGCGACGGCCCGGACCCGCATATGGCCGCGGACTTCCTCGACCGCAAGCTGGCCGATCCCCGCACCGCCCCGGCCTGGCGCGCCAGGGCCTTCGACTTCTCCCTGTCCCGGAGCCGGCCGCGGCTCGCCCGGCGCGTGGTGGAGTCCCTGGCCAGCGAGCCCGCCCTGATGCCGGTCGCTGCCCGGCTGGCCGCCGAAGTCGCCCTGGCCTGGGACGGGCCGGCCGCCGGCCGCGACGCCCTCGGGAGGGTGGACGGCGAACTTTTCCCGCGCTTTCGCGCCCTGGCCGAGGCCCACTGCCTGGCCGAGCTGGGACGCGCCGGCGACGCCCTGGCCGTGCTGCGGCCCTTGTGGCGGGCCGAACCCTGGCACCCGGGGCTTTCGCTGCGCCTGCACGCCCTGCGCCATCCCTTGCCCTTAGCAGACCTCGACGCCCGGCCCGGCCGGCTCTTCGTCTTCCTCTACACCTTCGACCGGGCCGGCCTGCTGGAGGCGACGCTTCAGAGCCTGGCCCGAAGCGGCCTGGGCCCGGCCCGGGTCGTGGTTCTCGACAACGGCGGCGCCGACGACACCGCCGCCGTCTGCCGCCGGGCGGCGGCCCTTTTCCCGCCGGGGCGCTTCACGTCCCTGCGCCTGCCCGTCAACGTGGGCGCGCCGGCCGGGCGCAACTGGCTGGCCGCCGTGTCGGGAGTCGGGGAAGGGGACCTGGCCGCCTACGTGGACGACGACGTGACCCTGCCGCCGGACTGGCTGCCCGGGCTCGTCGCCGCGCTTGCGGCCGACCCCGACGCCGACGTGGCCGGAGCGCGGGTGGTCTGCGCCGCGCCCGGGGCCGCCGCGGTGCCCCAAGCCGCCGACGTGCGGCTGCTGCCTCCCGACGCCGCCCACAGCGTGCGGCCGCTGGTCAACCACGGCCCCGGGCCGGACCTGGGGCTGCTGGCCACGGCGCGGCCCTGTCCGTCGGTGTGCGGCTGCTGCCACCTGCTGCGCGGGAAGGCCCTTTCCGGCGGCGCGCCCTTCGACGTGCGCTTCTCGCCCAGCCAGTTCGACGACCTGGCCAGGGACCTGCGGGGATTTATTGCCGGCCGCCGGGCGGCCTACGCCGGAAACGTGGCCGTTTTCCACCACCAGCACGCGAGCGCCGCCCAGGCCAGGACCCCGGCCGCCGTGGGCCAGCTGGCCGGGGCGCGGCTCAAGCTCGACGGCCTTTTTCCGGCCGGCGACATGGCAGTCGCCGCCGGGCGCGACGCGGATACGGCCTGGGCGGAACTGGAAACGAAATGGCGGGAACTGCGGGAGGAAGAGTCGCAGGGCTAGTCGAGCATGTACTGCCGGGGGTTGACGGGCTCGCCGGCCGCCCGGACCTCGTAGTGCAGGTGCGAGCCGGTCGTGCGGCCGGAGTTGCCGGACAGGCCGATGCGCTGGCCGCGCTTGACCTCCTGGCCGGGCCTCACCTCGATCTTCTGGAGATGGGCGTAGACCGTTTCCAGGCCGTAGTCGTGGCTGACGACGATGCGCAGGCCGTATCCCGTCATCGGGTCCGCCTCGGTCACCCGCCCGGCTCCGGCGGCATAGACCGGGCTGCCCATGGGCACCTTGATGTCCACGCCGTTGTGGAAGTCGCCGCCCCGGCCGAAGGGCGAGGACCGCGAGCCGAAGGGCGATGTGATGTAGCCCCGGGCCGGCCACAGGGACGGCTTGGCCAGGAACTGGAGCTTGCGTTCGCCGAGCAGGCGGGCCAGCTCCTGCTGCTCCACCTCCTCCACGGCCATGCGGCCGGCCAGGACGTCCAGGAAATCCACCAGCCGGCGGCCGGCGTCGGCGTCCACGGGCGCGCCCGGGAGCCTGGCGGCGGCGGGAAAGGCGGCCACGCCGCCGCGCTCGCGCGGGGCGTCCACCATGACCGCCAGCTTGCCGTCGAAGGCCTCGATGCGCCCGGCCTCCTCGGCCAGCCGGCGCACCCGCTCCCGCAGCGCCAGGGCTGCGGCCTTCTGCTCGGCCAGCCGGCCGACGGCCTCGAACCGTCTGGCCCGAAGCGCCTCCTGGCCGGCCACGTAAGGCCAAAGGAAAAGGCCCCCGGCCGTCAGGACCGTCAGGGCCGCGACCAGGGAAACGAACATCCAGCGCCGGTAGGTGAACACCCGCCGCACGCCCTTGCCGTCCCGGAGGTAGATTTCGAGTTCGCGTTCCAGCATGCGTCAAGACCCGGCCCGGGCGGCTCCCGCAGGCCGGACAGGCGGGACGGGCGGGCCGCAGGCGGCCGGCCCTATCCGAAAAGCCAGCTGAAGAAGTCGGTCCAGTCCAGGCTGCCGGAATACGTCTGCCCGTCGACCGTGGCCGAGCCCGAAACCGTCTTCGTGCCCGAGTCCAGGCTCGCGGACCAGTCCACGCTGGTCACGCCGGCCGTCACCGTGCCGCTGGTCGAGCCCGAGGCCGAGCCGCTGCCGGAAACCGAGCCGCTGGACCACGGCGTGCTCCAGGAAAACGACGCCGCCAGCGACGGGACCGGTCCCGCGCACAGCGCCGCGACGACAAGCAACAAAGCCAAGCGTTTCATGTCGGCCTCCCTGCGGCCGCGCCGGCCAGACCGTCCGCGACCGCCGCCTGGCGGCCTGCGCCAGGACTTTCCCTCGTTTTCGCTATAGGACCGCCGTCGCGCCTGTCAACCGTCGCGGAAGCCGCCCGGATCGCGCCGACCGGATTTACACGGCGCGCGGTCTTGTTTATCGTCGCCAAAGCCTCATCCCTCCACCCGAACGCGCCATGCCGGGAGCGCCCATGCCCCAAGCCGACATCCTCCTCGAAGCCGGGACCAACGAACTCGAGGTCATCGAATTCTTCATCGACGAAGGGCCCGAACGCGGGCGTTCCATGTTCGGGGTCAACGTGGCCAAGGTGCTGGAGGTCATCGAAAGCCCGGGGCTCGTCCCCCTGCCCGGCGCACCGCACCCCTGCTTCATGGGCGCCATTCCGCTGCGGGGCCTGGTCCTGCCCGTGCTCGACCTGGCCGTGTGGCTGGACCTGCCGCGGATGCCGTGCAAAAACGAGGTCATCCTCGTCACCCGCTTCAACGAGCGCACCACCGGCTTTCTGGCCACCGGCGTCACCCTGATTCACCGCGTGCACTGGCGCGACGTGGAGCCGCCCCATCCGGCCCTGGCCCGGCTTTCGGGCAACTGCATCACCGGGATCGTGCGCCTGGAGGACCGGTTCGTCCAGCTGCTGGACCTGGAGAAGATCATCCTGGAACTCGACGGCGAACTGGCCGGCCCGCCCATGCCGCCGCCGTCCGAGCGCCGGCTGCGGGCCCTGGTGGCGGAGGATTCGGGCATCATGCGCCAGATGGTCCGCGACCGCCTGGAAGAGGCCAATTTCGAGGTGACCCTGGCCGGCAACGGCCAGCAGGCCTTCGAGATCCTGTGCCAGCCGGGGACCTCGCCGCCGGACATCGTGGTGTCCGACATCGAGATGCCGCTCATGGACGGCTACACCCTGACGAAAAAAATCAAGGAAGACCCGCGCCTGGCCGCCACGCCGGTAGTGCTCTTCTCCTCCCTGGTCACCGACGAGCTGCGCCACCGGGGGCAGTCCGTAGGCGCGGACGGACAGATCTCCAAGCCCCAGTTCGCCGACCTGGCCAGCCTCGCCCTGTCGCTGATCGCCTCCCGGGGCCGCCGGGACGCCGGCGAGACGCCGCCTCAGGACGCCTGACAGCCCCCAATTCCACCGACAAGGCGGTTCGGCATGAAGCTACGCCCCGACATTCCCGACGTCCTCTACAAACGCTCGCTGTTCTCCTGGGTCTGGACCAGCAACCTCAAGCTCCAGAGCGTGCTGCTGGTCATCATCGTGGTCACCGTGGCCGTGCGCGTGCTGCCGCTGGAGATGCAAAAGAAGATCATCAACCAGGCCATCGGGCTCAAGCGCCTGGACCTGCTCGTCATGTACTGCGGCTACTACCTGGCCTGCGTGGTGGCCGCCTCGGGGCTCAAGCTCGCCATCAACGCCCTGCAGAACTACATCGGCCAGGAGTCGCTGACCGACCTGCGCAAGAAGCTCTACGCCCACATCCTGACCCTGCCCATGTCCTTTTTCCGCAAGGCCTCGCCGGGCATGGTGGTCTCGTCGCTGGTGGCCGAGGTGGCCAACACCGGCGAGTTCGTGGGCCAGGCCGTCGCCGTGCCCGTGACCAACCTGCTGACGCTCCTGGCCTTCGCCGGCTACCTCTTCTACCTCAATCCGCTCATGGCGCTCATCAGCATGGCGCTCTACCCCATCGCCATTCTGGTCATCCCGGCTCTGCAGCGCCGGGCCAACGCGGCCAACAAGGAGCGCGTGGACACCGGCCGCAAGCTCTCGACGATGATCGGCGAAACCATCTCCGGCATCCACGAGATCCACGCCAACGCCAGCTTCCGCCTGGAGAACAAGCGCTTCGGCGCCTGGGCCGACAAGCTCTTCAAGGTGCGCGTGGTCTGGAACCTCTACAAGTTCGCCATCAAGGTCTCCAACAACTTCTTCCAGAACCTCGGACCGTTCGTGCTCTTCCTGGTTGGCGGCTACCTGGCCATCAACGGCCGCTTCGACCTCGGCGCGCTGGTGGCCTTCCTCTCGGCCAACGAGAAGCTCTACGACCCCTGGAAGGAGCTCATGGACTTCTACCAGACCTACCAGGACGCCTCGGTCAGCTACGACCGCATCATGGAGTACTTCCAGGGCGACCCGGAGTTCCTGGAAGAGCCCGAGGAGCCCCGGCCGGCCGTGGCCCTGGACGGGGCGGTCACGGCCCGGGACGTGGTGCTGGAGGTTCCGGGCGGCATCCAGCTGCTCAAGGGCGTGTCCCTGGACGTCAATCCCGGCGAGCAGGTGGCCCTGGTGGGCTTTTCCGGCTCTGGCAAGTCCACGCTGGCCCTTTGCCTGTGCCAGATCCTCAAATACACCGCCGGCACGGCCAAGCTCTCGGGCCTGGACATAGACGCCATGCCCAAGTCCGACATCGCGGACAACGTCGGCGTGGTGTCCCAGCATCCCTTCATCTTCGAGGGGTCCATCAAGGACAACCTGCTCTATTCCATCAACGCCCGGCGCGAGGCCCACGGCGTGACCGGCGAGGAGGGGCTGCCGAGCCTGGACGAGATCATCGCCGTGGTGCAGCAGGTGGGGCTTTTCGCGGACGTGCTGCGCTTCGCCCTCAATTCCGTCTTCAAGGAGGGCAAGAAGGAGCACCTGGTCAAGAAGGTGGTGCGGGTGCGCGAGGCCTATCTGGCCGGGCACGGCGAGTCCCTGGCCGGCTCGGTGGAGTTCTTCGACCCCTCCCGCTACCTCTACTACAGCTCCGTGGGCGAGAACCTGATCTTCGGCACGCCGCGACAGCCCGACTTCGAGCCGGAGCGGCTCACGGGCAACGCCTTCTTCATCGGCTTCCTGCACGACGCCGGGCTCAAGATGCTGCTCATGCAGACCGGCGCGGAGCTGACCAGCCGCACGGTGGACATATTAAAGGACGTGCCCTCCCCGGACGCCGTCTTCTTCGAGCAAACGCCCATCATGGCCGAGGAGTTCGAGACCTACCGCGACCTGGCCGGCCGCCTGGGCCGGGTGCGGCTGCACAAGCTCTCGGCCGAGGACGAGCGGCTGCTTCTGACCCTGGCCCTGCGCTTCACCCCGGGCATCCACACCATCGTGACCCTTTCGCCGATCCTCGAGGGGCTGCTCCTTTCGGGCCGGGCCATGTTCGCGGACCGGGTGGCCACGGACATGCCGGGCGCGGTGACCTTCTTCCGGCGCGAGGACTACCTGTATCCCATGACGGTCATGGACAACATCCTGTTCGGCCGGGTCAAGACCACGAGCCCCAAGGTCCTCGACCAGATCCAGAAGACCATCGTGAGCCTTCTCATCGAGGAGGACATGCTGGAACGCATCCTGGAGATCGGCCTGGACTTCCAGGTGGGCACGAACGGCGACCGGCTCTCGGGCGGACAGCAGCAGAAGGTGGCCATCGCCCGGGCGTTTCTCAAGGAGCCGCCCATCCTCATCCTGGACGAGGCGACGTCGGCGCTGGACAACGCCTCCCAGACGCGCATCCAGAACCTGCTGGAAAACAAGTGGAAGGGCCGCTCCACGGTCATTTCCGTGGTCCACCGCCTGGACACCATCAAGAACTTCGACAAGGTGGCGGTCATGAAGGCGGGACGCATCGTCGAGACCGGCTCCTATGCCGAACTGATGGACAAAAAGGGGATGCTCTATGAGCTTGTCCACGGATCAGCCCCAAGGGCTTAAGAGCTGCGGCTTCAACGAGTGCCTGGACATCCTGCGGGAGCTGCCCGTCTTCAGCGGCGTTCCCCTGGACGTGATCAAGGTGCTGGCCTACCTGTCGGGCCGCGAAACCTTCGACGCCGGCGAGGCGCTGTGCGAGCAGGGCGAGGCCCTGGACCGCTGCTTCTACGTGCTGTCCGGCGAGGTGGCCATGGACCGGCGGATCGGGGATTGCGCCGTGACCCTGCCGCGTCGCGGCCCGGGACAGTTCTTCGGGGGGTTGGGGCTGCTCGCCCCGGCCAAGGCGCTTTTTTCCGTCCACGCCGTGGCGGATGCGGAGTGCCTGGTGCTGACCAAAGAGAAGTTCCAGAAAACGGCCGAGCGCTTCCCGGACGTCTGGCCCAAGATCCTCGGCAACGTCGTGGGCCACGTCTTCCGCTGGGAGGAGGCGTTTCTCGCCGCCCACGCCAAGGAATGCGCCGAGACCGGGGAAATGGGGCTGAGCCTTTTCTGACGGCCGGCTATGCCGGCTTGTCCGTCACGAACACCACGGAATTATACCGCAGAAAGCTCGCCTTTTCGCCGGCCTTCCAGGCGGCCTCGTACAGGGCGTGGAGATCGTCGTCTATGATGCCCGGCATCTCCGTGGGCTTGTAGAAGGCCACGTGGGAGGCCACGTGGGTCGGCTGGCCCCGGGCGCTGAGGAGCCGCGACAGGTCGTCGCCGTAGTCCGTGACCACCAGCGAGCCGCCCTGGCGCATGGGATCGCCGTGGTGCACCGGCGGCAGGAGGTCCACGCGCGCGCCCTCCAGGAAACGCACGCGCGGCGTGGTCGGATGGCCCTCGTGCACGGGCACGGTGAACACGTGCCGCCCGCCCGGGGCCAGCACCCGCCAGACCTCGTCGAAGGCCCGCCAGGGATCGGCCACGTGCTCGAAGATGTCCTGGGTGACCACGAGGTCGAAGGACGCGTCGGGAAAGCTCAGCCGCTCCAGGTCCTCGCAGCGAAGCCCTGCCTGGGTGCACGAGCCCGGCGCGGCCAGCTCCGGCACGTATTCCGAGCAGGAATACCGCGGCAGGCAGCGCAGCACGTTGTGGAGCGGCCCGGCGGCCTGGGCCTCGAACACCCGCCAGCCCTCCATGGCGGGCAGGGCCTGGGGAAGCGTGGGGCAGTCCGGGCCGGCGGCCAGTTGCGTCAGCACCCGGGCCACGTCGCGGGTGCGCCGGCTGGCCTTGCACGACGAGCAGCGCGTCTCGCGCAGGCTGTGGCCGGGCCTTATGGGCGCGAAAACGGCCTTCTTGCCGCACACCCGGCAAATCCCGTCCGCCTCGAACACGTCCCAACCCCGGCACTTGGCTTCCGCTTCCATCCCGACCTCCTTCTCACCCCTGGCGCGGTTTGCGGCCCCCTCCCCTGTCACCCCCTTCGGGGAGCCCGGGGGGAATCATTCCCCCCGGTGGGGAGGGCCCGGGAGGGGCGACGCCCCTCTCGGTCTTCCTATATCGCCGCGTCGAGGAGCAGGTTGTCGCGGTGCACGGCTTCGGCGTAGGCGGCCTCGCCGAGCACCTGGGCGATGCGCGAGCTTTTGAGCCCCATGATCTTGCGCAGGTCGGCGGCGGCGTAGTTGGAAAGCCCCACGCCCACGCTCTCGCCGGCGCAGGACGCCACCCGCACCATGGAGCCCACGGAAAAATCGCCGGCCACGTCCACGATGCCGGCGGGCAGCAGGCTCTTGCCCTTTTCGCGAAGGGCCCGCACCGCGCCGTCGTCCACCACCAGGGTGCCTTGCGGCTCGTGGTGGTAGGCCAGCCAGAACTTGCGCCGGGGAATGGGCTTGCACCCGGCCGGCACGAAGGTGCCGACGTTCTCGCCGGCCAGGGCCCGGGTGAGCGCCCCGGGCTCGCGGCCGGCCAGGATCAGCGTCGGCACGCCGAGCTGGGCCACGCGCCGGGCGGCCAGGAGCTTGGAGTACATGCCGCCCGTGCCAAGCGTGGTCTTGGCCCCGCACATGGCGTCGAGGTCAAGTCCGGCGATGTCCTCGATGACCTCCATGGGCGAGGCCCCGGGATGCTCGTCCGGATTTTCGGCGAACACGCCCCTGGCCGAGGTCAGGTTGACGAAAAGCTCCGCCCCGATGGCCCCGACGAGCAGCCCGCCCAGGCAGTCGTTGTCGCCGTAGACGAGCTCGGAAACGGCCACGGAATCGTTCTCGTTGACCACCGGCACGGCGTCGAGGTCGAACAGTGTGGCGAAGGTATTGCGCAGGTTGAGGTAGCGTTCGCGGTTGTCCAGGTCGTCGCGGGTGAGGAGCACCTGGGCCGCGATGCGGCCGTGGCGGGCGAATTCCTGGTCGTAGGCGTGCATGAGCCGGCTTTGGCCGATGGCCGAGGCGGCCTGGCGGTGGGGCAGGAGCGTGCGGTCGTAGCGGTCGCCGAGCACCTCGCGGCCGGCGGCCACCGCGCCGCTCGAAACGAGCAGCACCTTGCGGCCGTCGGCGACGAGCCCGGCGATCTGCCGGGCCAGCCCGGCCACCACGGCGGCGTCCACGCCGGCCTCGGCGGCCAGGACGGCGCTGCCGACCTTGACCACGATCCGCCGGGCCTGGGACATGACATGCCGGCGCCTTTCGCGCCAGTCGCACTGGGCCATGAAGCCTCCTGAAAATGCTTTCGCCTGTCGGCGCGGGAGAACGGATCAGGCCTTTTCGTCGGCGAGGACGCCCCGGTCCGATTCGGGCGTCGCCGGACGGGCGGGAACGTCCGCGGCGGACAGGGGGCCGCGCTGGCCGGCGAAGGCGGCGTCGGCCCGGGCGTTGTCCGCGGCCACCCCTTCCTGGACGTTTTTCACCCAGGACTTGTATTCCGGAATAACCGGCAAGAGGGGCGGCGAGGCGTTGTCGGTGGTGTTCATGCGCGCGTCTCCCGGCGATCGGGCGCCTTGGCTTTTCATACGGCCTCGGCCGTCTCCTGGCAAGGCGGGCCCCGGGCGGACCGCTTTTCAAAGCGCTCCCGCGCTGTTATGGCTTGTCCCGGGAGGGCTTGTCGTGCGCATCAGGATGTTGGAGCTTTTAAGCGGCGCGGAGGAGGCCACGGGGACGGCCGTGGTCATCGACGTCTTCCGCGCCTGTTCCGTGGCCTGCTACGCCTTCGCCGGAGGCGCGGCCCGCATTTTGCCCGTGGACACGGTGGAAGAGGCCCATGCGCTCAAGGCGGCGCACCCGGATTACCTGCTGGCCGGCGAACGGCATTGCCTGAAGCTCCCCGGCTTCGACTTCGGCAACTCGCCAAGCGAGGTCAAGGCTGCGGACGTGACCGGCCGGACGCTGGTCCACGCCACCTCGGCCGGCACGCGGGGGCTCTACGCGGCCATGGCCTCGGCGGACCGGGTGCTGACCTGCGCCTTCACCAACGTGGCGGCCACGGCCCGGGCCCTGCTCGCAGCCGCGCCGGAGACCGTGTCCATCGTGGCCATGGGCAAGGCCGGCGTCTCCCACGCCCCCGAGGACAAGCTGTGCGCCACCTACCTGGCCAACCTGCTCCAGGGCGTGCCCAACGCCTTCGAGGCCATCCCGAAGTTTCTGCGCACGGCCCCCACCGCCGCCATCTTCTTCGGCGAGACGGCCATCGTGCCCGAGGAAGATTTCGACTTGTGCCTTTCCCTGGACGCCTTCGATTTCTACCTGGAAGCCGAGCGGCTGCCCGACGGCCGCCCGGTCCTGGTGAAGAAGTCGCCGCCGCCGGACGAAGGCCGAGGCCCTGCCGACAAGGCTCCGACCGCCTGAAGTTTTTTCCAATCCTGCCGAATACGTACGCATCGAGGTCAGGATCGGGCCGCGGCGCGCGGAGGCGAGACCATGCTGCAAAAGGCGACGGCGAACATGCGGGAAGAAATGTTTTTCGCGGTTTCCCCCCTGATGATCTTTCCCAAGACCCTGGGCCGGTTCCGGGTGTACATCCGCCAGGCCGGCAACTTCGTGCTCTACGCCTCGGAAAACGAGCAGTTCACCCAGCGCCACCGGCAGAAGCTCCACGACGCCGGCGTGGCCGAGGTCTACATCCGGGGCGAGGAGCGGCCGGACTTCAACCTTTACGTCGAGAAGCACCTGCCCGACATCCTCGGCGACGGGGCCATCCCCGTGCAGGAACGCAGCAAGGTGCTGTACAACGCCGCCGACGCCGTGGTGCGCGAGGTGTTCGAGACGCGCCTGCCCAAGGGCATCGGCAAGAAGCAGTACGTCCGGATCGCCGCCATCGTCGAAAAAAGCCTCAAGTTCCTGGCCATGGACGAATCGCTCAAATGCATCGCCGCCCTGGCCTCCCACGACTATTCCGTGCACACCCACAACGTGCACGCGTTCGTTTACACCACGGCCATCCTGCAAAGCATGAAGGCCGACGAATACACGCAGGTGCAGGCCGGCATCGGGGCGCTTTTGCACGACATCGGCAAGACGCGCATCCCGGGCGAGATCCTGTCCAAGCCCGGCCCCCTGACCCCTGAGGAGCGGCTGGTCATCAACACCCACCCGGCCATGGGCATGGCCCTGTGCCAGGAAGCGCAGCTCTCCCAGACGGCCTGCCACTGCATCCTCATGCACCACGAGCGCATGGACGGCAGCGGCTATCCGGGCGGGCTTTCGGGCGAACTCATCCCGCCTTACGTGCGGGCCCTGACCGTGGCCGACGTGTACGACGCCCTGACCACCAAGCGGGCCTACGCCGACGCCATGCCGCCCTTCCAGGCCCTGCGCCTCATGCGCGACGAGATGTTCGAAGCCTTCGACCCCGATGTGTACAAGCGCCTGGTGATGATCTTAAGCGGCGCGAACATGGTTTAAGGAGTTCCCATGGCCTTTTCCCGCATCCAGTTCAAACCGACCGAAACCAAGGTCGCCTGCCCGGGCTGCGGCCGGCAGCTGACCTACGAACGCACCTGCCTTCGCATCATGCTCACCTGCCACGGCTGCGGCCGGGAATTCGACCCGGCCGACTACCTGGACCAGCTCGACGACGACTTCGACGAAGTCTACGCCAACGTGCCCCTGGACAGGATGTAGATTCTTCCCCTGCAACGCGCGCGGTGGTAGGCAGGAACGAAACGGACCGCCGGGCGGCGGCCCAGGGAGGCGCTTTTATGGGCATCCAGTACCAGACCGATGAGCAGGGCAACCGCGTCGCCGTGGTGGTCCCGCTGGCGCAGTGGGAGGCCATGCAGGCCGAACTGCGCGGCGAGGCCCGGCTGACTTCGGAGGACGAGGCCGACCGCCAGGAAGCTTATGACGCCCTGTCCCGGGGCGAGACCCTGGACCTGTGCCGGGCCATGGCCGACTGGTAGACGGCATGGGGCGCGACTGCGTCATCGCCAAGAAGGCCAACACCTTCATCCTGTCCCTGCCCGAAGCGCAACGGAAAAAGGTCAAGGAAGCGGTACGGCGGCTCCTGGCCGGCGACTTCGCAGGGCTCGACATCAAGCGGTTGCAGCCCCATCCCCACGACTTCCGCCTGCGCCTGGGCGGCGTGCGCATTCTTTTCACATCCGACGAGCAACGCCTTTTCATCTACAAGGCGGGCTTCCGGGGCGACGTTTACAAATAAGCCCCGTCGCGAAACGCTGTCCGTCGCAACCGCTGCGAAGCCTCCGCAACGCGCGCCGACCTAGCCGCAATGGGTCGCGATGTAGCGGCCCAGGCGGTCCAGGCCTTCCTCGATGTTCTCCAGGGAATTGGCGTAGGAAAAGCGCAGGTGGCCCTCGCCGCCCGGGCCGAAGTCGATGCCCGGGGTGACGCCCACGTGGGCCTTTTCCAGGATGTCGTAGGCCAAGGCCAGGGAATCGGGATTGAGGTGGTCGGCGCGCACGAACACGTAGAACGCGCCCGTGGGCTCGGTGCGCGGCGCAAGCCCCAGCTTCTCGAGCCCGGCGAGCAGCACCTTGCGCCGGGCGTCGTAGGTTCGCCGCATGGCCTCGGCCGCCTCGAGCCCTTCCTTGGACAACGCCGCCACGCCCGCCCACTGGGCCACGGACGAGGCGCAGATGAACAGGTTCTGCTGCAACTTCTGCAGGATTCCCATCATGGACTTCGGCGCGACCAGATAGCCCAGGCGCAGCCCGGTCATGGCGAAGCGCTTGGAAAAGCCGTTTAAGACCAGCGCATCCTCGGAAAATTCCAGGGCGCTGCGCGCCCGGCCGCCGTAGGTCAGGCCGTGGTAGATCTCGTCGGAAATGACCGGTACGCCCGAGGCGCAGGCCGCCTCGTAGGTTTCGTCCGGCGTGAGCGTTCCGGTGGGGTTGGCCGGGGAGTTGAGCAGGATGCCGGCGGTCAGCCCGTCCACGGCCTCCATGATGGCGCCCGGCGTGAACTGGAAGCCGTCCTCCTCTGCCACAGGCACGTAGCGGGGGGTCAGCCCCGTGAAGCGCAGGAAATTGGGGTAGCAGGCGTAGGCCGGGTCGGTGAGCAGGATGTGCCCGCCCGGACGGGCCAGCACGCCGAACGTCAGCAGCATGGCCGGCGAGGTGCCGCCCGTGACCAGGATGCGCTCGGGGCTGATCGTCACGCCGTATTCGTCGGCGAACAGGCGGCAGATGGACTCGCGCAGCTCGAGGACGCCCAGGCTGTGGGTGTAATGGGTGCGGCCCTCGGCCACGGCCTTTTTCGCCGCTTCCTTGACGCAGTCCGGGATATCGAAGTCCGGCTCGCCGATCTCCAGGTGGATGACGCGCTTTCCGGCGGCCTCGATGGCCTGGGCGCGTTCCAGGATGTCCATGACGAGAAACGAGGTGATGTCCTTGCAGGCGGGATTCATGGAAAGTGGTTCCTGTTGGGATTGGAAAGGATGGGCGCGGGTCCGGGCCGGGCGGGGCCCCGCGTGGGAAACCGGGGAAACGCCTACTCGCAGGCCGGTTCCGGCGCGGCGGGCGCGGCCGGGGTCGGCTGCTGCTGCCACACCCCGGACGGATGGGCGTAGCGGTCGTTGAGGGACTGGATGAACTTCTCGCTGTCGGAAATGACCGAAGACAGGATTCTCCGGTACTTGTGCCCCCAGCCGGCCGGCTCGGAGCAGAAGATCGAACGCCAGGGCGCGGTGTTTTTCGCCAGGGCGCGCAGGAGCCCCTCGCGCACCGGACCGTGGGCATAGGCCTTCTCCACCACCCGGGCCACGGCGTTGGTCGACCACCTGCGGGCCAGGAAATGCAGCCACAGCCCGCCGCCGAGGCACAAAAGCAGGAAGGGAATCGCCCGCCAGGACTCGGCGAACACCCACTCCATCCAGGCCGGGGCCAGCCCGTTGGTGAAGGGATGGCCGGTCAGCACGTAGGCCGCCGCCAGGACCAGGGCCAGCAGGCCGAAAAGCACGGCGTCGCGGCGCACCGTGCCCTTGCGCCAGCGGGCCAGCATGCCCCGCACCTCGGGCACGCGCACGTCCTCCACCTCGCGGGCCAGCTTTTCCAGCTCGCCGACGATGCGGTAGGCCCGCTCCACGCGCACCTGGTTCATGCGGTTGTGAATGGCGGCCATGTCCGCGTCGCGCTTGGCCTCGAAACGCTGGCGCAGGGACTCGTCGGCGATGGGCAGGGCGGCCGAGGGCGAATAGATGCGGTAGAACTTGCCGGCCGTGAGCCCCTGCTGGGCCAGGGCGCGCTGCCAGGCTCCCACCACCTCCTCGGGATTGTCCTCCCGGGCGGCGATGTCCATCTGGTTGAGGATGTAGACGAACTTGTTGGAGTCGCGGCGGTTGATGGTCGCGGCGACCAAATGGGTCAGCGTGTCGCGCATGGCCCCGGGCTCGGGGCGGCGGGCGTCGAAAAGGACCAGAACCAGGTCGGAGAGGTCCATGATGTAGTTGGTGATGCGAAGCGTGGAGGTGCGCTGGGCGTCGGCGTCGAAGCCCGGGGAGTCGATGAGGATGAGCCCGCGCAGCTTGTCGCTGGGGCTGGTCTTGAGGCGGATGTAGGAGTCGATGCGGCCGCCCTCGCCGGGCTCGACCTTCTCCAGCTCCTCGCTCATCTTGTAGAAGGGGAAGCGCAGGTCGGCGTTGAGCGCCGTGCCGGGCAGCACCCGCGATTCGCCGGCGGCGTTGTAGCAGATGACCGTGAACTTGTCGTCCACGGCGTGGGAGCCGGTCTGCTGCACCGGCGTGCCGAGATAGTAGTTGATGAAGGTGGACTTGCCGGCGGAAAACGGCCCCAGCACGGAAATGAGCGGCCACCAGGCGATCTGGGAAATCGTGGACTGGTCGTTGCCCAGAAGCCCGATGCCCCGACAGACCTTGTCGAGCTTGCCGAAGCTGCCCACCGCCTCGACCAAAAGCGGGTTTTCCAGTTGCAGGTGTTCCTTGAGGCTGGCCAGCCTGTCGCTCAGTCTGCCGTCTTCCATGCGCCCCCCCGCCGGTGAAGAATGGCCCTATCTATCCAATAAATCGAGCTCCGTCGAGCCGGCCGAAAAGAGCGACCGGCAGGAAAGACGTCGCTTTTCTTATAAAATCCTTGCCCATGCCCGGCCGTTGCCGCTATCCCCTGATCGAACGATCCCTTCCGGAGTCGGGACTCGCCCCGAACAACCAGGCAACCATGACGCGCCAAGATCCCTCGCCATCCACGCCGCCTCCGAGTCACGGCCGTCCTTCCCGGCCCGGCGCGGTCGCGTACTGGGCTGCGGCGCTTGGCGTCATCGCGCTCTTTTACGGGGAATTCCTGTTCTCGGACCGCGTCGGCATCCTGGACTGGTGCAAGGACCTCTACTACTTCGCCTTCTTGTACGACTCCCTGCGCAGCTTCGGCCAGATGCCCCTGTCGTTTCTGGCCATCCCGGAGACCACGACATGGTTTTCCACCCTGCAGAACCTGTCCTACTGGTCCAATCCGGAGGTCCTCAGCTTCTCGCCGCTTCTGCCTCTGGCCTTCGCCCTGCCGCTCATGGCCTTCATGAAGGCCTTCTTCGGCCTGCACCTGCTGGCCGCCGCCTGGGGCGTGCGCCTGCTGGCGCTGCGGCGCGGCTTCGACGCCTGGCAATCGATCCTGCTGCTGCTTCTCTTCCTTTGCAACCCCTGGCTCGTGCAGCACCTGGCCATCGGCTATTCGCCGCAGATCAGCCTGTGCCTCGTGCCGGGCATCGTCGCGCTCCTGGCCGCCCGGGACTTCCGTCCCCCGGAGTGGGCCGGGGCCAGCCTGCTCGCCGCCCTGATCTTTTACCAGGGGGCGCTGCACCTGTTCGTGTGGCTTTTCCTGGCCGCCGGGGTCTACGCCCTGGCCGACGCGGCCATCCGCCGGCGCGCCGCCTTCCTTTGGCGCATGCCCTACTTCTTCCTGGCCACGGCCGTGCTCGTCGCGCCCAAGGCCTACGCCGCGACCAAGGTCTACGGCGGCTGGGAGCGCGTGCCGGGCGGCGGCTACGCCTCCCTTGCCGACCTGTGGGGGCTGCTCACCGACGACGTGTTCCCCATGTTCCAGTTCCCCGAAACCTACAGCCACCACAACGTGGCCTTCTACGACGGCTCGCTCCTGGTGGGCCCGGCCTTCGTGGCGCTGGCGGCGCTCCTGGCCGGCGGCTATCTCCTGGCCCTGCTTCGCGGCAGGCGGCCCCGGCCGGGCGACTCCGTCACGGACGGGGCCTGCCTCGTCGCCGCCCTCGTCTTCCTCGTCCTCGGCTGGGGGACCGTCTGGCGCGAACTCTCGGTCTGGCTGCGGCTGGCCTCCTCGGAAATCTACCCGTTCCGCTTCCTGTTCGTGGCCTTCCATTTCGTCGCCTTCTTCGTCGCCGACCGCCTCGGCCCCTGGCCGGCCCACGCGGCCGGCAGGCTCCGGCTGGCCGCCTGCGTTGCGCTGCTCGTCCCCACCCTGCTCACCTTCCACGCCCGAAACCGGGAACTCATGCCGCACCTGACGGCCAATCCCAACTTCTACGGCAACTTCTCCATCGCCGAATACATGAGCAACCGCATCGTCGCCCTCTCCGGCCAGACGCGGCTGCCCATCGCCGTCTCGCCCAACCTGATCGTGATCACGCCCGCCGGCGTCGTGGGCCAGCGCATCGCCCTGCCCTGGATGGCGCGCGAGGAGGCCGGACACTACCGCTTCGAGGCGGCTCGGGTGGCGGACGACGCCCCGGGCGAAGCCACGGTCCTCGAAGTGACCGTCCCCTCGCAACAGGTGCGCATCACGCCCGACGACAGCCGCCGGGGGCCGCTGTGCGCCGCCTCCCTGCTCGTCTTCGTCCTTTTGACCGCCGCGCTGCGGCGGATCGTCCGGGCGCGGCCCGGCCTGTTCACGCCGAACACGACCCAAGGAGTCGGCCATGCATGAGGAATCCCTCGGCAACGTCATCCGGGACTACCTGACGGGCGAGGAAATCGCCGAAACCTCCTACGAGGAATTCCGCCAAGCCCTGGCCCGGATGCTGGTGGAGGAGAAAGGCTACCCCAAGGAGCGCCTCGCGGCCAAGGTCGGCGTCTGTTTTCCCGTGGAGGGCGCGCAGTACACCCGCATGGTCGACCTGTGCGCCACGGACGCCGACGGGCGGCCGCTCCTGTTCGTCATCTTCTGCTCGGGCGAGCCCGGCTCCTACATCCGCGAATCCCTGGCCGCCGCCCGCCTGTACCAGTGCGGCGGCGTGCCGCTGGTGCTCGTCACGGACACCCACGACGCCATCCTGCTGGAAGCGGCCACGGGCCGAGAAATCGGCCGGGGCATGCGCGGCGTCCCCACCTGGCCGGAAGCCATGGCCCTCAAAGCCCCCGCCCCAGCCCTCGCCGAAGACGCCCTCGACCGGGAACGGCGTATCCTCTTCGCCTACAGCGAATTCCTCGCCGACGGCTGCTGCCAGGGAACCTGCCGGCCCAAGGCCAAGGGAGCCTGAGGAAGAGCTTGATGCAGAGGAAGATGCCTCCGGCGGCCAGGAGGGGGTGACCCCCTCCTGGACCTCCCCGACGGGGCGGGTGGAGGTTGGGTCGGGAATGGCAAGCGGCGGGGCGTCGGTCGTTGTGGTCGGGGAAATGGGCCAGGCGACGCAGGCCGCAAAGCCGGCCAGCACCG
>NZ_JARKOZ010000193.1 GCF_029978005.1 Solidesulfovibrio sp. | reverse complement strand
CCCCCCCGCCCCCCTTTGACCCCCCCCACGGTCGGTTTGCAGATACAATCAGAGCAGTTGCTATCGCTTAAAATACTTTCTTTTTCGGCCCGATCAGCCGATACTAATTGACCGTGGCCTCCGGTCCACGACACCCCTTTGAAGTTTTTCGGGAGGGAGGGGGCCCGGGGGAGGGAGCCCCTTTTTTCAAAAAGGGGCTCCCTCCCCCGGTTCTCCCTCGATACGACAACCATTATGATACTATTCCACTCCGAGGATGACTTCCTGGCGCTCATCGACCGGCATTTCCCGCGCGCCGGCGAGGGCATCGTGCTTTCGCGCGGCGACGACGCGGCCATCATCGCCTGTCCGGGCCAGGTCTGCGTGACCACGGACCTGTTCCTGGAGGACGTGCATTTCCGGCGCTCGTATTTCACGCCCGCGGACGTGGGCTACAAGGCCCTGGCCGTCAACGTGAGCGACGTGGCCGCCATGGGCTGCCGGCCCACGGGTTTCGTGCTGGGCCTGACCAGCCCCGACGACGCGGATCGGGAATATTGGGAGGAGGCCATGGCCGGCATGGCCGGGCTGGCCCGGGCCCTGGACCTGCCCCTGGCCGGCGGCGATTTGAGCCGGGGCGACAAGCTCGGGCTTTGCGTCACCATCTGGGGCGCGCCCGGGCCGTCGGGGCGGTTTCTCCGGCGCGGCCAGGCCTCGCCCGGAGACGTGCTCTTCGTGGTCGGCCCGGTAGGGTTGGCCCGGGTGGGCCTGGCCGTGCTGGAAAAGGAAGGCCGCCAGGCGGCCGAGCGTTTTCCCGCCGCCGTGGCCGCCCATCTGCGCCCCGAGCCGCGCCTGGCCGCCGGCCTGGCCCTGGCCGCCCTGCCCGAGGTCTCGGCCTGCATGGACGTCTCCGACGGCCTGGCCCGGGACCTGCCGCGCCTTTTGCCGGCGGGGCTCGGGGCGGACCTCTTCATCCCCCCCGCCCTGCTCCATCCCGAGGTCACGGCCCATGCCGCCGGCCACGGCCGCAAGCCCGAAAAGGAAGCGGTCTTCGGCGGCGAGGACTATGCGCTCCTCGGCTGCGTCTCCCCGGCCGGCTGGCCGGCCGTGCGCGCCGCCGTGTCCGGGGCGGCCGCCATCGGCATGGTCGTGCCCAAAAACGCCTACACCCTCAACGGCGCGCCGTTCAGCATGGCCGGCTTCGACCATTTCGGCTAGCGCGCGCCCCCGAGAAAACACGCATGCTTACGCATAGTTCGGGGACACGGCGCTAGGCCATGGGACTTCTGCTGTTCGGGGCGGCCTGCATCAGCTTCTCCGCCGTCTTCGTCAAGCTGGCCGGCGTCGCGCCGTCGGTTTCGGCCTTTTACCGGCTTGCCATCGGCGGCCTGATGCTCCTCGCCCTGCTCGCGGCCACGAAAAACCTCGGCGCCATGAGAAAGGCCCTGTCCTGGCCGGCCCTCGGCTGCGCCGTCTTTTTCGTGTGCGACCTGCTGTGCTGGCACGCCAGCATCAATTACGTCGGCCCGGGCCTGGCCACCCTGGCCGGCAACTTCCAGGTGTTCCTGGTCACCTTCGCGGCGGCCGTGGCCGCGCGGCGCCCCCCGAGGCCGGCCTTCCTGGCCGCCATGGCCGTGGCCCTTTTCGGGCTCTACCTCGTGGTCGGCCGGGGTTTTTCCGCCCAGAGCCACGAGTTTCGCCTGGGCATCGGCTACGGCCTGGCCACGTCCGTCTTTTACGCGCTTTTCATCATGACCCTTAAAAAGGCCGTCACCGACCAGGGGCGGGCCGGCCCCATGGCGGCCATGGCCGTGCTGTCCCTGGCCGGGGCGGGGCTGCTCTTGCCGGTGGTGCCGGGTTTCGGCGCGTCGTTCGTGCTGCCGTCGGTCGAAAGCCTCCTGGCCCTGCTTGGCCTCGGCGTCGTCGGCCAGACCGTGGGCTGGCTGGCCATCTCCATCGGCCTGGCCGGCGTGCGGCCGGCCCTGGCCGCGCTCATCCTGCTCCTGCAGCCGACCCTGTCCTATGTGTGGGACGTGCTCTTTTTCGGCAAGGCCACCGGTCCGGTGGAACTGGCCGGCGTGGCCCTGGCCCTTGGCGGCATCTACCTCGGTTCCGTCGTCGGCGGAACGGCAAAAACCTGATGGAGGACCCGGTATGGACCTGATGCTTCGCGTCCTTGGCGTCGTGCGCTCGCCCCTGGACGATCCGGCCACGGCCCCGCGTTTCGAGACGGACAACGCCCCCCGGGCCGAGGTCGTTCTCGATCCGGCTTACCGCACGGCGGCCAAGTCCCTGGAGGTCGGCCAGGAGATCCTGCTTTTCACCTGGTTCCACCTGGCCCACCGCGACTGCCAGGAGGTCCATCCCCGGCGGGACATGGGCCGGCCCCTGACCGGGGTCTTCTCCACCCGCTCGCCGGACCGGCCCAACCCCATCGGCCTGCACCAGGTACGCATCGCCGCCATCGATGGCGACGTCCTGGCCATCGAGGCCCTGGAGGCCGTGGACGGCACGCCGGTCATCGACATCAAGCCTCTGGCCGACCGCCCGGGACGGTGACGTTGCCGACGAAGGAATTCGTGCAAAATTTTACAAGCCAAGGGTTGCCTAGAACCGCTCATTTGCATTAGCGATTTTGCAACCGACCACCGATACCCCCAAAGGAGATCCGCATGCCCAAGAAGGAACACGTCAAGAAGGTCAATGCCGTCGTCTGCGCCTACTTCGCCCACACCGGCTACCTGACCAAGGAAGAGGCCAGGGAGCTGTGCGGCGTAAGCGAGAGCGCCTTCGAGGAAGCCTACGGCAAGGCCGGCAGGATCTTCAGCAAGATCGGCTCCGAACCCGACAAGGGCGTCAGCAAGCTCTTCGACCACCTGGGCCAGGAAGTGGAAGAGTACATGAAGAAGATCAGCGGCTACGGCATCGCCTAGCCGACATTTTCGTCGTCCCGCCGCCCCGTTCGTGCCTCAGGGGCGGGCGGGGCGAGGTCGTCGCGCCCGGTCGGACCGGGTCGGCGCGAGGGCGGACGTCACTTCCGGCAGGGTCGCCCTCTCTCCGCCGGCCCTGATCGGCGTCTCTCATTTCAGTTCCCTTCGACCGTCGTCCGCGACGGCTTTTTATTTTTCCGCCGCCGGGGCGACGTCCTCTTGAAAGACCGTCGCCATCCCATCCAACGTCCCGCCCCGCTTTCCATTCGCCGTCTTTTCCGTTACAGCAACACCCCGTTCCAGCCGTATTTCGAAAGGAGCGTCGCATGCCTTCCCTTTCCTTCCTGCTCGCCTATCTCGTCTTCGGCGCCATCGCCGGCGTCATCGCCGGGCTTCTCGGCGTCGGCGGCGGCATCGTGGTGGTCCCGGCCCTGTACTGGTTCTTCACCGCCCAGGGCTTTTCCCAGGAGCTCATCATGCAGATGGCCCTCGGCACGTCCCTGGCCGCCATCTGCTTCACTTCCGTATCGAGCTTCCGCGCCCACCATCGCCGCGGCGCGGTGCTGTGGCCCATCGTCAAGTCCATCACCCCGGGCATCCTTGTAGGCACCTTCGCCGGCTCCTGCCTGGCCGCGCGCCTGCCCACCGGTTTTCTCAAGGGTTTTTTCGTCTGCTTCCTGTATTACGTCTCGATCCAGATGCTGCTCAACATCAAGCCCAAGCCCACGCGCCAGATTCCCGGGCGCGGCGGCATGTTCGGCGCGGGCGCGGCCATCGGCGCGGTGTCGAGCCTGGTCGGCATCGGCGGCGGCACCTTGTCGGTGCCGTTCATGACCTGGTGCAACATTCCCATCCACGCCGCCGTGGGCACTTCCGCCGCCATCGGCTTTCCCATCGCCGTGGCCGGCGCCCTGGGCTACATCGTGAACGGCTTCGGCGCGGACCACCTGCCCCCCATGTCCCTGGGCTACATCTCTTTGCCGGCCCTGGTCGGCATCGCCGCGGTCAGCATCCTCACCGCGCCCTACGGCGCGAAGCTCGCCCACAAGCTGCCCGTGGGCACCCTCAAGCGCGTCTTCGCCCTGTTTTTGCTGGCCATGGCCACGCGCATGCTGTGGAGCCTGTTCTAACGACCTTCCGGAAAGGAGCGCGCCATGCTGCAAAGCCTGCTCGGCCTCGTCACCCTCGTCGCGGCGGCCATGGCGCTCAGCGAACGCCGGGGGGTCATCCCCTGGCGGCTGGTCCTCGGCGGCCTGGGGCTGCAAGCGGCCATCGCCGCCTTCATGCTCAAGGCCCCGTTTCTGCGCGGCATGTTCATGGGCCTCAACGCCCTGGTCGCGGCCATGGACGAAGCCACCCGCGCCGGCACGGCCTTCGTCTTCGGCTACGTGGGCGGCGGCCCGGCCCCCTTCGCCGCCACCGACCCGTCAGCGAGCTTCATCCTCGGCTTTCAGGCCCTGCCGCTGGTCATCGTCATCGCGGCGCTGACGGCCCTGCTCTATTACTGGAAGATCCTGCCCCGCCTGGTGCGGGCCTTTTCCTTCGTGCTCGAAAAGTCCATGGGCATCGGCGGGGTGCTCGGCGTGGGCGCGGGGGGCTGCATCTTCCTCGGCATGATCGAAGCGCCGCTGCTCATCCGGCCCTACATGGTCCGCATGACCCGAAGCGAACTGTTCGCCATGATGGCCACGGGCATGTCCTGCATCGCCGGCACCATGCTCATGCTCTACGCCACGGTGCTCAAGGCCGTGCTTCCCGACAGCCTGGGCCATATCCTCACTGCTTCGGTCATCCACGCCCCGGCCGCCCTGGTGGTGGCCGCCCTGATGCTGCCCGAGACCGAGGCCCCGACGCTCGGGCGCAAGCTGCCCGATTCGCCGGCCTCGGGGGCCATGGACGCGGTGGTTTCCGGCACGGCCGACGGCCTGCGCCTTTTCTGGAGCATCGTGGCCACGCTGCTGGTCTTCGTCGCCCTGGTCAAGCTCGCCAACATCCTGCTCGCGACGCTGCCCGAGGTGGCCGGCGCGCCCGTGACGCTCGAGCGCATGCTCGGCCTGGTCATGGCCCCGGTAGCCTGGCTGCTGGGGATTCCCTGGGCCGAGGCTGCCGCGGCCGGGAGCCTGCTCGGCACCAAGATCGTGCTCAACGAGTTCATCGCCTTCATCGACCTGTCCAAGCTGCCGGCCGGGACCTTCTCGGAGCACACCCGGCTGATCCTCACCTACGCCATGTGCAGCTTCGCCAACCTCGGCAGCGTGGGCATCCTGCTCGCCGGCATGACCTCGCTTTGCCCGGAGCGCAAGCGCGAGATCACGGCCCTTGGCGGCCGGGCGCTCGTCGCCGGCGTCCTGGCCTCGCTCATGACCGGGACCGTGGTGGGGATTCTGGCCTCGTTTTAAGAGGAACGATCTAGAAGCAGCCGGCGGCCCGGCCGGAAACCGCCGCGCGGCAGGCAGGCGGCGCAAGCGAAACCGGGGCGCAGCGGCCGGCCAGCAGCGCGGCCACGAGGTCGGTGCGGCACCGTACCTCGAAGGCGACGTCCACGGGCCTCGCGCCGAGCTCTTCCAGGCTGTGGGCGTCGGAGCCGGCCAGGGCGGGCAGGCCGCGCCTGGCGGCGAAGCGCACGGCGGCGGCGTTTTCCTCGAGGCTGTTGCGCCCGTTTTCCACCTCCACGGCGGCCAGGGCCTCGTGCCCGAGGAGACCCGGCCCGGCCGGACGCCAGGCGCGGAAGGGATGGGCGGCCACGGCCGCGCCGCCAAGGCCCGAAGCGAGGCTTACGACCTCGCGGGCCGAAAGCCCGGGGCGCAGGTGCTCGAAGGGGCCGAACAGCAGAATGTCGCCCTCGGGAGTGGAATACTCCATGCCGACGATGAGGCAGAGCCCGTCTTGCTGCACGCCCTCGCGCACGCTCCGGCCGGCGGCCATGGTGTCGTGGTCGGTCAGGCACACGCCGTCGAGGCCGAGCCGGCGGGCATTCCCCAGGATCTCCTCCAGGGACAGCCGGCTGCAGGGCGAAAGCCTCGTGTGGACGTGCAGGTCGAAGCGCATGGACGATCCTTGCGCCTGCGCGCCGAAAAAGGCAAAATGGTAATACCTATGACCAACCCCACTATTGATCACGCCGATCGATACGACAGGGAGGCGGACTGATGCCGCGCCGGTGCGTCCTGCTGGTCCTCGACGGCCTGGGCGACCGTTCCCACGCCGCGCTCGGCGGCCGCACGCCGCTGCAGGCGGCGCACACCCCCCACCTCGACGCCATCGCCGCCGCCGGGGCCAACGGCCTCTACCACGCCGGCTTCCCGGGCCAGGCCCTGCCGAGCGAAAACGCCCACTTCGCCATGTTCGGGGCCGCGCCCGAGGAGTTTCCCGGCCGGGGCTACCTGGAAGCCCTGGGGCTGGGCCTGTCCCCCGCCCCGGGCGAGGTCTGCCTGCTGGCCCATTTCTGCAACGCCGTCGTGGACGACGGCTGCCTGCGCCTGTGGCGCGACAAGCCGGAGAAGCCCGCGCCCGAGGAGGCCGCGGCGCTTTTTGCGGCCGTGGCCGACTTCTCCTTCGAGGGCGTGCGGGTGCGCCTGCACCGCGACAAGGGGCTTTTCGGCGTGGTCGTCATGACCGGCGGCGTCTCGCCCGAGGTCACGGACACCAACCCCATGGTGGACGGCCTGTTCCTGCCCGAGCCCGAGCCCATGGCCGGGGCCGGGCCGGAAGCGGCCCGCGCCGCCCGGGCGCTTTGGGCCTACCTGCTCTTCGCCCGGCGGGTCCTTTGCGCCCATCCCGTCAACATCGCCCGGGAGGCGGCGGGGCTCTCGCCCATCAACGCCCTGGTCACCCAGCGCGCCGGCATGGTACGGCCCCTGCCGCGCTTCGGCGAACGCTTCGGCCTGCGCCCGGCCTCGATCGCCTCGGGCACGCTCTTCGCCGGCGTGGCCCGGGCGCTGGGCTTCGACCTGCTTCCCGCCCGCGACACCGGCGACCCCGGGGCGGACCTGGCCGAACGCCTGGAGACGGCCCGCCGGGCGACGGAGCACGACTTCCTCCACGTCCACACCAAGGCCCCGGACGAGGCCGCCCACACCAAGGACCCGCTGGCCAAAAAGGCCGTCATCGAGGCCCTGGACGCGGCCGTGGGCCGGGCCGCCGGGCCGCTGCTGCGCGACCCGGAAGTGCTCTTCGTGGTCACCTCCGACCATTCCACGCCGTCGAGCGGGCCGCTCATCCACGGCGGCGAGCCCGTGCCACTGTGCCTGCACGGGCCGGGGCAGCGCGTGGACGCGGTGTCGCGCTTCGACGAGGTGTCCGCCGCCGCCGGCTGCCTGGGCTTCGTGCGCGGGACCGAGCTGCCCTATCTGATCCTGAACGGCCTGGAGCGGGCCCGCCTGGCCGGCATCCGCGACACGCCGGACCCGCCGGCCTGCTACCCCGGCCCGGTGCGCCCCTTCCGCCTGGAGGAAACATGACCGACCCCGCCGCCCTCGCCCCCGTCGGCGTCATCCACGGCCGCTTCCAGGTGCTGCACAACGACCACCTGCGCTACCTCCTGGCCGGCCGGGCCCGCTGCCGGCACCTGGTGGTCGGCGTCACCAACCCCGACCCCGGGCTGACCCGCGACGAACAGGCCGACCCCGACCGCTCGGCCCCGGCCGCCAACCCCCTGACCTACTACGAGCGCCAGGCCATGGTCCGCGCCGCCCTGACGGCGGCGGGCACGGCCGAGGCGGACCTCACCGTGGTCCCCTTTCCCGTCAACCTTCCGGAGCTCTACCGCTATTACGTTCCTCTGGAGGCGCTTTTCTTCCTCACCATCTACGACGCCTGGGGCCGCCGCAAACGGGAGTACTTCGAGAGCCTGGGGCTTCGCATCGAGGTGCTGTGGGAGACGCCGCCCGAGGAGAAAGGGATCTCGGGCGCGGACGTGCGCCGGCTGATGGCCGAGGGCGGGGCCTGGGAAGCCCTGGTGCCCCCGGCCGTGGCCGCCCTGGCCAAAAAATGGGACCTGCCGGCCCGGCTGGCGGCGGCCCGCTGAGGAAAGCTCCCACCCGACTCTACTGCTTTTCCGCCACATGCAGCCCCACCAGGCGGGCCATGAAGAACACCAGGTAGAACTGCCCGGCCACTCCCTCGACCACGGCCAGAGTCTGGGCCAGGGGCGACAGCGGCACGATGTCGCCGTAGCCCATGGTGAGCAGCGTCACGTAGCTGAAGAAAAAGAGCAGCCGATCCGTCGCCTCCAGCGACAGATGGTCGCCGTGCACCGTGAAGTCGAAGGAACCCGGCATGAGCCTTTCCACTAGGGAATAGGCGGTGAACCACATGGCCCCCAGGAACAGGTAGACGCAAAGCCCGCCGAGCACCGTGTCCAGGTCCACCCGCTTCTGCCTGGCCAGGTAGCGCGTCACCTCCACGGCGGTCAGGAAGATTACGGGCAGGCCCAGGGCGTCGCTCAGCATGCTCGGCCCCACGCCCTGGGTGAGGTACTTGGCCACGATGCTCGCGCCGCAAACGAGCGCCAGGCACAGGATGAGCGGGAACAGGCGGCTTTGGCGCACCACGCGCAGGGCCGCTCCCATCAGGCACAAAAAGACCAGGTCCTGGGCCACGCCCGCCCCCTCGCCCTTGATGAAGGGGGAAACCAGCATCTGGGCCAGCAGGGCGGCCAGCAGGAAATGAAAGGGCTTGCCGGAGGACGTGACGGCGAGGGTGGCGTTGACCGGGCTTTTGACCATGCGCGTCTCCTTTGCCTGGCGGCTACGCGATCGCGGCCGGCGCGGCAAGGGCCATGGCGCTAAAGGAGCGCCGCGCCGCTTAAAAGCAGCACGAAGCGCTTGTAGAGCTCCAGGTCGAAGGAGCCGGCCATCTCGTGGCGCATGATGCGCAGGGCCTCGAAGGGCCGCACGGCGTCGGCGTAGACCCGCCGCGAGGTCAGGGCGTCGTAGACGTCGGCCAGGGAGACGGCCCGGGCGTGGACCGGGATGGCCTCGCCGGAGAGCCCCCGGGGATAGCCCGCGCCGTTTATCTTCTCGTGGTGCATGAGGATGCACTCCCGGGCCAGACGCGACAGGGAAAGCGGCCGGCAAAGCCGCTCCCCGAGGACCGGGTGTTCCCGTACGGCCAGGAACTCCTCGGGCGTGAGCCGGCCGGGCTTGCGCAGGATGGCGGCGTCCACGCCCTCCTTGCCGCTGTCGTGCAAAAGCGCCCCCACCCCGGCCTGGATGACGGCGGGCTGGGGCAGGCCCAAGGACTTGAGCAAAAACACGGTATAGACGAAGACGTGCACCCCGTGGCTGTAGACGTCGTAGTCGTGGGCCATGAGCGCGCCCAGGCGGGAGAGCCCGGCGTCGGTGCACAGAAAGGCCACGCAGTCGCGCACGTAGGCCACGAACAGCCGGCCGTGCATGTCGGAAATCCCCTGGGGGAGCCGGTCGCGCAACAGTTCGCGCACGATCTCGCAGCAGTCGTGGTAGAAGACCGCCGCCTTCTGCTCGCGCGACATGTCCGCAGCCAGCAGCGCGCCGGGCAGGTTGCGACGCATGTAGCCCCGGTAGCGGTCCCGCTGCTCCCGGTGGATGTAGACCACGGAAACGCCGTATTCCGCCAGCATCCCCCGACGGTCCGCCGGAATGACCTCGCCGTCCCGGGCGAACAGCGTGTGGCTGTCGCCATGGCGCAGGAAGACCTCGAAATCCCCGGGCGCGTGGGGAAAGAGGTGGCCCAGGGGGATGGGCTGGTATTCGCTGGCCGGGTCGGCGGCCGGCGGCGGCGGCAACGTCGTCATGCGCAGTGCAACTTTGTTACAATTTGAGGCTCCCGTTTCAGGGGGCGTGCGCGTCCCGTCGAAAAATAGCTTTTCATTCCAATAGGTCGCGTTTTCCCCTGCCCCACGGTCGACATTCCGTTCCCCGCATAGCAAATGTCGGGCCTGACGCGTCGCCCCGCCTTGCCAGCCCTCCCCGCCCCTGCCATGATGCCGCGACCGGCGTTTCGCCGCTTGAGGACAGCATCGCCGACGTTCAAAAAAACAATTATTCAAGCATATTACGTTTTCACCCCACCCAGGCGCACCTGGCGGGGCGAATCCGGGGGAGAAAAACCATGTGCGGCAGATTCGCCCTGGCCGTGCCGCGCCGGCTGGTGGCCGAGGCCATGGCCGTGCCCGACATGCCCCAAAACGTGCCGGCCCGCCCCGAAATCTTCCCGTCCGAGCTCATCGAGGCCGTGTTCGCGGCCCGGGAGACCGGACGCCGCCTGGCTGGGCTCTTCCGCTGGGGCTTCGTCCCGGCCTTCGTCAAGGACCCCGCCGCCATGCGTCCCATGATCAACGCCCGGGCCGAAACCGCCCTGGACAAACCCTCCTTTCGGGGAGCCGTGCGCTACCGCCGCTGCCTCGTCCCGGCCCAGGGGTTCTTCGAGTGGCGAAAAAACCCCGGGGGCGGCAAGACGCGCTTTTTCTGCACCCTGCCGGACGCGCCCGTCATGGCCCTGGCCGGCATCTACGAACGCGCCGTGTCGCCGGAAGGCGAAGTCCGCGACACCGCCGCCATCCTCACCCGGCCGGCCTCGCCGCAGATGGCCGCCGTCCACGAGCGCATGCCGCTGATTCTGCCGCCCTCGGCCTTCGCCGCCTGGCTCGACCCGCGCCTGACCGAACGGCCGGACGTGGCGGCGCTTCTGGCCACGCCGCCGCCGGAGTTGCGGTTGGCGGAGAAAGGGGAAGCGGGAGAGGAAGAACGGGGCGCTGCCCCGGACCCCGCCAGGAGGGGGTGACCCCCTCCTGGACCTCCCCGATGGGAGCGGATGGTGAGGCGGTCGGGAACGTCGGGCGGCGGGGCGACAGTCAGTGTGGTCGCGGAATTTCGGGCAACCCGCAGGCCGCAGAGCC
>NZ_JARKOZ010000188.1 GCF_029978005.1 Solidesulfovibrio sp. | reverse complement strand
AGGTGGCGGCCCAGCGGCCGGACGCCAGGCTCCTTATCCTGGGCGGCGGCAGCCCGTATTTCGACAGCGTGTGCCGGCCGCTGATCGACCGACTGGGCCTGGCCGACAACGTGGTCCTGCCCGGCTGGATTCCCCACCAGGACGTGCCGGCCGTGCTCTGCGCCTGCGACATCGGGGCCATGACCCTGCGGGCCACGCTCAACCACGACCATTACCTGTCGTTTAAGCTCTTCGAGTACTGGGGCTGCGGCAAGCCCGTGGTGGTGACGCGTCTCAAGGCCATCGGCGAGATCGCCCGGGACGGCGAAAACGCCCTTGTCGCGCCGAGCGGCGACGTGGAGGCCTACGCCCGGGCCTTTTTGCGGCTCATCGCCGACCGCGACCTGGCCGCCCGCCTGGGTCACGCCGGCCGGGAACTGGTGGTGCGTGAGTACGACTGGCGCGAGATCATGAAAAAGGAAACCGCCGTGTACACGGCCGAATTCCTGGACGCGGCCGCGCCGCAACCGGCCGCCCGGGCCTGATGTCCCCCGCCATGGCCCCTTCCTTTGCCAGCGTCATCATCGAGCTGACCAACCACTGCAATTTCTCCTGCCCCTTCTGCCCGAGCGACGCCATCACCAGGCCCAAGGGCTTCATGGACCCGGCACTCATGGACTCCCTGCTGACGCAGATCGCCCGGGGCGGGCTCGCGCCCGTGGTCCAGTTCGGGCTCATGGGCGAACCTTTCCTGCACAAGGGCCTTTTCGACATGGCCGCCCGGGCCAGGGAGCTGGGGCTTTTCCTGCGCGTGTTCACCAACGGCAGCCGGCTCACCGAGGCCAACGTGGAGCGCGTCGCGGCCTCGGGCATAAACGAGCTCTACGTCAGCTACCGGGGCGTGGACGCTTCGGCCTTCGCCGAGCTCTCGCGCACGGACGTCTCGGCCTACCGCGAGGGCGTGCGCCGGCTGGTGGCCGCCACGCCCCGCTTTCCCGGCCGCGTCATCCTCAAGGTCTTCAAGGACACGGTCTACGAAAAGGCCCTGGGCACCGACGCCATGGGCCGGCGCATGTCCGCCGGCCGGGTCGAGGCGCGCATGGCGGAACTCCTGGCCGGCCTCGTCCCGCCCGTGTCCTTCGCCCCGGACCGCGCCCGGGCCAACCATGCCGTGAAGGTCACGGACAACGTGTCCGTGCGCTTCGAAACCGTCTCCCGTTGGGTCAGCCAGGAAAACGCCGGCAGGGAAGGCTTCGTCAAGGGCGTGATCGGGGCCTGCGACGGCCTGGAAGGGCATTGCGGCATCCTCTGGAACGGCGACGTGACCACCTGCTGCAAGGACTACGACGGTAAAAACGTCTTCGGCAACGCAACAAGGCAGTCCCTGGTCGGCATCCTCGACGGCGACGCCGGCAGGCGGCTGCGCCGCAGCCTCAAGTGCTGCCTGCTGCCCACGGACTACTGCCGCCAGTGCCGGGGCGGCGACACCTGGCGCGACGCCCTGGTGCACCAGCTCGGCACCATCGCCCTGTTCAAAACCCCCCTTTCCCGCCTGGTGCTCGGCCTTGGCCGCGGCGGGGACGACGCGCCGTGAAGCGCCGGCTCGCGGCCCTCGGGGTCGTGGCGCTCTTCGCCGTCCTTGCCTTCCGGGGCATCCTCTTCGCCCCGGGCCACGTCTACCAGAACTGGGACAACGTCACCCCGCCCTTCACCGAGGAGATCAGGCGGCTGGCCGTCATTTCCCAGTACGGCTGGAACGCCCACTTCGACCTCGGCACGCCCGGGGGCTTCGGCGGCATCAACCGCTGGTTCGACATCGTGGTGCGCGAGGGCCTGGCGCCTCTCGGCGGACCGTTCCTGGCCAAGTTCCTGCCCCTGGCCTACGCCGTGGTCGGCGGCGCGGGCATCCTGGCCCTGTGCGCCGCCCTGGGCCTTGGCGCGCTGCCGTCGCTCGCCGCCGCGCTCCTTTTCGCCTTCAATCCCCGGCAGTATACCCTGGCCATAAGCGGCCACGTGCAGGAGTCCGGCTTCGCCCTGGCGCTTTTGCCCTGGATCGTCTGGCTGCTGTGGCGGGCCGTGACCGCCGCCGGCCGTCGCCGCCGGCTCGGCCTGTCCCTGGCCGCCGGGCTGCTGGGGGCGCTGGCCTGCTCGGCCTCGCCCTTCGGCATCGTTTTTTTCGCCGCCGCCACCGTGCTTTTTACCCTCGCCGCCACGGCCAGCCGGCGCGACCTGCGTCCCCTGGCCGTCTTCGTCGTGGCCGGCGCGGCCGTGGCGACCCTTTCCCTGCACTGGGTCGTGCCCGCCGGGCTGTCCCTGGCCGGGGGCGGGGCCACGGTCAAATACCACCAGACGGCCGAGGACGTGCGCGAGAACTACGTCGGCATGTACCGCCACTTCTCCGCGCCCCCCCGCCAAGCCATGCTCGGCCACACCGACAACTACGGCATGGGCACGGAATACGCCTATCCGGTCAATTTCAAGGAAAATCCCGCCTGGATCGCCGCCGCCCTGGGGCTTCTCGGCCTGGCGCTGACGGGCCTGGCCTACCGGGGGCCGGCCAGGGCGCTCAAGTGGTTCGCCGTGGCCTGCCTGCTGGCCGGCTTTACGTGCATGGCCGGGTCCAAGACCCTGGCCGGAGCGGTCTTTTACGAGAAATTTCTGGCCCGCGTGCCCATGATCTTCTACCTCATGGCCCGGCCGGCGCGCTGGCTGCCGCTCTATTTCACCGGCCTGTCGCTGCTGGCGGCCATGGGCCTGGCCGTCGTCTCGCGCCGGGCCGTCTGGCGGGAAAGCCGCCTGCCCGACGTCGCCGCCGGGGCCTTCGCCGCCGCCTGCCTGGCCGTCTACCTCGCGCCCTACTGGAACGGGTCCGTGGCCGTGCCCAAAAACGCCACCACCCAGACCATGGCGCTCATGCCCCAGCCCGTCTCCCCGGCCGAGGGCGCGCTGGCCAAGGCCCTGTCCGCCGATCCGGACGACTACCGGGTGACGGTCTGGCCGACCATCGCCGGCCCCACGGGCGACGTGCCCGCGTCCCCGGCCGACGCCGTCACGCGCAACTTCGCCATGTTCGGCAAGGACGCCCTCATGGGGCCGACATTCATCGGCGAGCCCTTCTCGCGCTACCTGCTGACCGTGCTCATGCGGCCCTGGCCGGCCACGGACCGCTTCGGCCGGCTGCTGGGCCTCGCCGCCGTGCGACGCGTGCTCTACGACCCGGCCGTGTCCTACCTGTCCTACGGCTCCTTCGGCTGGATGCCAACCACCAAGCGCGGCCCCGAGACGCTCTTCGACCCGGGCGACATCCTGGCCCCCTTCGTGGCCGCCCAGGCCGACCTGCGCCCGGACGCGAGCCTCGCCGCGCCGCCGGTGGAGGTCCTGGCCAACGCCGATTCCCTACCCCGGCTGCGACTGGCGCACGGGGGCGTTCTGGCCGCCGGCGGCTTTCCCCTGCTCCTTTCCCTGGCCAACGGCGAAGGCGGAGACTTTCCCGGCCGGGTCCTCTACGCCGGCGCGGACCTCGACGCGGCCCAGGCCAAGCGCCTGGGCGATGCGCTCTCCGGAGTGGCCGTCGCCGGCCGGTCCTGGCCGGAGCTGCTCCTGCCGTTTCTCCCGGCCGAGGCCTTCGTGCCGGCGCGCCAGGCCGTACTTGCCGGCTCCTGGGGCAACCTCGCCGGCCAGGTCCTCGACGATCCACGCCTGGGCGGGGCGGCCCTGGACGGCGGCGGCAAGGTCAGCCAGGGACCGGGCAAGGCGGAATTCCCCCTGATCGGCCACGGCTCCTGGCGCATCTTCGCGCGCCTGGGAGCCGCGCCCTTGGCCGGCCGCACGGTCGTGGCCCTGGACGGCGCGCCCGTGGCCGAGCTCGACGCCGGCCCCCTCGGCCGGGGACTCGACTGGATCGACTGCGGCACGGCCACCTTCGAACCCGGCCCGCCCCATGCTCTGACCGTGGCCGCGCCAGGCCGGGGCACGTACGTCTCGGGCGTGCTCGCCGTGCCCGAGGAGGCGTTCGAGGAAGCCCGCGCCGCCGTGGCCGCCTTGGCCGGGCGTGGCGGCGTCACCCTCGTTGTCGAGGCCGAGGAGGCGACGACCGCTCCGGCCGTGTCCATGGCCCCGCGCCTGACCGTGCCGCTTCTCGCCGCCGAGGCCGGCGTCGCCGCGGCCAAAGAAAACGCCCAGCTTCGCGACGTCGATCCCATGGGCGGCGGCGTGGTGGCCGTGGAGGGCGACGCCCCGGGCGAGATCGCCTTCACCGTCCGCTTCCCCGTGCCGGCCCATGACGTCGTGCTGGAAGCCTATCCCCGGCTCTTCGGCGACAAGGCCTCGCCCTCCTTTGTCGCGGCCGAGGCCTCCGTGGACGGCGGACCGTTTCGGCCCCTCTTCCGCGTCGAGGGCAAGTCCGACGACCGCTGGGAGGACGTCTACGGCCGCCGGGAAGCCCACCGCATCCCCGGACCGGCCACCACCCTGACCGTGCGCTTCGCCATGCGCCAGGCCCAGCTCTCCTCCCAGGCCAACGCGCCCAACCAGCCCATGCGCCTGGTCGCCGAAACGCCCGTACCGGGCGGGGCCACGCTCTCCTTCGGCGCAGCGGCCCGGCTGCCGGCCGTGCTGGACCTCGCCGCCCCGGTCCCCGGGGACTACGTCGCCGACCTGCGCCTGATCGGCCCGGCCGGCGCGGCCGTGTCCCTGCCGGACGGCCGGCGGCTGACCTTCGAGGCCGACGGCGCGCTGGACGTCTCCGGCCTGGCCGTGGCCACGGACGCCGACGGCCGGGCGCGCCTCGCCCTTTCCGGCCCGGCCGCCGTGGCCGTGGACCGCCTGTCCCTTTCCCGGGAGGCGACGACGCCGCCCGCGCCGCCGGGGCTTTCCTACGCACGCGTCAACCCGGGCCATTACACGATGGACCTGCCCCCGGGCAGCGGCGGCAAGACCCTGGTCTTTGCCGAATCCTTCCATCCGGGCTGGCGCTTGCGCCTGGCCGACGGCCGGGAGGTCGTCCCCCTTCGGGGCTACGGCTTCCTCAATGCCTACCTCCTGCCTTCCGGGGCCGAGGGACCGGCTTCCCTGGTCTTTCGCGACGAGGCGGCCATGGCCCGCCTGCGCCCGGTGACCGCGGCGGCCTGGGGCGTCCTGGGGCTCGCCTGCGCCGCCCTGCTCGTCCCCTGGCCCGGCGGCCGGGCGCGGAGCGACGATTGAACCGCCGGGGCAACCCGGCTATGGTGACGCCGCCCGCCGGCCAACCAGCGCCGGCCGGCCGGAGCACCATGGAAAACCGTCCGTCGCGGCTGGCCTCCTGCCTGAAGCTGGCCAGGCCGCACCAATACGTCAAAAACGCCTTCGTCTTCCTGCCGCTGTTCTTCGGCTGGAAGCTGGCCGGCCCGGACGCCCCGTCCCGGGCCGTGCTGGCCTTTGCCGCCTTCTGCCTGACCGCCAGCGCCGTCTACGTCGTAAACGACCTCAAGGACGTGGAAGAGGACCGGGCCCACCCCACCAAGCGCAACCGGCCCCTGGCCAGCGGCGCGCTTTCCCCCCGCGAAGGACTCGTCTTCGCGGCCGGACTCCTCGCCGGCGGCCTCGTCCTGACCCTGGTCCTGGGCTGCGGCCCCTTCGCCGCCATCCTGGCCGCCTATCTCGGCATCAACCTGCTTTACAGCTTCGCGCTCAAGCACAAGGCCCTCATCGACCTCGGCTGCATCGCCGTGGGCTTCGTGCTGCGGGTCTTCGCCGGCGGCGTGGTCACGGGCGTGACCCCCAGCCACTGGATCGTGCTCATGACCTTCCTGCTGGCGCTTTTCCTCGGCTTCGCCAAGCGCCGCGACGACCTGCTCCTGTCCGCCGCCGGCTGCGAAAAGACCCGCCGGTCGCTGGACGGCTACAACCTGGAGTTCGTTTCCGCCTCCATGATGATCATGGCCGCCGTGGTCATCGTGAGCTACATCCTGTACACGGTCTCGCCCGAGGTCATCGCCAAGCACGGCTCGGACAAGTTGTATCTGACCGCGATTTTCGTCATCATGGGCGTGCTGCGCTACTTGCAGATCACGCTCGTCGAGTGCAGAAGCGGCTCGCCGACCCTGGTCCTTTTGCGCGACGGCTTCATCCAGGCCTCGCTGCTCCTTTGGATCGCCAGCTGCTACCTCATCCTCTACATGGAGCATTCCGGTCGTCCATGAAAAAGATCATGCTCTTCTACCCGCCGGGCCGCTTCTACCAGCGCGGCGAAGACCGTTCCCAGGGCAACGTGGAGCAGTCCACGGCCACGTCCATGCGCGCGCCCAACGACCTTGGCTACGCCGCCGCCACGCTTAAAAAGGAAGGCTTCGCCGTCTTCCTGCGCGACTACCAGACCGAACGCGCCAGTCCCGCCGACCTGCTGGCCGACTTCGACCGGGAAAACCCGGACGGCATCTTCGTCAGCATCACCAACTCCACCATCTTCGACGACCTGAAGCTGATCCGGGAGCTGGCGGGCAAAAAACCCGGCCTTTGCGTCATGCTCAAGGGCGCGATCTTCTTCGCCCCGGACCGGGCGCTCCTCGACCAGCTCGACCTGGCCGACGTCACCTACTTGATCGGCCTGGAGTCTGACTTCATCGTGGGCCGGCTCGCCGCCGCCCATTTCGGCGACCCGGCCGCCGTGCCCGCCATCCGGGGCATCCTCTACAGGAAGGACGGCGTCTGGACCCCGACCGACTTCGCCTCCTGGGAAACGGACCTGGACAGCCTGCCCTTCCCGGACCGCAGCCTGATCAACAACGCCCTCTACGCCCGGCCCGACACCGGCGAGCCCCAGGCCACCATCGCCACCTCGCGCGGCTGCCCCTCGGCCTGCATCTTCTGCATGACGCCGAAGATCTCGGGCAAAAAGTTGCGCCTGCGCTCCCCGGAAAACATCCTGGCCGAGCTGTCCGAATGCTACTTCACCCACGGCATCCGCGACTTCTTCTTCAAGTCCGACACCTTCACCTTCGATCCGGACTGGACCGCCGCCGTGTGCCGGGCCATCCTCGATTCGCCCCTGGCCGGCAAAATCCGCTGGGTCGCCAACTCCAAGGTCAAGCCGCTTACGCGCGAGACGCTCTTTCTCATGAAAAAGGCCGGCTGCTGGCTGGTGGCCTTCGGCTACGAATCCGGCAGCCCCGAGACCCTCTCGCGCATCCGCAAGCACACCACCGTGGAGGACAACCTCCAGGCCACGAAATGGGCCAAGGAAGCCGGGCTTCTCACCTTCGGCTTCTTCCTCGTCGGCCTGCCCTGGGAGGGCCGCGAGCACCTCGACGCCACGCGCCAGCACATCTTCGCCCTGGACAACGACTTCCTGGAACTGCACATCGCCATTCCGTATTACGGCACGCGCTTAAACGACATCGCCCGCGAGGAGGGCCTGCTCCCGGGCACGGTCCTCGGCAAGGACTACTTCAACGCGCCGACCGTCGGCACGACTCGGCTCTCCATGGAGGAGATCGAGGCCTTCCGCAAAAAGACGCTCCTCGATTTCCACCTGCGCCCATCCTACATCGGCAGAAAGCTCCTCCAGGCCGGCGGCAACCCGAAGATCGTCGCCAACTACGCCCGCTTCGGCCTGCGCCTGCTCAGAAACACGCTGCTGCCGCCCAAAAGGAAGCCTGCCGCCGCCGACACGCCGCCCCACGTGCTCATCCTCGGCGCGGCCTCGGACATCGCCCTGGCCCTGGCCCGGGAGCTGGCCCACAAGGACGCCGCCCTCCTGACCCTGGCCTCGCGCGACCTGCCCCGCCTGGAGGCCGCCGCCGCCGACATCCGGGCCGCCTGCGGCACGGCCGTGGACGTGCGCCCCTTCGACGCCCTGGATTTCGCCGGCCACCAGGCCTTCTACGACGCCCTGGACCCGGCCCCGGACGTCGTGGTCGCGGCCTTCGGCCTCTACCCCGACCAGAAGGCCGGGGAGCGCGACTTCGCCCTGGCCAGGGCGACGCTCGACGTCAACCTGACCGGCGCGGTCTCCATCCTCGAAATCGCCGCCCGGGCCATGGAAACGCGCGGCAGCGGAACCATCGTCGGCCTGTCCTCCCCGGCCGGCGAGCGCGGCCGCAAGAGCAACTACCTCTACGGCGCGGCCAAGGCGGGACTCACCGCCTACCTCTCGGGCCTGCGTCACCGGCTGGCCAAATCCGGGGTGCACGTGGTCACGGTCCTGCCCGGCTGGACCCAAACGCGCATGACCGCCGCCGCCCCTACGCCGAAGCTCCTTACCGCCACGCCCGCCCGCGTGGCCGCCGACATCCGAGACGCCGTGGCGCACGGCAAATCCGTGGTCTACACCCCCTGGTTCTGGCGGCCCATCCTCTGCCTTGTGCGGGCGCTGCCCGAAAAACTCTTCACGAGAACGAATCTCTAAATGAAAATCCTCTACCTCAATCACAATCCCGAGGGCTACGGCACCTATTTCCGTTGCTACCACCTGGCCCGGCACCTGGCCGAGCGCGGCCACGAGGTGACGCTGCTGTGCGCCTCGCGCGAGCCCACGCTCTCCATCCGCGACCGCAAGGAAGGCAGCCTCACCATCCGCATCCTGCCGCGGGTGAACCTGGCCACCTACCACACCGGCCACACCCTGCGCATGTTTTTAAACGCCCGGGAATGCCTGACCCAGCAGATGGACATCCTGCACGCCTTCGCCTTTCCCCTGCACCCCATCAGCTTCCCGACGCTGCTGACCTCCATCGCCCGGCCCAAGGTCAAAATCGTCCTCGACCACGACGACATGTGGAAAGGCGGCTTCACCCTGCACCACCCCGCGCCCGTGCGCGCCGTCTACGACTTCACCGAGGAGCGCCTGCCGGCCAGGGCCGACATGGCCACCGCCGCCAGCGCCATCCTCATGCAGAAATTCCGCGACGCCGGCCTGCCCGAGGAAAAAATCCACTACATCCCCAACTGCCCCACGGTCTCCGCCGCCATGCCGGACAAGGCCGCAGCCCGCGCCGCCCTCGGCCTGGCCCCGGACGCCAAAATGGTCCTCTCCATGGGCCACACCTACACCGAATCGCTCTTCGCCCTGCTCGACGCCTTCGCCGAGGCCCGCAAGACCGTCCCCGACCTCAAGCTCTACTTCCTCGGCAAGCTCCATATCTCCGACGTCTTCAAGGCCCGCATGGCCGTCTACGAGGAGCGCTTCGCCCCGGACATCGTCAAGGTCGGCGAAAAACCGTCCTCCGAGGTGCCGACCTACCTCGCCGCCGCCGACGCCCTGCTCCTGCCCATGGACGACGACCCCATCGAAAAAGCCCGCTTCCCCATCCGCTTCGGCGACTACCTCGCCTCGGGCGTGCCGGTGGTCTCCAACGCCGTGGGCGAGATCAAACGCATCATGGAAACCTACGACTGCGGCTACACCGCCCCGGTCGACGATCCGACCGCCTTCGGCCAGGCCGTCGTCACGGCCCTGACCGATACCGCCGACCGCCAACGCAAGCACGACAACGCGCACAGGCTCATCGCCGAGGAGCTCAACTGGCCCGCCGTGGCCGCGAAGCTGGAAGCGATCTACGAGCAGACGTTGGCGGGTTGAAGATGGGGACGGAGGGGGAGAGGGAGAGAGAAAGGAGAAGACGCCTCCGGCGGCCAGGAGGGGGTGACCCCCTCCTGGACCTCCCCAACGGGGGGGAGGAAAGTAAGCGGGTGGCGGCGCAGTCGTGTACGGGAGTGCGTCGGCGAGGCCGGAATTGGCCTTTCGATGCCGTCGCTTCGCTCCAGGCTCGA
>NZ_JARKOZ010000158.1 GCF_029978005.1 Solidesulfovibrio sp. | reverse complement strand
CGACGAAACGGGCGGGGACTATTTCGATTTCCTGGAATTTTCCCAGGACGACGCCGCCCATGCCGACGTGGTGGTCGGCGACGTCACCGGCCACGGCGTGTCGGCGGCGCTTTTCATGGCCACGGGCCGGGCGCTCCTGCGCGGCCGGGCCCTGGACAGGCCCGGGCCGGGGGCGCTCCTTACCGAGGTCAACAACCTCCTGTGCCAGGACACCCACATGACGGGCCGGTTCATCACCCTCTTCTTCCTGCGCCTGGACCTGGTGGCCAAGAAGATTTTGTGGTGCCGGGCCGGCCACGACCCGGGCATGCTCTACGATCCGGCCACGGACGCCTTCGAGCAGCTCATGGGGCCGGGCATTCCGCTCGGGGCCATGGCCGAATGGGAATACGAGGAGCAGCGCCGGCCGTGGTTTTCCCCGGGCCAGGTACTGGTGATCTACACCGACGGCATCCACGAGGCCCGGGGCAGTTCCGACGCCATGTACGGCAAGGAGCGCATGGAGGAGATCGTCCGCCGCGAGGCGGCCGGCCCTGCCTCGGCCATCGTCAACGCCCTGGTGGCTGACCTGCGCGAATTCAAGGCCGGCGCGCACCTGGAAGACGACGTGACGCTGGTGGTGGTCAAGGCGACGGCGTAGCGTTGCGCGCCATGACGGCACAATGCGAGCCGCAACGAAAAAAGGCCGGGAATCCCGGCCTTTTCGTTTCCGCGCCAAATTCCGCCGCTCAGTCCCCGGCCTCGTCGCCGGCGGCGTCGGCCGCCGCCTCCTCGGCCCGGCTGGCGGCCAGGGCCGCCTCGTGGGCCTCCAGCTCCTCGCGCCCGTGGACCAGTTCCACCACACGGCGCATGGCCTCGCGCGGATTGGGGTGCTGGAAGACGTTGCGGCCGATGCAGGCGCCGGCCGCGCCGGCGTTGAGGGCGTCGGCCACCATGGCGCCGAAGCCCTTGAAATCCGCCCGGGACGGCCCGCCCGTCACCACCACCGGCGCGGACGAGCCGGCCACGGCCCGGGCGAAGCTGCGCGCGTCCCCGGAATAGGGCACGCCCGTCACGTCGGCCCCGAGCTCCGCGCCGAGCCTGATGCAGTGGTTGATGAGGCTCGGGTCGTTTTCGTTGACCACCCGGTCGCCCTTGGGAGCGATGAGCGCCAGCACCGGCACGCCCAGGCCGTGGGCCTCGTCCACGATGGCCCCGAAGTCGGCCAGCATGCGGTCTTCCATCTCGTTGGCGATGTTGACCTGGACCGCGACCATGTCCGCGCCCAGGCGCAGGGCCTCGGCCGCGCCGCACATGAGGCTCCTGGCGTAGGGCGGCAGGCAGTGGCGCGTGCCGCCGGAAAGCTGGGCCACGGCCGTGGCGAAAAGCGGCAGGTCGGCCAGGTGCGCCCGCAGCGCCCCCTTGTTGAGCATGACGCCCTGGACCGGGAACTCGCCGACCATGGCGATGAGCCCGGCCAGTTCCTCCAGGCCGCTCAGCATGCCCTCCATGACGCCGTGGTCCAGGGGGGCGATGACGGTCCTGCCAGTGCGGGGATGAAAAAGCCTCGCCAGTTTGCGGTCGCTGCCGTGCATGGATCCTCCGAAACGCGAAATCGATTACCTGTCCGACCACAGGACCCGCGCTCCCTTGCGGGAGGCGAGCCCCAGGGGCAGGCCGTGAAAATAGAGCCCGGGCCGCGCCGGCAGGTCGTCCGCCGGCAGGCTTTGCCCGGCCAGGAGTGCCTCGATACGGGAAAGCGCCGCCTCGTTCAAGCCCGCACCCTCTCGCCAAGGCCCGAGAAGCGCCCGCGCCCGGGCATGGGGCCGAAAGACGCCGGCGCGATACGCGCCCAGGGCGTATCCCTGGAAGCGCAGCCCCTCGGGCAGGCCTGCGGCCTGTTCGTGGATGAAGAAGACCTTCTCCCCGAACACCCGGGCCTCGCCCGGCGGCAACCCGGCCGGGCCGCAGCCGGCGGCGGCGAGCGCCCGCCCGGGCAGGGGCGCGCCGGGAAAGTCCCGGCAAGGCCCGGGCCCCGCCTCGCCGCCGGCCTTCTCGAAAAGGGCCATGTAGAAGCCCTGGGCGGCCGA
>NZ_JARKOZ010000151.1 GCF_029978005.1 Solidesulfovibrio sp. | reverse complement strand
GCCCTGGAAAAGCTGGCGCAACGGGGCTTTTTCCAGGCCGATCCCCCCTTGCCAGCCCCGGACCAATGCTGTTAAACGCCAGCGGATGAGCGATTTCGCGGACATTTTATCTCGGGAAGTCCCGGCCATCAACAGCTACCTGGAGGAGCAGGCGGACACGCTTTCCCCCCTGGTCCAGCCGGTGGTGCGCCATGTGCTGTTGGCCGGAGGCAAGCGCCTGCGTCCGCTGCTCACCGTCCTCGTGGCCAGGGCCCTGGGCCATGATCGCGACGACGTCTATCCCCTGGCCTGCTCGCTGGAATTTTTGCATTCCGCCACGCTGCTCCACGACGACATCGTGGACGGCGCGCCCCTGCGCCGGGGCCGGGAGTCCGCCCACGTGCGCTTCGGGTCCACGCACACCATCCTGGCCGGCGACGTGCTGCTCGCCCTGGCCAACCGCACCGTGGCCGAATACGACAATCCGGAGCTGACCCGCATCCTGTCCGAGGCCCTGCTCCAGACGGCCACGGGCGAGATCCTGGAGATCGCCCACCTGCGCGACGTGGACCTGCCGCTGGAAACGTATCTTTCCATCATCACCGGCAAGACGGCCTACCTGCTCCAGGCGGCCTGCCACTGCGGCGCGGTCCTGGCCGGCGCGGGCGACAAGCTCCGCGAGGCGGCCCAAAGCCTCGGCGTCAACTGCGGCATCGCCTTTCAGCTCGTGGACGACGCCCTGGACTACACCTCCCCGGCGGCCGTGTCCGGCAAACCCACCGGCGGCGACCTCAAGGAAGGCAAGGTCACCCTGCCGCTGATCCTCTACCTTGCCGGGCTGCCCTTCGACGCCCGCCGCCGGCTGGCCGAGGATTTCCGCCAGGACCAGCTTTCCGCCGAGGACATCGAATATTTGCGCGGCAACATCGTCGCCGGCGGCCATGCCGAAAAGACCCGCGAGATGGCCGCCGCTTATCTTGAAAAAGCCCAGGCCGCCCTGGCTCTCTTCCCGCCCTCGCCCCAAGCCGAACTGATCGGCCAGGTGCTGGCGCCCATGCTCGCCCGGGACAAATAGGCCAGCCCCGCCGGCGGCTGGCCGGCGCATCCCGCACCCCAGGAGAACGCCATGCTCACCCGCCTCGCCGTGGGCCTTCGCCCGAGCGTAACCGATACGGTCGGCCAGCGCGTGGCCGGCAAGATCGAAAACGAACTCCGCCTGCCCGTGCGGTGGGTCCGCATCGTCAAGATCTTCACCATCGACGGTCTGACCGAAGACGAGGTCCGCCGCGTCGCCGACGCCGGGGCGCTCCACGACCCGGTGGTGCAGGAGGCGTCCCTTTCCCCGCTGTCCCCGGGCGACGGCGAGACCGACTGGGTGATCGAGATCTCCTTCCGCCCGGGCGTCACGGACAACGAGGCCCGCACCGCCAAAGAGACCGTGGCCCTGGCCCTGGGGCTCTCCGACGAGCGCCGGGCGGATCTCGCCGTCTACACCGCCGTCCAGTACCACGTCGCCGGCCTGCAGGGCGCGGACGCGGCCGAGCGCGTGGCCGTGGATCTGCTCGGCAACGACCTGCTCCAGCGCCACGAGATCGCCTCTGGCGACGCCTGGCGCGCCGCGCCCGGATTCGGGGCCAAGGCGGCCAAGGTCACGGGCCAGGCCAGCGCCAAGGTCGAGACCCCGGACCTGTTCAACATGCTCGAGGACCAGATGCTGGAACTCGGGCGCGAGCGCACGCTCGCCCTGTCCCTGCCCGAGTGGTGGGCCATCCGCGAGTATTTCGGCCGGCCGGGCTTCAAGATGCGCCGGGTGGTCTGGGGGCTCATCCACAACCCCACGGACGTGGAGCTCGAGTGCATCGCCCAGACCTGGTCCGAGCACTGCAAGCACAAAATCTTCAACGCCGTCATCGACTACCGCGACGAGGAAGCCGGCACGGACGAGGTCATCGAAAGCCTCTACAAGACCTACGTCCAGGGCTCGACCAAGGACATCCGCCGCGCCCTCGGCAAGGGCGACTTCTGCCTGTCCGTGTTTTCCGACAACGCCGGCGTGGTGCGCTTCACCGGGGACATGCACCTGTGCATCAAGGTGGAGACCCACAACAGTCCGTCGGCGCTGGACCCCTACGGCGGCGCGCTGACCGGCATCGTGGGCGTCAACCGCGACCCCATGGGCACGGGCATGGGCGCGAACCTGCTCTGCAACACCGACGTCTTCTGTTTCGCCTCGCCCTTCTGGGAGGGCGAGCTGCCGCCCCGGCTGCTCCATCCCCGCCGGGTGCTCGAAGGCGTGCGCGAGGGCGTGGAGCACGGCGGCAACAAGTCCGGCGTGCCGACCGTCAACGGCTCCATCGTCTTCGACGAGCGGTTCCTGGGCAAGCCGCTGGTCTTTTGCGGCACGGTGGGCATGCTGCCGGCGACGCTTCACGGCAAGCCGAGCTACGAGAAGAAGGCCAACCCCGGGGACTGGATCGTCATGGTCGGCGGCCGGGTGGGCAAGGACGGCATCCACGGCGCGACCTTCTCCTCCGAGGAGCTCCACGAGGGCTCCCCGGCCACGGCCGTGCAGATCGGCGACCCCATCACCCAGCGCCGCATGTACGACTTCCTCATGCGCGCCCGGGACCTGGGCCTTTACAGCGCCATCACCGACAACGGCGCGGGGGGGCTTTCCAGCTCCGTGGGCGAGATGGCCCGCGACAGCGGCGGCTGCGAGCTCTACCTCGACCGGGTGCCCCTCAAGTACGACGGCCTGGTGCCCTGGGAGATCCTGACCTCCGAGGCCCAGGAGCGCATGACCGTGGCCGTGCCGCCCGCGCGTTTCGCGGACTTCATGCGCCTTTCCAAGGAAATGGGCGTCGAGTCCACCGAACTGGGACTTTTCACCGACTCGGGTTATCTGCGCGTGTACCACGGCAAGCGCACGGTGGCCTACATCGACATGGACTTCCTGCACGACGGCACGCCGCGCATGCGCCTGACCGCGACCTGGAAACGGCCGGCCGTCGCCCGCGTCGAGCCGGCCATGCCGGCCGGCGGCCACGGGGCGCTTTTAAGGCGCATGCTCGGCCGGCTCAACATCTGCAGCAAGGAATACGTGGTCCGGCAGTACGACCACGAGGTCAAGGGCGGCTCGGCGGTCAAGCCCCTGTGCGGCGCGCGCCGCGACGGCCCCTCCGACGCCGGCGTGCTGCGCCCGGACCTGTCCCGGCCCGAGGGCGTGGCCCTTTCCCACGGCATCTGCCCGCGCTACTCCGACATCGACGCCTACTGGATGATGGCCGCGGCCATCGACGAGGCCGTGCGCGGGGCCGTGGCCGTGGGGGCCGATCCCTCGCGCCTGGCCGGGGTGGACAACTTCTGCTGGTGCGACCCGGTGGAGTCGGAGAAGACCCCGGACGGCCGCTACAAGCTGGCCCAGCTGGTGCGGGCCAACAAGGCCCTGGCCCATTTCTGCCGGGCGTTCCGCACGCCCTGCGTCTCGGGCAAGGACTCCATGAAAAACGACTACTCCGGCGGCGGGGCCAAGATCTCCATCCCGCCAACCGTGCTCTTTTCCGTCATGGGCTTCGTGCCGGACGTCGCCCGGGTGGCCACCTCCGACTTCAAGGCCGCCGGCGACCTCGTGTACGTGCTCGGCGTCACGCGCCGGGAGCTCGGCGCGTCGGAGCTGGCCGGGGAGCTCGGCTTCACCTCGCCCGACGTGCCGCAGGTGGACGCCGTGTCCGCCCGGGAGCGCTACCGCGCCCTGCACGCGGCCATCCGGGCCGGGCTCGTCACCGCCTGCCACGACTGCTCCGACGGCGGCCTGGCCGTGGCCCTGGCCGAAATGGCCCTGGGCGGACGGGCGGGGGCCGACCTGGACCTGGCTGCCGCCCCGGCCGAACCGGGGCTGACCGACCTGGAGCTGCTCTACAGCGAATCCCAAAGCCGCCTGGTGGTCACGGTGGCCCCGGAAAACCGGGCCGCCTTCGAGGCCCTCTTCGCCGGGCAGTCCCTGGGGCTTCTCGGCGCCGTGTCCGACGAGGCGGAGCTCGTGCTGCGCCGGGGTTCCGCCATCCTGTGCGCCGAGCAGGCCGAGGACCTGGCCCGGGCCTTCAAGGCCACCCTCGACTGGTAGTCTTGCGGGAAGGGCGGCCGGCCCTTCCATATCTCCGCGCCGCCGGTCGCGAGCCCCGTCCCCGCGCGCGACCGGCGGCGCGCCGTTTTCCCGGTCCGCCTCGGCCGGGCCGCCTCCCGCCGCCTGTCCCATAACGCCCCTTTCCCCCGGAAAGGGGCGTGACGCATCGCTTCCATGGCTCCGACCGCCTTGATCGCCCCTCCTAAATGGGATATGTATCGCCTTATTTCCCCACCGCCAGCTCGGAGGCTGACATGACGGTCCATTGGCGCTCTTTTTTGGCGACGTGTCTGGCGACCGGTCTATGGCTTTGTGCCCCGGGACCGCTTCCGGCCCAGCAATCCGGCGGCTCGAAGACCGCCACGTACGTCGGCTCGGCGGCCTGCAAAGACTGCCATGCCAAGGAATACGACTCCTTCAGCCGGTATTCCAAGAAGGCCCATTCCTCGGAGTCGGTCAAGATCATGGCCAAAAAGCTCACGTCCGAGGAACTGGCCGGCTGCTTCGCCTGCCACACCACGGGCTACGGCCGGCCCGGCGGGTTCGTGAGCTTCGAGAAGACGCCGGAGTTGGCCAACGCCGGCTGCGAGGTCTGTCACGGCCCGGGCGCGGCCCATGTGGATTCCGGCGGCGACCCGGCGCTGATCAGGGCCAAGCTCGCCATGTCCGACTGCGAGGCCTGCCACAACGCCGAGCGGGTACGCAGCTTCAACTTCAAGCCCATGCTCTTTGCCGGAGCGCACTAGCATCGCCTCCTGAAAATACGAAAGTATTTTCAGGAACAACCATTAGTTCCGCGTAACGCCCCGGATTTCGGACCCACGGATTTCGAGGACGCGACGCAAGGAGTGCCGCGATGGGCGTCATTTCCCGCTCCCTGGGCCTCAAGGTGCTGCTGCTGGTCTCGGGCTTGACCATCCTGGCCTTCGCCGGGCTGTTCCTGGCCAACGCCAACTGGCAGCGCCAGGGCTCGGTGGACCAGATCGGCCGGGCCAGCCGGCGTGTGAACGACATGCTGCGCATGGCCATCGAGGAGCCCATGCGCCTGGGCAAGAACGCCGAGACCGCGGCCCAGTTCGCCAAGGTGGCGGCGGCCCAGCGGGACATCAAGGTCTTCCTCACCGATTTCCGGGGCAACGTGACCTATTCCACGGACCAGTCCGTGCTGCGCAAGGATTTTTCCGCCGTGGCCCCCGGCGGGGACATCGCCGCCCTGGTCGGCAAGAGCCTGGCCGGCGACTTCCACGGCGGCGACATCCTGCCCTGGGACGGCAAGCCGGCCTTCGTGGCCGTCAATTCCGTCAAAAACGAGCCCGACTGCCACCACTGCCACGGCGCGTCCAAGCCCATCCTGGGCACCATGGTCGTGGTCCAGGACATCACCCCGGAACTGGCCCGGCTCACCGCCGACCAGCTCAAGAGCGCCGGCCTGTCCCTGGCCGGCATGGTCGCCCTCCTGGCGGCCCTGCTCCTTTTCATGAAATACTCCGTGGTCGGCCGCGTCAGGAAGCTGGCCGCCATGTCCGAGGCCATCAGCCGCGGCTCCCTGGACATCGCCTTCACCGTGCCCGGCCGGGACGAGATCGCGGTCCTGGCCAAAAACCTGTCCGTCATGGTCGGCAACATCAAGGACCAGCTCGAATACAACAAGGGCATCTTAAACGGCGTGATCATCCCCATCTTCGTGGCCGACCGGGAGCGCCGCTTCGAGTTCGTCAACACTCCCCTCCAGCACATCCTGGGCAAGTCCGAGTCCGAGATGCTCGGCCGACTCGTGTCCGAGAGCTTCATCCGCGAGGACGGGCGCTCGGGCTGCGCCGCCGTGCTGGCGACCGGCGAATGCGCCAGCGGCTTCACCCGCTTCACCCGCACCGACGGCCGGGTCTTCCCCCTGCACTACGAGATCAGCCCCCTGCAAAACGCCGCCGGCGAGGTGGTCGGCGTCATCGGCGTGCTCATCGACCTGACCCAGGAAGAAAAGGACAAGGACCACATCAAGGCCCAGCGGGCCAAGCTCCTGGCCGTGGCCGACGAGGTCACCGCCGTGGCCCGGAACCTGTCCGAAGCCTCGGACGTGCTGACGCACCGCATGGAGGAGCTCACCGGCGGCGTGGCCAACACCGCCCGGGAAACCGAACGCGTGGCCACGGCCATGGAGGAGATGAACGCCACCGTGCTCGAGGTGGCGCAAAACGCCGGCAGCACGGCCCAAGCCTCGGACGTGGCCACCCAGGCGGCCATCGAGGGAGGCCGGGAAGTGACGCGCACCGTGGAGGAGACCCGCGAGGTCTCGGTCAGGACCGCGGACCTGGCCGGCTCGCTCGGCACGCTGGAAACCCGGGCCGAAGGCATCGGCCGGGTGCTGTCGGTCATCGGCGACATCGCCGACCAGACGAACCTTTTGGCCTTAAACGCCGCCATCGAGGCGGCCAGGGCCGGCGAGGCCGGGCGCGGCTTCGCCGTGGTGGCCGACGAGGTGAGAAAGCTCGCCGAAAAGACCATGACCGCCACCGGCGAGGTGGCCACGGCCGTGAGCGAGATCCAGGCCAGCACCCGCCAGGTCGTGGCCGGCATGAACGACGCCAAGGTCCGGGTGGAGCGCAACGCCGACATGGCCGAACAGTCCGGGGTCGTGCTCACCCGCATCGTGGAGCAGTCCAACCGCATCGCCGACATGGTGCGCAACATCGCCACCGCCTCGGAACAGCAATCGGCCACCAGTGAAGAGGTCAACGGCAGCATCACCCACATCAACGCCCTGTCCCAGGACATCGCCCGCCAGATCGCCGACGCCAACACGCGCATCGGCGAGGTGCGTTCCATGGCCCACCACCTGGCCGAACTGGTGGAGCAGTTCCGGGAAGAATAAACGCAACCCCGCGAAAAAGCCGGACTTGACAATTTGGTCCAAACTGAAGGATAGACTTGGGCAGGCGTGATCGTTACGGTCGATCATGCCGTTGTCGGTCAGGTGCGTCCGCCGTCGCGACGAGACGGCGTTTCCGGACGGAAACATCCGGGGATATGGCCTTATTGCCGCTCAGGCAAGGGCGCTCGGAGGACCCGGCGCTGAGGGCAAATAAGGATGGGGCCGCCGCCGACGCAACCCCAAAGGAGCTTCCCATGGACAAATACGAGTGCAGCATCTGTGGCTACGTGTATGATCCCGCCGCCGGCGACCCGGACAACGGCGTCGCCCCGGGCACCAAGTTCGAGGACATCCCCGAAGACTGGGTCTGCCCGGTCTGCGGCGCCCCGAAAAGCGAATTCAACAAAGCCTAACCCCATTCCGCCGCGCCGCCCCGAGGGGCGGCTTTTTCGAGGAATCCCATGCGACCCGTGGAAATCTGCAAGGACGTCTACTGGGTGGGCGCCGTCGATTGGGAGTGCCGCAACTTCCATGGCTACATGACAGCCCCCACCGGGACGACCTACAACGCGTTTCTGATCAAGGACGAGAAGATCGCCCTGTTCGACTCGGTCAAGGCCGGCCACGGCGACGAGATGCTGTGCCGCGTGGCCCACGTCGTCCCCCTGGACAAGGTCGACTACCTCATCGTCAACCATGTGGAAATGGACCACTCGGGCGCGCTGCCCGAACTCGTGGCCCGCACCAAGCCGGAGAAGATCTTCACCTCGCCCATGGGCGAGCGGGCCATGCGCGCCCACTTCGACTGCGCCGACTGGCCCATCGAGGTGGTCAAGACCGGCTCGTCGATCTCGCTCGGCAAGCGCACCCTCCAGTTCCTGGAGACGCGCATGCTGCACTGGCCGGACAACATGGCCACCTTCATCCCCGAGGACGGCGTGCTCATCTCCTCCGACGCCTTCGGCCAGAACTGGGCCACCAGCGAACGCTTCGCCGACGAACTGGACCGGCGGCTGGTGCAGAAGCAGCTCGACCGCTACTTCGCCAACATCGTGCTGCCCTTCAGTCCCATCGCCCAGAAGACCATCGAGACCATCGAGTCCATGGGGCTCGACGTCCGCTACATCTGCCCGGACCATGGGCTGATGTTCCGCACCGCCGACGACGTCGCCTGGGTGGTGTCGCGGTACAAGGAACTGGCCGCCCAGAAGCAGAAGAAGAAGGCGGTGCTGGTCTTCGACACCATGTGGCACTCCACCGAGCGCATGGCCCACGCCATCGCCACGGGGCTGGCCGAGCACGGCGTGTCGTTTAAGCTCATGAACCTCCACGTCTTCGACCACTCCGACGTCATGGAGGAGGTCTGGGACGCGGCGGCGGTGTTCGTGGGCTCGCCCACGCACAACAACGGCATGCTGCCCAAGGTGGCGGACATGCTGACGTACATGAAGGGCCTCAAACCCAAGGGCAAGATCGGCGCGGCGTTCGGCTCCTACGGCTGGAGCGGCGAGGCCGTGAAGGACATCTCCGGCTGGCTCGAGGCCATGGGCATGGACATGCCCGTGGACGGGGTGCGCATCCTCTACGTGCCCACCCACGAGCAGCTCGCGGCCTGCGTGGAGATGGGCCGGACCATCGGCAAAGCCATCGCCGACAAGCTCGGCTAGCCGGCCCTTTGTCGGAAACAACACCGGGGGAACCGACGGGCAGCCGCGGTTCCCCTTTTTCGTTGCGGCGGGGACGTCGCGCCCGGCCGGGACAGGAGGAGAGCCATGATCGTATCCGAAGGCCGCATCGGCCGCGTGTTCGTGCTGCGCCTTTCCGACGGCGACCGCATCCCGGACGCCATCGAGGCGTTCGCCGCCTCGCGCGAGGTGACCTCGGCCGTGGTGCTGGCCCTGGGCGGGCTGCAGAAGGGCAAGCTGGTGGTGGGCCCCGAGGACGGCGAGGTCATGCCGCCCACGGCCATGCTGGCGGCCATCGGCGCGGTGCACGAGGCGGCGGCCGTAGGCACGCTTTTCCCCACGGCCCACCACGGCAAGCCGACGCTGCACATGCACGGCGTGCTCGGCCGGGGCGAGGAAACCCGGGCCGGCTGCGTGCGGCCGGGGCTCGAGGTGTGGAAGATCTTCGAGGTGGTGGTGATCGAGGTCCTGGGCACGGAACTGGCCCGGTCCCACGACCCGGAAACGGGCTTCAACCTGCTCGGCTGGGCGCCGCTGTAAGCGGCCGGGCGTTGCCGCGACATCCGGCGCGCGGCTTGCAAGACCCACTGTCATCGGCCAACCCATCGTCCCCCACGCCAAAACAAAAAGGCCGCGGTTTCCCGCGGCCTTTCCTGCCTTGAGGGCGAAAACGAAAACTACTTCACGGCGTCTTTGAGGGTCTTGCCCGGCGTGAAGCGGACGGCCTTGGAGGCCGGGATGTCGATGGCCTTGCCGGTGCGGGGATCGCGGCCGGTGCGGGCGGCGCGCTCGGACACCTTGAAGGTGCCGAAACCGGTCAGGGTCAGGGCCTCGCCCGCAGCCAGGGAGTCCTGGATGGCCTCCAAGACGGCGTCGAGAACCTTGCCCGCCTCGGTCTTGGTGGCGATGCCGGCATTGGCCTGAATTTTGGCGATGATGTCTGTTTTAGCCATGTGCGTGCGATCTCCTTATCGTGTGATTGCCGGCCGTGCGGCAGCCAGGGGAGCCGGACCCGGGCTCGGCGGCGAACCACCGCCCGGATGCGGCCCACCTATAGCGAAAACCGCCAACTTAGGCCACTACTTTTCCCTTCTTCTCCCACAACCGCATATTCTTCATTTTTTTGCGGCGGTCCCGCTGCAGGGACTTGCACACCAGGGGCATGGACTTCTTGTAGCCGTGCTTGGCCTTGTATTCCTCGGGCGTGAGCCCGTGGGTGGCCAAGTGCTTCTTGGTGATCACCTTGAACGACTTGCCGCACTCCAGGCAGGTGACGGATTTTTCCTTGACCGCCTTCTTCGGGTCCATGCCGACGCCCGGCTCTGCCTCGCCCTCGCCGACGTCGCCGCTGATGTCGCGGATGCCGGCGGCAAGACGCCGTACCATGGAGGTGATCTCCTCGTCAGTCATGGTGCGCACGGACGCCTGGGCCTTGACGATTTCCAGGGCGCATTTGACGTATTCTTCCATACCGTCTCCTTCAGATGGGCATAAACGAAATATGCAACATCACACCTGTGAAGACAAAGGCGACCTGTGTCAATAGCTAAAACAAATGAAGTGCTCTTTCTTCACGAATTGCAACTTTCAAAACCTGCACTTCTGCGTATCAAAAGTGATTTATTACTTTTTTGAAATACAAAAACCGCCTTGCCATTCTCCCGATAGAAACCCGCTGCTACCCGTCACCCCATCTCCCTTTGGCGGGCACCGTCCATTCGCCATGCACTCCCGCCAAAAAAATGCGCCCCGGGCGGAGCGAAAAGCTCCCCCGGGGCCAAAGAAGCGGAAAGAGATCGCCGCTTTCCAGAAGACACGGCCGCACTAGCCGGCCTGAATTTCGATCTTGCGGGGCTGCACCTTCTCCTGGCGCGGCAGGTACAGTTCGAGCACGCCGTCCTTGAGCGTGGCCTTGATGCGCTCCTTGTCCACGATGTGCGACACCGTGAAGCTGCGGAAGTACTCGCCGCCGCCGAACTCCACATGCCCGAGCTTGCGCCCCTCGACCATCTGGTAATCGGCTTTGCCGATCACCTTGAGCTCGTCCTCGTTGAGGTCGATGACCAGGGTTTCCTTGCTCACTCCCGGCATATCGACATATATATAAAATCCGTCTTCCTTTTCGATGATGTCCGTGGCCGGCTTGACCCGGGGCAGCCGACGCTCCTCGGCCTTGACCGCGTTGTCCGTCATGACGTTCCTCCCTGGGCGAAAATACCTGGTTATACCGCTTCGATGCTGATCTTCTTCGGCCTGCTCTCGTCGGATTTGGGCAGCACCACGTCGAGCACGCCGTCGCGCATGCTGGCCGTCACCCTTTCCCTGGCCACGGCGGCCTGGATGTTGACCACGCGCTGAAAGAAACCGGTCGGGCGCTCCTGGCGATAGTACTTTCCTTTCACGCCCTTGCGCTCGCCCTTGATGACCAGGCTCGAATCCGTAAGCGTCAGGTCGAGGTCGGCGATGTCCATGCCGGGAATCTCGCAGCTGACGTAAATGTTCTCGTCGTCCTCGCCGATGTTCAGCGGCGGATAGGCCATGCTCCGCTGACTTATGGCCATGGACGGCCACAAGGACTCGAACAGCCGGTCGAAGGGCGTGCCCGCGCCGTAGAACGGACTCAAATCAATGACCATATCTGCACCTCCGCAAAGGTAGTTCTTCACAGCCGAAAATAAACAACCCCCCAGGCCTGTCAATGGGGGTTTCCCCGTTTTTTCCAGACCCCTCTCCGCCTTGACAACCTGCTTTCCCTGCTTATGTTTCGGCCAAAGATCGTTCGGGGCGCGCCCCCCGAAAGGCCCGACCCGCGCACGCGGGCGCGAGCCTTTTTTTGGGCCGCGCGACGCGCCCCAATCCAAGCCCAAAAGGAGCCGCCCATGTCCGCAGCCCAAGGGGAAACCCACGAGTTTCGCGCCGAGATCCGCAAACTCCTGGATATCATCACCCACTCCATCTATACCAACAGGGAAATCTTTCTGCGAGAACTGGTGTCCAACGCCTCCGACGCCTTGGACAAGCTGCGCTTCGAAACCAGCCGGGGCGCCGCCGTCGCCGACCCCGACACGCCGCTTCAAATCCGCATCACCACCGACAAGGACGCCGGCAAGCTCACCATCGCCGACACCGGCTGCGGCATGACCCGCGACGAACTCGTGGACAACCTCGGCACCATCGCCAAATCCGGCACCGAGGCCTTCATGAAGTCCGTGGCCGACGACAAGGACGCCGCTTCCAACCTTATCGGCCGCTTCGGCGTGGGCTTCTATTCGGTGTTCATGGTGGCCAAGAGCGTCGCCGTCACCTCCCGCTCCTCCCGCGCCGATGTCGCCCCGGCCCGCTGGACCTCGGACGGCTCGGGCAGCTTCGCCGTGGAGGACGTCTCGGGCGAGGTCGCGCGCGGCACCACCATCGAGATCGAACTCAAGGACGAAACCAAGGAGTACGCCGACCCGGCGCGCATCAAGGACGTGCTGCGCAAGCACTCCAACTTCATCTCCTTCCCCATTCTGGTGGACGGCGAAAAGACCAACACCATCCCCGCCCTGTGGCGCGAATCCAAGTTCTCCGTCACCCCGGAACAATACAAGGAATTCTACCAGTTCCTCACCTACGACAACGAGGAGCCCCTGGCCACGGTCCACGTGAGCGTGGACGCGCCGGTGCAGTTCACCGCCCTGCTCTTCATCCCGGCCAAGGGCCTCGGGCCCATGGCCTTCCGCGACGCCCTGCACCACGGCCTGGACCTCTACGTGCGCCGGGTCATGATCTCCAAGGAAGCCAAGGAGCTCATCCCCGAATACTTGGGCTTCGTGCGCGGCGTGGTGGACACCGAGGACCTGCCGCTCAACATCTCCCGCGAAACGCTCCAGGAAAACCTGGTGCTGCGCAAGATCCAGACCGTCATCGTCAAGCAGGTCCTGGACAAGCTCAAGAACCTGGCCAAGGAAGACCCGGACAAGTACGCCGCCTTCTTCAAGGAGCACGGCCAGGCCCTCAAGCTCGGCTACGGCGACTTCGCCAACCGCGAAGCCTTCGCCGACCTCATGCGCTTCGACTCCTCGGCCGTCGAACCCGACGCCGACTTCACGTCGCTTTCCGCCTACGCCGAACGTGCCAAGGAAGGACAAAAGTCCATCTACTACCTGTCCGGCCCGTCCCGCGCCGCCCTGGACCTCAACCCCCACCTGGAAATCTTCCGGGCCAAGGGACTTGAAGTCCTCTACCTCTACGAGCCCGTGGACGAGTTCATCATGGACACCATCGGCACGTACAAGGACCTGGCGCTCAAATCCGCCGAACTGGCCGACCACGCCGAACTCGACGCCTTCGAAGGCGAAGCCCCCAAGACCGAGGCCCCGCAGCTCACCAAGGAAGAGGAAGGCTCCTTCGACGACTTCCTCAAGAAGATCAAGGAACTCCTCGGCGACCGAGTGACCGAGGTGCGCCTGTCCACGCGGCTGACCCAAAGCCCGTCCTGCCTCGTCTCCCCGGACGACCACATGACCTCCAGCATGCAGAAAATCATGCGCCTGGTCAGCAAGGACACCTCCATCCCCAAGAAAACCCTGGAGATCAACCGCGATCATGCGCTGATCCGCAACCTGCTCTCCATCTACCGCCGCGACGCCGCCGACCCGTTCCTGGGCAAAGCCGTGGAACAACTCTACGACTCGGCCCTGCTCCTCGACGGCTACCTCTCCGACCCGCACCAGATGGTCGCCCGCATCAACGACCTGCTCGCCGACGCCAGCGCGCTGCACGCGAGGGATTAATTAAGAGAATGGGGCTCTGCCCCAGGCCCCGCCGGGAGGGGGTGACCCCCTCCCGGACCCTCCCCGACGGGTGCGAGCGGAGAGGCGTGTGGGAACGGTGGACGGCGGGGCGTCGGTCGTTGTGGTCGGGGAATTG
>NZ_JARKOZ010000117.1 GCF_029978005.1 Solidesulfovibrio sp. | reverse complement strand
AGATCCTGCGGTAGGCCTGGTACATCTTCTCGTAGGAGAGGTCGGCCGCGTCGCCGTCCACGTCGAAGGAGTAGGCGTCCTTCATGATGAACTCCCGGCCGCGCATCAGGCCGAAGCGGGCCGGATCTCGTCGCGGAACTTGCTCTGGATCTGGTAGAGGTTGACAGGCAGCTGGCGGTAGCTCTTGATCTCGCGCCGCACCAGGTCGGTGATGACCTCCTCGTGGGTGGGGCCGAGACAGAATTCGGCGTCCTTCCGGTCCCTGATGCGGAGCAGCTCCCTGCCGTACTGGTCCCAGCGGCCCGACTCCTGCCAGAGCTCGGCCGGGATCACCCCCGGCATCAGGAGCTCGATGGCCCCGGCCCGGTACATCTCCTCCCGCACGATGTTCTCCACCTTGCGGATGGAGCGGAGCCCCAAGTGGAGGTAGTTGTAGATGCCGGCCGCCAGCTTGCGGATCATGCCGGCCCGCAGCATCAGCTGATGGGACACCACCTCCGCATCGGCCGGGGTCTCTTTCACGGTGGGGATGAAAAATTGTGAGTAGCGCATACAGAATATCCTTACGATATGTTTTTTGTCCTATTATTTTGCCAGCAGCTGGCAGCTAGCGGCTAGCCGCTTGATTCTTCTTTCGCCATCCTCTCCACCTCGGCCACCAGAGCGTCGGCCAGCTCGCGCTCCGGGACCTTGCGGACGATCTCTCCGCGGCGGAACAGGAGACCTTCGCCCTTGCCGCCGGCGATGCCCACGTCCGCCTCCCGGGCCTCGCCCGGTCCGTTCACCACGCACCCCAGGACCGCCACGGTCAGGGGCCGGATGACCTTCTGCAGCCTGCGCTCCACCTCCTCGGCAATGGGGACCAGGTCGATCCGGCAGCGGCCGCAGGTGGGACAGGAGACCAGGTTGATCCCCCGCTGACGGAGCCCAAGGGCCTTGAGGATGCCGAAGCCGACCCGGATCTCGTCCACCGGGTCGCCGGTCAGGGACACACGCAATGTGTCGCCGATCCCTTCGGCCAGCAGGATGCCGAGGCCGACCGACGACTTGATGGTGCCGGAAAAGGTGGTGCCAGCCTCGGTTATGCCGATGTGGAGGGGGTAGTCGACCCGTTGGGAGAGGAGCCGGTAGGCTTCCACGGTCTTCATCACATCGGACGCCTTGAGCGAAATCTTTATCTGGTCGTAGTCCAGCTCCTCCAGGATGCGCACGTGACCCAGGGCCGATTCCACCATGGCCTCGGCCGTGGGGCGGCCGTGCCGCTCCAGCAGTTCCTTTTCCAGGGAACCGGCGTTGACGCCGATGCGGATCGGCACCAGCCGCTCGCGGGCGGCCTTCACCACCTCGCCGACCTTCCATTTCTCCCCGATGTTGCCCGGATTGATGCGCAGGCCGTCAACCCCCATTTCCAG
>NZ_JARKOZ010000152.1 GCF_029978005.1 Solidesulfovibrio sp. | reverse complement strand
GTCCACCACCAGCTTGACCTCCTGGCGGACATGGGCGGCGTTGGAGTCCCGGACCCAGCCGAGGACGCGGTCGGGCTGGGGCGGATCGAGATGGCCGATGACGCCGCCCGGGGCCTCCAGCACGAAGCGCATGCCGTGCAGGAGCACCGAGAATTCCACCGGCCCGGGAGGCCCGAAGCTCATGAGGCGGTGCAGCAGCTCGTCTCGACCGACGTCGGCCTGCATCAGGCACATCTTGTTGTAGTCGTCCACGGTCCGCCGCGTGCCGCCCCAGGCCAGCCGGGCCTCGGCCGCGACGGGCGCGGGCCGCGTGAGCGCCGGGGCGACGCGGATGAGCAGCAGCGACAGGGCCTGCCTGGCGATGGCGGCGTAGCCGGACCGGTCCTTGGCCGCGGTCACGGGCAGGACTTCCGCCGCGATGATCGCGCCGGCGTCGACCCGGGGGGACATGGCGTGGAACGTCGCGCCGAAGCGCTTGGCCCGCTCGTAGCAGGCCCAGGCCTCGGGGGCCGTGCCCGGATAGTCCGGCGAACCGGGATGGAAGTTGTAGGCTCCCAGGGAAAAGGCGTCGAGGCAGTCGGCCGGCACGATGACGTGGGAAAGGTAGGAGACGAGGCGCGACTGCGGCCCCAGGCGGGTGATGGCCTCGCGCAGGCCGGGAAGGTCGATCACGTGGTGGATGGCGACGCCCATGCCGTGCGCGCCAAGGACCTGGCGCAGGGAAAGGGCGTCCTCGTTGGGGGACAGCAGCACGATGTCGAAGGCCATGTCGTTCCTCCACGCCGGACGAGAAATCGTCAGGACGGGTATTGCACAAGCATGCAGCTAGGTGAGACGGCCTGCCCGGTCAAGGCGCGTCGCCGCGAGGGACGGCCGTCAGCGTTTGACTTTCTCGAATGTGACTTGCCCGGTGCCGCCGCCGGAATACCGCAATGTCGTCACATGGCCTTCGGCGTCGAACACGAGGTCGATGGTGTGGACGTACCCCGTGGCGTCCGCGCCGTCGTAGATGGCGTAAAGCAGACGCCGCAAGGCGATGTCCTGGTTGTTCTTGGCCAGGAGGAGGCCGTCGGGTCCCGGGGACAGGCGCAGGGTGCCCAGAGTTGGATGCCTGTAGAGGCCTGCCGCCTGGTGTTCGATGTCCCCGGCCCGGTTCGGGCGCGCCGCCTCGGGGACCGGCACGATTTCGACATCGTTCCCCGGCGACGCGGCGGCTGGGGCCATGGCCATCGGCTGGGCGCGCGGGGCGGCCTCTTCTTGGGGCGTTTTGACGGGCTGGGCCGGAGCCGGCTGCGGTTGGGGCGGTTGGGCTTGGGGCGTCGGGGCAGTCTGCTCCCGGGGGGGCTGGGCGGCGGGAGGCCGCGGCGAGGTCACGGGCAGGCGCAGCACGTGGCCGGCGGTCAGGCGATCCGGATGGGACAGGTCGTTGGCGCGCATCAATGCGTCGGCCGGGACGCCGAACCTGCGGGAGATGCGCGAAAGCGTGTCGCCGCTCTGGACCGTGTAGCTGTCGCTCGCCTCCTTGGAAGGGGCGATGCCGTTGGAGACGTTTTGCGCCCACGAGGAAGCGGCGAGGGCTGTTACGGCCCCGAGAAGCAGGGCGTAATACGCGCGTCGGCTCGGCATGGCTGGGAATCCGGACGGAGGTTGCGGATGTCGCAATGCCCCATGCTTGCGACATTTTTTCAAACCATAGAAAAAAGCGCCTGTCGTGACAATGTGAAAACGCCCTCCCGCACGTCGCCGGCCCGGGCCGGCGAGGCGGTAAGCGGCGTGATGGGGCTTGCCTTCCGGCCGGTTAACCCTTACCTGAAGACGTGGCTGGGATGTCGTTAGATTGGCGCCCCGGCGGAGTGAAGACGCCGTCTGGATCGGATTGCCCTGGCGTCCCGGTTGGCCTCGGCCCCGGGGCGTCCCTTCATTTCAGGGCAGCGCGGCGCGTCCCGGACACCCTCCGTCGGAGGCGGCCGGGCGGCCGCACGCGCCCGTTCCCATCCCTGTCTTCCCCGAAACCCCGTCCCCGCCGCTTCCGGCGTCCCCCGTCGTCGGCCGGATGCGAAAGCCCGATCCGGATGCGGCGGCCCGCGCGTGCGGCAAGGTAGAAGAGATCCTTTATGGAGAACCCGCAAGGCAATGAAGCAACCGAAGCCAAGGGCGGCGCGGCCACCCTGGCCGGCTTCGGCATGTCCCTTTCCGACAAGGAAAAAAAGAACCTTCTGACCTTCCTGTCCATCGGGGTCATCCTGGTGGAATTCGCCGTCACCATCGCCGCCGTCTGCTACGGCATCATCAACTCCCAAAAACTCCCCGACGGCTCCATCCAGTTCCGCTTCCCCTGGATCCCCTACGGCGTGGCGCTCATCCTCGCCCCCGTGGCCATCATGCTCGTGGTCAACATCATCGGCATGGGATTCACCCGCTTCTTCAAGGGCGACCCGGCCATGGACGAGGAGAACCTGCGCTACATGCCCGAACGGCTGCGTCGGCTCATAAGCCTCTCGCGCGGCCTGCCCACCGTCATCCTGCTCGGCGGCATGATCCTGCTCGGCGTGGCGCTCTACTACCTCGACGCCGTCATCCAGATGCTCCTGCGCATCGGCGACCACGTGGAAGTCATCGCCCCCTGGGTCATGCTCGGGCTCGTCGCCGCCTGGTGCCTCAGCTACCTCGTGCGCATGTGGTTCCTCTACAAGACCCGGCGCATGCAGGAGGAATACGCCTTCCGCCGGGAGGTGCTCGAACGTACCGGCATCGTCATCGTGGACGGCAGCAAGCACATCGCCGCCGACGGCCGCGTCATCGGCGAGCAGCCGTGCCTCCCCGGCCGCGTCATCGACGTGCTGCCGCCCGGCGACTCCGACGCGGACAAGGACAGCACCCGATGACCGCCGCCTCCCCCTCGTCCGAAACCCTGCGCGAAACGGCCCGCCAGGCGCTGCTGCGCCGCGTGGCCCGCACCGACGACGCCGGCCGGGCCGAAGCCCTGACCGCCTTCATCGGCCTGTCCCGGCCCGACCTCGGCCCCGAAGCGGCACGGGTCATCGCCGAAAAAACCCCGCGCCTGCTGCCCAAGCTCACGGAAAAATGGGTCGGCATGTTCGTGGACCGGCTCTTCGAAACCGTGCCCCTCGACCAGATCGCCCTGCTTTGCGACGGCAGCGAGGAAAACGAGGCCGCTCTGGCCCTGGCCTACGTCATGTTCCTCGAATCCGAACGCATGGAGAAGCAGATGGCCGAAGACCTGGCCGCCTGCGACCTGCCGCCGGGCGAGGACGGCAGCGACCTGGCCGCCGACGTCCTGCGCCGCCTGGCCAAGGCCGAGGAAAAACGCCGCCAGGCCGGCCGCGACAAGGCCGAAGCCTACAAACGCTCCAGACGCGATCTCAACTGATCCCCCTTTACACCGGGGCGCACCGGAAGTATGCAGGAAGTACCCCCTTCGCCGGGCGACGAGCCGTCGTCCGGTCTTTCCCGTTTCCCAAAGCTCCGAATGCCCGGCCGGCGGCGAACAACGCCAACCCCCGGAAAAGGTGCGCCATGCCATACCGCCGACTGCTCCGCTTCCTCGTCGATGAAACCGGAGCCACCGCCGCCGAATACGCCATCATGGCCAGCCTCATCGCCGGCGTGGCCGTGGCCGTCGTTACCCAGCTCGGCCTGTCCGTCAACGACCTGTTCCAACGTACCCAGGACGTCTTCCCGAGCGGCGGCAGCTGAGCGGCGTGGGGAGGGAGACGAATCGGGGCTTTGCCCCGAACCCCACTGGGGGGAGTCACTCCCCCCAGGCCCCCCGATCGGCGTAGGTGGGCGGGGTTGGCTGCGGTCACCGGTGCGGTTGCCGTTGGCAGACCGAAGATGGGGGCGGAATTTTCCCTGCCGCTGCCGCCGCTTCGCGGCAGGCTCGGCAGGAAAAATTCCGCCCCCAGGCCGTCGCCCCTGCGGGGCGAGTTCTTAGAATTTTTGCTTTGAAAGCCTCTTAAAGGCACTGAAGAAATCTTTTCTTAAAATGCGGCGCTTCGCCGCTGGCGCCCGTGGTCTCGGAAATGGGCCGGGCGGTGCTGGCCGGCTTTGCGGCCTGCGTCGCCCGGCCCATTT
>NZ_JARKOZ010000108.1 GCF_029978005.1 Solidesulfovibrio sp. | reverse complement strand
CCGCCGCCCCCCCCGCCCGCCCCCCCCGCCGCGGGGGGCCGGGGGCCAGCAGGCCCCCGGGTGGGGTTCGGGGCTCCGCCCCGCTCCCTCACAACCGGGGCGGTATGCCGGGAGACGTTCGTCCCCGCCCGGCGCGGTGATGAAGAAAACGTCCACGCGCAGACCCACGGGCAGGTCGGCCGGCTCGTCCACGTCCACGAGGGTCTCCAGGATGCGGGTGTCGTTTTTCTCGGCCGGGTCGTCGGTGCGGACGTTTTTCTTGCCGAGGATGCCGGCCACCCGGGAGACGTGGCCGAGGAAGCGCCGGTCGCCGTAGGCTTCGGCCATGAGGATGGCTTTCTGGCCCACGGCGATCCTGGCGATGTCGCGTTCGTCCACGTCGGCGCGCACCCGCAGGCGGCTGACGTCGCCCACGGTGACCACGGGCGTGTCGAAGGACACGGAGACCATTTCCCCGGCCCGGCGGTGCTTGCGCAGCACCACGCCGTCGATGGGCGAGCGGATGACGCCTTTTTCGGCCAGGGCGCGGGCTTCCTCGAGCCTGGCCCGGGCCTCGCCCACTTCGGCCATGGCCCGCTTGACGTCTTCCTCGCGGGTGGGGTCGTCCACCAGGCGGAAGCGCTGGCGCGCGGCGTCCAGGCGTTCGGTGGCCACCCGGGCCTCCCGCTCGGCCCGGTCGGCCTCCTCCTTGGACAGCACCTCGCGCGAGAGGAGCCGGCGGCGGCGTTCGTTTTCCTTGCGCGCCACCTCCAGCACGGCCCTGGCTTCGTCCACGGCGGCCCGGGCCTCCCTGCGTTCCATGTCGCGGGCTCCGGCCACGGTCTTGGCGAAGGCGGCTTCGCTTGCGGCCAGGGTCTCCTCGGCGGCCTCCACCCGGGCGGGCAGCTCGTCGGCGGCCAGACCGGCCAACACTTGCCCCTGGCGCACCCGATCGCCTTCCTCCACCAGCACTTCGCGGATCTTGCCGGCCATGTCGAAGCCCAGGCGCATCTCCTCGGAAAGAGGCTCCACCCGGCCCGGCGCGGCCACCCAGGGCACGGCCTGGGGCGCGGCTGGCGCGGACGCGGGGGCGGGGGAGGAGGCCGCAACCTGGGGCGGTGGAGCCGGGCGGCTTTTGCCCGGGCCGCCGCGGGACATCCACCAGGCCCCGCCAAGAACCATGGCGGCGGCGAGGAGCAGCAGGACGAGGCGCTGGATCATGGCGTTTTTTCTCCGTTGGCGACGATGCGGCCGTCCTCGATGCGCACGACGCGGTCGGCGAAGTCGGCGATGCGCGGGTCGTGGGTGACGATGACCACGGAACTGCCCCGGGTGACGGCGAGTTCGCGCACAAGCGCGATGACGGCCCGGCCGGTCTCGGAGTCCAGGGCCGCCGTGGGCTCGTCGGCCAGGATGACGGCGGGCTCGGCCACCAGGGCCCGGGCGATGGCCACACGCTGCTTCTGGCCGCCGCTTAGATCCCTGGGCAGGACGTCGGCCTTGTCGGCCAGGCCCACGGAGGCCAGGGCGGCCAGGGCCCGGTCCCGGGCGTCGGTCCCGGAGACGCCGCGCAAGTCCAGGGCCACCTGGACGTTCTCCACGGCGCGCAGGGTCGGGAAGAGGTTGTAGCTCTGGAAGATGAAACCGATGTGGGCCAGGCGCACCTTGGCCAGCTCCCGTTCGGGCAGGCCGGCCGTGTCGCGGCCCATGACCGAGACGCTGCCGGCGCTCGGCGACAGGATGCAGCCCAGGATGGAAAGGAGCGTGGTCTTGCCCGAGCCCGACGGCCCCATGAGCAGGCAGACCTCGCCGCCGCGCACGGACACGTCCACGCCGCGCAGAGCCGGCACCTCCACCTTGCCCAGGGTGAAGGTCTTGGCCACGCCCTTGGCCTCGAGCAGCGTCTCCCCGGCGGTCATGTTCACGCCCCCCGGAAGACCATGGCCGGGTCGATGGTCGTTACCTTGCGGATGGAGACCAGCCCGGCGGTCACGCACATGACCACGGTGAGAAAGAAAAGTCCCACGGCCAGCACCGGCGGCAGCACGATGGAGGCCCCGCCCCGGGCGGCCAGATCCACCAGGAAGAAGCTGACCACGATGCCGCAGCCGTAGCCGACCAGGGCGGCGGCCACGGCCTGGATGACGATGATGCGATGGATGTAGCCGCCCGGCGCGCCCATGGCCCGCAGGGTGCCGAACTCGGCCAGATGGTCCATGGTGGTGGCGTACAGCGTCTGCGCCACCACCACGCCGCCGACCACGAGGCCGAGAGACGCGGCGATGAGCAGCGCCATGCCGGCCCCGGTGGTGAACATCCAGTAGTGGCGGGTCTTGCCGGCGAACTCCTCGCGGGTAAACACGTCCACGTCGCGCACGTTCCGCCGGATGGCGTCGCGAAGGGCCTCGACCGCCACGCCCGGGGCCGGGCGGACCAGGACGTAGGTGCACTGGCCGTCTTCCATGCCGGTGTAGCGCAGGGCGTTTTCGTAGGAGGCGAAGACGTAGGGCGAGGTGGTGAACGAGCGGATGCCCGAGGTGAGCGCCACGACCCTGGCCCGGCGGTCGCCGATCTCCACGGCCTCGCCGACGCCCTTGCCGCCCGCGATGCCGAGCTTTTCGAGGTAGAGCGCGTCCACGGCCACGGTGTCCGGGAGCTTCAGGGCCGCCATGGCCCCGGCCGGCACGTTCCAGGGCCTGGCCAGGCCCGAGCCCGGGTCGAAGCCGACGACTTCCACGGATTCGCGGCCGCCGGCGGGTTTTTTCCAGTTGGCGAAACGCACGATGACCCGCTCGGCCCGGCCCACGCCGGGAACGCCCAGGATCTGGTGGAACTTGCGCGGCGGCAGGGGGTGGGTGACGTCGAAATTGCGCACGCCGCGCGAGGCCACCCAGATTTCGGCCTCGGTATTGTCGATCACGCAGGTGGTGGCCTGGGTGAAGCCGACGAACAGGCCGCCCTGGACGGCGATGAGGACCACGGCGAAGACCACGCCGGTGAGCGTCACGGCCAGGCGCACACGGTCGTGCAGGAGGTTTCGCAGCGCGATGCGGATGGTCATGGGTTGCCGCCGCTTCGGCGCTACCCCATCCTCCTCTCCCCGTAAAGGGGCCGACGCACCTTCAGTTGACCGCAAACGCCCCGGCCGGCGGCCGCCAGGCAGGCATGTCCGCCGGGGCGGCCACGGGCGGCGGCCCGACCGCTTCCCTGGACCGGGGCCGGCCGTGCCGGTCCAGGAGCCGGAGGCCCTCCGGCGCGGGACGTCCGATGCGCCAGGGCGCAACGGCTAGTTGGCGATGCCGAAATCGATGAGCAGCTTTTCCAGTTCGTTGATGGACAGGGGCTTGGGCACCACGAACATTTCGTTTTCGTGGATCTTTTTCGCCAGGGCCCGGTACTCGTCGGCCTGGGCGTGTTCGGGGGAGTAGTCGATGACGGTCTTGCGGTGGATCTCGGCGCGCTGGACCTGGTTTTCGCGGGGCATGAAGTGGATCATCTGGGTGCCCAGGCGCTTGGCCAGCTCCTCGATCATCTCGCGTTCGTTGTCCACCTTGCGGCTGTTGCAGATGAGCCCGCCCAGGCGCACGGTGCCGGCGTCGGCGTATTTGACGATGCCCTTGCAGATGTTGTTGGCGGCGTACATGGCCATCATCTCGCCGGAGCAGACGATGTAGATCTCCTCGGCCTTGCCGTCACGGATGGGCATGGCGAAGCCGCCGCACACGACGTCGCCGAGAACGTCGTAGAAGACGTAGTCGAGCTTCTTGTCTTCCTGATAGGCCCCGAGCTGTTCGAGGAGGTTGATGGAGGTGATGATGCCGCGGCCGGCGCAGCCCACGCCGGGCTCGGGGCCGCCGGACTCGGTGCAGCGGGTGTCCTTGAAGCCGACCTTGAGGATGTCGTCGAGATCGACGTCTTCGCCTTCCTCGCGCAGGGTGTCGAGGACGGTCTTCTGTTGCAGACCGCCGAGAAGCAGTCGCGTGGAGTCGGCTTTCGGGTCGCAGCCCACGACCATGACCCGGTTGCCCATCTCGGCCAGGCCGGCCACGGTGTTCTGGGTGGTGGTGGACTTGCCGATGCCGCCCTTGCCGTAAATGGCGATCTTACGCATCCCTATGGACCTCCGAAACCTTTTGTATACAGATTTTCTACCGGCGGCGCCGGAAGGAGCGCGCGCAATTTTCGCCCCTTCCGAACGTCGCCCCCCTGCAAGAAGCTGCCGCAGGCAAAGCACGGCCCGTACCAGAGCAGAAATACCATGGCATACGAAGAAGTTACGCAAAAGCACGAAAATATTCGGATGCGTGCGAAAACAAAAATGTTTTAACGTAACGACATTTCTACAAATCGGAATGAACACCAATCATGTAAAAAAGGTGTTCGAGGAAAGTTTTGGACAACTCTCTCCTTGGTGTATCGACACACCTTCCATTATCGAGGCCATAACGAAAAAACAAAAACGACGCCGCCCGATGCAACGTCGTTTTTGCTGCCAAACACGGAAACCAAAAGCCGATCAGTCAAGAAGCGCGGGATGCCGCCGGCCAGGAGGAGGACGCCCCATCCGGCCGCATGCCCTGGTCACTGGGGTTGCCAGACTTTATTCAAACCTCGTGCCAAACTCCGGCAAGGCCCGGAGCAAGCCAGGCGCGGCCGGAAAACGCTTCGCAGTCGCCAGGCTGCCGACGCTGGGCCCACGTTTTCGTACGTTCCGGAACAATTTGGTAGGTGACCGCGACGTCCGCGTGTCGGAGAAAGGGGACGCCCGGCCGGCGGCGCCCCTGTCGGGACGCCGGAAAATCGGTCGACCCGACTTCCCCGGGCAGCCGGGAAATCCGCCGGTCTTCCATCGCCGGGCAACCACACGATGGGCGCGCCGGTCCGTTCAGCCTGCCCTGATGTGCGGGGCCTTACTTCGCCGGGCAGCCGGACACGATGGACGCGGCCAGGGCCGCCGCCTCGGGCACGGGGACGGTCTGGCCCGGGGGAAGGGGCTCATAGGCCGGCGCGGCCAGGGGGCAGGCGGCGTCGGCTCCGGCGCGGCCGAACCAGCGCGCGGCGACGGTCCGGGCCGCCAGGCTTCCCGCCCAGGCGTTGCCCTCGGGGCTCCAGTGCGTGTCGCGGCCGGAGTAGGTTCCGTGGCCGTCCGGCGTGGTCCCGGCCAGGCACGGCGTCAGGTCCAGGATGTCGTCCTGGGGCAGGCCGACAAGCCTGGCCAGTTCCCGGGTGACGCGGCCGGGCAGGCCCAGATCGGCGTCCTTGAGGTCCTTGCCGAGCGCCCTTGCGGCGGGCTCGCCCACCTGCGGCGACACGGCCCCCTCGGGCGGGGAGAGCATGACCAGCACCGGCTTGCCCGAGGCGTGAAGCCTGGCCGCCGTGGCCAGCAAGAGCTCGTACCAGGGGATGTCGTTTTCGTAGGCGAACATGGTGTCCGCGAAAAAGGGCTTCATGGTGGAGCGACGCTCCGAGGCCATTTGGTCCGGGGTCAGGGGCAGAAGCGACCGGTAGCGGGGGTCGGCCCCGTCGGGCAGGACGCCCAGGGCGTCGAGGTCGGGCAGAAAGAGCAGGCGTCGCAGCGCCTTGTCGCTTTGGAGCTTGAAGAGCACCTGGGCCTTGACGAAATCCATGAACCGGAACGGGTACTGGTGGGGCACCAGGGTGTAGGCCCCGTAGGCCATGCCCAGGCGGCACAGGTCGGCGAGCTTTCGCCCGAACGCGGCCGGGTCGTAGGGCGTTTTGCGCACGTCGTTGAAATCGTTGCCGAGATAGACGTTGAACACCACCGCGTCGTACTCCAGGGCCTGGCTCCAGAAGTAGAAGCGTTCGAGATATTCGGGAAAGGAGATGGAGGGAAAGCCCAGGTTGACCACGCGCACGCGGCGGTCGAGCCCCATGGCGTTGAGCTCCTTTTCCATGGCGGCGCACAGGCCGTACTGCGGCTGGGTCACGGAAAAGGTGAAGGAGTCGCCGATGGCCAGGATGCGGAACTCCCCCGGGGCCTTCTTCTTGGTCACCACGTCGCCGTGGTCGTTGAGAAGCATGGCCTCCAGGGAATAGGAATCGGCCTCCTTCCTGGCGTAGGAAAAGACGTGCTCCTTTTCGTAGCGGCGAAAGAAGAAGTCCACGACGAAGCACACGGCCACGACCTGGACCGCGACGAGGAGGACGATGCCGAGAAGGCGGAGGATACGGCGTTTCATGACTGTCGGCGCGGCAAGAGGGTTGGCCGTCCCGGCCGGCCCGGGAGGAGGCCGCACCCTACGCCGCGCCGGCCTGGCTGGCAAGAAGCAGGGGCACGTCGACGCTCACTGCTTGAGCAGCGCGCCCTCGCCGGCGAAAAAGACCGATCCCGCCGGCGGCGGCCCGGACGTGCCGCCCAGGGCGCTTCGCGCCTTGGCCGAGCCGAACAGGGTCCGGTAGCCGAAGGAGATGGCGTAGTCGCCGGCGGCGGTCCCGGCCGGGGACAGCACGAACTCGAAGGGCACCACCGCGTCCGGGGAAAGGGCCATGGCCGGAAAGGACTTCTCGGCCTTGGCCAGGACCTTGCCGGCCGGATCGCGCAGATAGGCGGCGAAGGTGATCTCCTCGGCCCGGTCCACCCAAGGGGGCAGGTCGCCGGCCACGGGCGTGGCCCGGCCGCGGATCACGTAGGCGTCGCCGGACAGCGCCCCGGTGAATTCGAACCGCCAGAACTTCATGGCGATGGTCCTGGGCTGCGCGCCGACGATGGGCCGCGACTCCAGGTGGGACACGGACAGCGTGGCGCAGCCGGCCAGCAAGGCCAGCAGGCAGGCCGCGAGGGCGGCCGGCGGCAACCGGAAACAAAGGCGTCGCGTCAGGCGCATCTTCCCCTCCCCCGAAACTCCTCGTGGCATGTCCTCGAAACGCATCCCCGGGCATGAACCAGCCCATTCAACGCACTGCATCAAAATACCGGCGCATCCTCCAAGGAACGCCACACCGGGCTATTTCCCGGGCGGGCCGGCCAGGAGCATCTCGGCCAGCGTCATGTCCACCTTCTCCGGCCGGCCGGGCCGGCTGCCCCACAGCTCCATCTCCAGGGCCGCCAGGCGCTTGAGCAGCGGCGTGCGGTCCATGGCCTTGAGGCCCGTCCCGTCGGCGGCCAGGCGCTGACACGGGCCGCAGCCCGGAAATTCGCGCACGCCCATGGGGCCGATGAGCACGTTGGGCACGCCGTGCAACCGGCAGATCATGAGCCTGTGGCCGTAGAGCCCGCACAGGCCGTCGTCGTTTACGGGACACATGACCCGGGGCGTCTCCCCGCGCGAGAGCGCCTCGCGACAGGCGGCGACGTAGTCCTTGGCCCGCTGCACGTAGGCCTCGCGGCGTGCCTCCGGCAGGGCGGCCAGGCCCTCGTGCAGGTAGAGCCATTCGGCGTGGGTGTGGTGCTGGAAAAAGCTCAGGCAGCAGTTTTCGGCGCAGCCGGCGCAGGAAAGCCCGGCCGCGGACGCGGCGGCCGCGTAGGCGGCGTCCATGTCGGCGTAGAGCTTGGCCAGCTTGGCCAGGACGACCCGGCGGCGCGAGGCGGGAAACGGTGCGGTCACGAAGCGATACCTTCCAGGATTTGATCGGCGCAGGCCTCGGGCGAGACGCCGCAACTCGTTACGGTCAGATCGGCGGCGGCGGCGTAGAGCGGCTGCCGCTCGGCGAAGACGTCCGGCAGGGTCAGCCCCGACGGCACGACGAAGGCGCGCTGGCCCGGGTCGCCCACCCGGCGCAGGAACGTCTCCAGGTCGATGGACAAAAAGACCAGCGGCCCGCAGGCCTTGAGCCGGGACACGGCCCTCGGGCCGTAGATGACCGAGCCGCCGGTGGCCACCACGCAGCGTTTGACGCAAAGGCCGGCCACCACGTCCTCCTCCAGGCGCAAAAAGCCTTCGAGCCCCAGACGGGCCAGCAGGGCCGACAGGCTGGCCCCGGCCGTGGCCTCGATGAGGCGGTCCGTGTCCAGCCAGGCCCAGCCCAGGCGACGGGCGAGCAGCGAGGCCAGGGTGGACTTGCCCGCCCCGGCCATGCCGATGAGGCTGACGCAGCCCTCGTCGGAGATCCGTGCCAAAAGCGATGGTTCCATGCGCGAGTCCGGCCTGAAGCGGCCTTGGCGACCCTAGCCTTTTTCGACGCGGATGCCTAGCCGGCCTTACGCGTTGTCAGAACCGCGCCCATTGGCTAAGAAGGTCCCGACGCGACGCCCGACCGGCGTCGCCGCCAAGGGGAGGCCATGTCCGACACCGCCATGCGGCTCATCGCCGCCTACAACGAGGAAGCGATCAGTCTTCGCGCCCGCTTTTTCAGCGAGAACGCGGCGCTCGTGGACAGCGCGGCCCGGACCATGGCCGTGTCCCTGGCCCGGGGGGGCAAGATCCTTTTCTGCGGCAACGGCGGCTCGGCCGCCGACGCCCAGCACCTGGCCGCCGAGTTCGTCAACCGCTTCGAGCTCGAACGCCCGCCCCTGCCCGCCGTGGCCTTGACCACCGACACGTCGATACTTACCGCTATCGGCAACGACTACGGCTTCGACCAGGTCTTCGCCAAACAGGTCCAGGCCTTGGGCCGGCCCGGCGACGTGGTGGTGGGCATCTCCACCTCGGGCAACAGCCCCAACGTCCTGGCCGCCCTGCGGGCCGCCCGGGAGAAGGGCTGCGTGACCATGGGACTGGCCGGAAAAAACGGGGCGATCGTCACCTGCTGCGACCTGGCCCTGCTCGTGCCCCACGAGCGCACGGCCCTGGTCCAGGAAGTGCACATCGCCATCGGCCACCTGCTGTGCAAGCTGACCGACCACTACCTCTTCGAGGCGGTCATGGAGCTCGAACCCTACCTCGAAGGCCGGTAAGCCGTCCGTCGTCGGCCATCTTCCCTTTCTTCAAGGAGTCTGCATCCATGCCCATTTACGAGTACACCTGCCAGAAATGCGGCGCGCAGTTCGAGGAGATCGTGTCCAGCTCGGCCACGACCTGCCCGCCCTGCCCCAAATGCGCCTCGGGCGACACCAAGAAACTGATGTCCGCCTGTCGAACCCGCACCGGCGGCGGACAGACCGGAGCCCGCACGGCCGCGCCCTCCTCGGGCGGCGGCTGCGCCGGCTGCTCCGGCGGCAGCTGCGCCACCTGCCACTGAGGCGGCCCTCCGAAGCAATCACCACCGGCCCGGATCGCCGACCGCGCCAGACGCGTCGGCCGGCGACCCGCAGCCGTGTGCAACCCACGCTCTCCGGCGTTCGGAAACCGCATGCGCGAAAAGCTCGTCATCGCCACCCGAGGCAGCAAGCTGGCCCTGTGGCAGGCCAACCACGTGTCCGCCAGGCTGCGCGAAGCCCATCCCGGCCTCGTCGTGGACCTGCTCCCCATCAAGACCAAGGGCGACAAGATCCTCGACGTGCCCCTGGCCAAGGTCGGGGGCAAGGGCCTGTTCGTGAAGGAAATCGAGGAAGCCCTCCTCGACGGCCGGGCCGACCTGGCCGTGCACTCCATGAAGGACGTGCCCGCCGAACAGCCGGAAGGATTGGTGGTCGGCATCGTGCCCGAGCGCGAAGACCCCTGCGACATGCTCCTGTCCGTGCGTTACGACTCCCTGGAAGCCCTGCCCGCCGGCGCGAGCGTCGGCACCTCCAGCCTGCGCCGCAAGGCCCAACTGGCGGCCATCCGGCCCGACCTCGCCATCACCGACCTGCGCGGCAACCTGGACACCCGGGTGGGCAAGCTCCTCGACGGGCTCTTCGACGCCATCGTCGTGGCGGCCGCCGGCCTCAACCGCCTGGGGCTCGCCGCGCCCAAGGCCGTGCGCCTCGCCCCGCCCCGCTTCCTGCCCGCCGCCGCCCAGGGGGCGCTCGGCATCGAATACCGCCTGGACGACCCCGAAACCGCCGCCATGCTGGCCTTTTTCGACCACCCTGAAAGCCGCGACGCCGTGGCCGCCGAACGCGCCTTCCTGGCCCGGCTGGAAGGCGGCTGCCAGGTGCCCATCGCCGCCCACGCCGTCATCGACGGCGACGGCCTCACCCTGTCGGGCCTGGTCGCCCACCCCGATTCGGGCGAAACCTACCGCGACGCCGTAACCGGACGCCGCGCCGACGCGACCGACCTCGGGCGCGCCCTGGCCGACGCCCTCCTGGGCCGTGGAGCCAAGGCCATCCTCGACGCCGTCTGCAAGGAAGTCGCCTGAACCATGTCCAGGAGCCTGCTGAAGAACCTGGCCTTCGGCCTTCTCGCCGTCGGCATCCTGGCGATGATGGTCGCCATGGCCACGGGCAGCCGTCTCAACGTCCATCCCGACGAGATGGACCACATCAACGCCGCCCGGTACTTCATCAAGTACTGGGACTTCCCGGCCATGGACGACCCCCGGCTGACCCACACCTTCAGCAACTACGGCATCAGCTACCTGCAACAGCTCGACATCGTCTATTTTTTCGCCGGCAAGTTCGCCAGCCTCATCCTGCCCCTGGCCGGACAGGACTATCTCGCCCTGCGCTTTTTCGACATTTTCCTCTTCGCCGTTCTCATGGTGCTTTTCCTGCGCCTGCCGGACGACCGCAAGATCGCCTTCGTGCCGCTTTTCATCACGCCGCAGCTCTGGTACGTCTTCAGCTATTTCAACGGCGACGCCTTTCCCACCTTCCTCACCTTCTGCATGGTCTATCTGACGGCCCGGCTCGATCCGCCCGTCACGCCGCTGCCGCTCTCTCCAAAAAACCAGGATACCCGACGCCTTCTCTGCATGGGTCTGCTGCTCGGCCTCGTGTGCATCTCCAAGCAGAACTTCTACGTCTTCGCCGCCTTCACCCTGGCCTTCTTCGGCGTTTGCGGCCTGCATGCCCGCAACATGGGCGCGGCCTCCAAGAACGCCGCCGTGGTCTTCCTGCTGGCCGCCGTCCTCTTCGGCGCGCGCTGGGGGCACAACGTCTTCCTCAACCGCACCGTCCGGCCGGAAGTGCCCACCCAAAACGCCGAAAAATACGCCCGCGAAGACTACAAACCCTCGGCCCAGGAAGCCGGCACCCAGTTCTGGGGCCTGCGCATGCGCGACCAGGGCCTTTCCTATCCGCAGCTCTTCACCGTTTGGACCTGGCACATCTGGTCGTTTCGCACCTCGTTCGGCGTCTACGACTACATGAAGATCTACGCGCCCTACATCTACTACCGCTACATGGGCTACCTGCTGTGGACCCTCATGGGAGCCCTGGCCCTGGCCCTCGTCATGCACGGCGGCCGCGGCGGCACGACAGGCGTGCTCGTCTTCCTCGTCTTCGCCGCCCTCACCGTTTTCCAGTCCACCTGGCACTCCTGGACCTCCGACTTCCAGGCCCAAGGCCGCTACCTCTTCCCCATCGGCGCCATGGCCGGCATGATGCTCGCCCGCTTCGCCCCGGCCGCCAACCGCACCCTGCCCGTCACCCTGCCCCTGGCCCTGGCCATGTGCGCCATGTCCATCTACTCTTTCCTCTGGGTCGGCCTGGCCCATATCCCGCGCTAAGGGCGGGGCGCGGCCCGGGATGGACGAATCGGGGCTTTGCCCCGAACCCCACCGGGGGGCATGATGCCCCCCGGACCCCCTCGGCGGCGTAGGCGGGCGGGGTTGGCTGCGGTCACCGGTGCGGTTGCCGTTGGCGGACCGAAGATGGGGGCGGAATTTGGCCTGCCGGTGCCGCCGCTGACGCGGCAGGCTCGACAGGCGAAATTCCGCCCCCAGGCCGTCGCCCCTGCGGGGCGAGATTTAAAGGAATTTTACTGACCTACTCTTAAAATGCGGCGCTTCGCCGCTGGCGCCCGTGGTCGGGGGAATTGGGCGGGCGGGGGGGGGCGGGGTTGCGGGCAGCG
>NZ_JARKOZ010000104.1 GCF_029978005.1 Solidesulfovibrio sp. | reverse complement strand
CGCTGCCGCCGCTTCGCGGCAGGCTCGGCAGGGCAAATTCCGCCCCCGCAGGGCCGTCGCCCCTTCGGGGCGAAGTTTGAAGGAATTTTACTTTTGAAAGCCTCTTGAAGGCAATCTTTCTTGAAATGCGGCGAAGCGCCGCTTGTCGTTCCCTCCCGCCTCTCCGCCCGTCCCGTCGGGGGGGCCCGGGGGGGATCATCCCCCCCGGCCGCCGGAGGCATCTTCTCCATGCCCATACCTCCGTTCCCACCCCTCTCCACCCCTCCATCCACGCCCACCGCGCCCCTCATCGCGCTCCTCACGGACTTTGGCCAAGCGGACCCGTACGTGGCCCAGATGCGAGCCGTGCTCATGGCCGCCGCGCCGGGCGTGCCGCTGCTCGACGTCAGCCACGAGGTGCGGCCCGGGGACGTCTGGCAGGCCGGGTTCTTCCTGGCCGCGACGTTGCCCTGGCTGCCGCCGGGTTCGGTGGCGTGCGCCGTGGTGGATCCGGGCGTGGGCACGGACCGACGCGTGCTTCTGGTCGAGACGGCCTCGCGGCTGGTGCTGGCTCCGGACAACGGCCTTTTGACGCTGACGTTCGGCCGCTCGGAGGGCTGTCGCATCCTTGACGCCACGCCGCGCTTGGTGCCGGCGAGCGCCACGTTCCACGGCCGCGACGTGTTCGCGCCTTTGGCCGCGAGGCTGGCCATGGGCGAGGAGCCGCGCGACGTGGCCACGGTCCTGGGCGACGCGGAGCCGGTGCTGTTGGGGGGCCTCGAACCGGTGCGGGGCGAGGGGACTGTGGCGGCGCGGGTGTTGTCCGTGGACCGGTTCGGCAACTGCATCCTCAATCTGGACATCGGGCGATTCGGGCGCGTGCCCCGGGGCGTGGCCCTGGCCGCGCCCGTTGCCGTGCGGCTTTCGCCGGCGCGGACCTACGCCGGCATTCGGTCGGGCGAGGTGGGGCTTCTGGCCGGGAGCCAGGGCTATCTGGAACTGGCGGTGGACAGCGGATCGGCGGCGGCGCGGCTCGGGCTTGGCGTGCGTGACGCCGTGACGCTGGCCTGGCCGCAAGGGGAGACGGAGATTGATTTTTCGTAATTATCTTGCCTCGCTCGGCTTTCTGACGCGCCTTGGGCCGGCGGTTCGCGATCCGGACATGGCGGCTTGCGTGCCGCTTTTTCCCGTGGTCGGGGCGACGCTTGGGCTCTTGCTCGCCGCGCCCCTGGCCCTGGGGCTTTTCGCCAGCCATCCGTTGGCCGGGGGGTTTTATTACGGCTTGGCCAACGTCTGGCTCACGCGTGGCCTGCACTGCGACGGTTTCGCCGACGTGGCCGACGCCTGGGGCAGCTTCACCACCGGCGACCGCTTTTTCGCCATCATGAAGGACAGCCGCATCGGCGCGTTCGGCGGCATGGCGCTGGTGGCGGCCATGGGCGGGGCGTTTTGCCTGGGGGCGGAGCTGCTCGCCGCCGACCGGGTCTGGACGCTGGCTTTCGCGCCGGTGCTCGGCCGGGCCGGGGCGGTGGTGCTCATGCGCGTCTGCCGCGATCTGGCCCGGCCCGGGCTCGGGTCCTTGTGCCTGCCCGGGGCCACGGCGGCCAACACGGCCATCGCCTGCGGCGTGGCCCTGGCGCTCGGCCTTTGTTGGGCCGGGCCGGCGGTGACGCTTGCCGGCTTCGCCATCGGCGGGATCGTCGTATGGAAACTCGCCCGCCTGGCCCGGCGCAACGGCGGCGTCAACGGCGATTTCCTGGGCGCGGCCATCGTCGGTTGCGAGCTGGCCGCCCTGCTGGCCGGCTGTCTGGTGTAGCCGGGCTGGCCCGGGATTTGCTGTTCGTTCCCCGACCGACGGAAAACCGGCGCACGGGGGAGAGGCCGCGGGCATGACCAAGCCGTTTCGTTTCAATCTTGAACGCATCCTGGACATCCGGACCCAGCTCGAAGAGCGGGCCAGGATGGAGCTCGGCAAGGCCATCGCCGCCTGCCGGAACCAGGAACGCGAGGTGGCGCGGCTCGTCAATGAACTGGCCGCCCGCGAAGCCTCCATGGCCCAGAAAAAGGACCCCACGCCGGGCGATTTCTGGCTGTGGCGGGCCTACCGGGAACGCCTCGTCCAGGACATCGCCCAGGCGCGGGTCCGGCTCAAGGAGCTGGAGGAAGCCCGCGAGCGCTGCCGCGAGGCGGCCGTGGCCCGGTCCAAGGACAGAAAGCTCCTCGACAAACTCAAAACCAAGAAGGCGGCCCGCCATGCCATCGAACAGAACATCGCGGAACAAAACGAAAACGATGAAATGGCTTCGGTCCGCTATCAGCCGCCCGTGGTCTAGCCTGTTTTCGAAAACGCTGGCGATGCTCGACCGCCTTGGCGGGCGCATCGCGCCCCGCGCCACCAAGGTGCTGGGCGTGTTCGTCATGATCGCCGCCGTGAAGCTCGGCATCCTGGCCTTCATGGGCCTGGACATGCTTTTGCCCGACCCGCCGGCGCGCCCCGTGGCCCAGGTGGCTCCGGCCGCCCCCGCGTCCCCGGGCGCGTCCGCCGTGACCCTGCCCGTGGTCTTTTCCGGCGCGGTCCCGGCCATGGCCCAGCAGGCCGCCCCGGCCCAGACGCCCGCCCCGGCCAAGGCCGCCCCGGCTGCGGCCACGCCCGATGCCCAGGCCCTGCTCAAGCGCCAGGATGAGCTCGACCAGCGCGAGCAGGCGCTCAAATCCTTGGAATCAGACCTCAACACCCGTGTGGCCAAGCTCAAGGAGATGGAGTCCAGCATCAAGGGCATGCTGGAGGAGGCCAAGGGCGTGAAGGACCAGAAGCTCAAGCACCTGATCGACGTCTACTCCAACATGAACGCCAAGCAGGCGGCCAAGGTCCTGGAGACCCTGGACAACGGCATCGCAGTCAAAATTCTGGCGGGCATGCGCGGACGCCAGGCCGGCGACATCCTCAACAACATGGAAGCCAAGAAGGCGGCCGGGCTCACGGAAATGCTCACCAAGCTGCAACTGCCGGCCATGGACGGTCCCATGGGCCCGGACGGCATGTAGCCGGGCCGGTTGCGCCGGGGCGGCCGGGCGGATAGAAGGCGCGGATGCCGCGCCTTCGCCTGACCATCGCCTACGACGGCACGCACTTCGCCGGCTGGCAGCTGCAAGCCCCGGGAGGCGGCCGCACGGTCCAGGGTTGCCTGGAGGAGGCCCTGGGGAAGCTCTCCGGCGCTTCCGTGCGGGTCCACGGGGCCGGGCGCACCGATTCCGGCGTCCACGCCCTGGCCCAGGTGGCCCACTGCGACGTGCCCGAGGACCGGGCCGGGCTGCCCTGGCAGCGGGCGCTCAACGCCGTCCTTCCGCGCGACATGACCGTGACGGCCGCCGCGGCGGTCCCGGACGACTTCCACGCCAGATTCTCGGCCACGGGCAAGGTCTACCGCTACACGCTCTGGACCGAGCCCGCCTTCATCCTGCCCTGGCGGCGGCCCTACGTCTGGAACGTGGGGCGCGTGGCCGCGCGCCTCGACACGGCGGCCATGGACGCCTGCGCCGCCCTGTTTACGGGCTATCACGACTTCGCCGCCTTCCAGAACGCCGGCTCCCATGTGTCTGGCACCGAACGCCTGGTGCGCGCCGTCACGCGCCTGCCCCCGGACACGGCCGGGGAGATGGTCTGGGAATTCCGGGCCGAGGGATTCCTCAAGCAGATGGTGCGCAACCTGACCGGGGCGCTGGTGGCCGTGGGCGCGGGTAAAGTTTCGTCCGAGGACATCCGATCCGTATTGACGTCGGGGAGAAGAGGGCTTGCCCCGGCGACCGCGCCGGCGAGCGGGCTTTGCCTTGTCGCCGTGGAATACGGGGACGACGGCCGTGGGCGTAAGCGACATCTACTTCACCAGCCTGCGGCTGGCCAAGGGTGAACCCGTCGCCGAGGCTGCGGCCACGGCGCGCCCGCGCCGTTTCGCCACGGACGACGACGCCGCGACGGCCGGCGACGGGACCGGCCTCGACGTCCTGACCGGCGGGCTCGACGCGCGTCTGGCCCGGTTCGAGAAGGCCCTGGCCCGGTTCTCCTGGCCCACAGACGCCTCAACGCTTTTTAGGGCCCGGCTCGTCACCACCGCTCCCGGCCTGACCGGCCGGCTCGACATCGCCACGGTGGACGCCGGGCAGGCGGTCAATCCGAGCAAGTTCTTCACCAAGGGCAAAAGCGGCATCGCCGCCTCGGGCGTGGACGCCGGCGACTACCGCTTCACGGTGCGCCAGGGCGGGGTCGCCGAGGATTTCGCCGTGCATGTCGACGCCAACGACACCTGGCGCACGGTGCTTTCCAAGGTGGCCGACGCGGTCAACGGCTCGCGGGAGCTGAGCCTGCGGGCCGCCATCACCCGCCAGCAGACGCCCTTCAGCCTGGACCCGTCCCTGGCCGCCACGGGCACCCTGCTGGCTCTTTCCGTCAACCGGCTGCGCAGCGCCCAGGACGTGGTCATCGCCGACGCCAAGGGCGACCTCGTCGAGCAGCTCGGCCTGACCGCCGCTCCCAACGTGGCCTCGCCGGCCTCGCCGGCCGTGTACGAGGCGTCCGTGGACCGCCTGGCCCAGCCGGCCTACGTCCATTCCGGGCTCTACGACCCGGGCGCGGCCACGGACCTGGCCGTGGGCCTGCACCGGTTCTCCGTGGCCACGGGCACAGGGACGCCGCAAACGTCCTACGTGTCCAAGGCCCTGGACCCGGACGCGGCCACGCTCCTGGCCCCGGGCAAGTACACGTTCACGGCGAGCGTCGGCGACGCGACGCAGACGCTTTCCGTCACGGTCAAGGCCGGCTGGACCTGGGGCGACGTGCTGTCGGCCGTGGCCGGGCAATTGAGCGGCCGGCCGGTCTCGGTCTGGTCGGCGGGAGGGCAGTCCGTGGAGCTCGTGAGCGCGCCGAGCCTGTCCCTGCCGGGCGTGTCGGCCGACGTGCGCGCCGTGACCCTGCCCACGGCCGGCGGCGGGACCGTGGCCGGCAAGGAGCTCACGGCCACGACCACCGGGGAATTCGCCGGGCAGACCCTGAAGCTGACCGACGGGTCCGGCGGGCTCCTGGCCGCCCTGGGCCTGACCACGGCCTACACCGGGCAGGTCGTGTCCGTGCCCGTGGCCTCGGGCGACACGGCCAGGGACGTGCTCGGCAAGGTGCGAAGCGAGGTCGCCCTGACCACGGGCCGGGTGGGCGCGGCCAGCACGGAGCGAAGCGCGCCGTCCTACGCCGTGGCCGGCCAGCGCCTGCCGACGCGGGAGCTCACGGCCTCGCTGGTGCTGCTCGACCGCCGCCTGGGCGAGTCCATGACCCTGACCGACGGCCCCTCGGGGCTGCTCGAAAGCCTCGGCATGAACGTCGGCCTGCCCGGGCAGGACGGGCAGATCACGGTCAACGGGAAGGCCATGGCCTCGGAAAACGACGCCTATTCCCTGCAGTCCGGCCGGGTGTCCCTGGAGGCCCGGTCCGAGACCGGCGGCGCGCTGCCCCTGGTGGTCACCCGGTCCATGGACGCCGTGTCCGGCCGCCTCGACGCGGTGGTCGAAACCTACAACGACCTGCGCAAGTATCTGCTCGGCAACGCCGACGCCTTTTCCCCGTCCCTGGCCCAAAGCCTCGGCGCGCCCGTGGCGGCGAACTGGGACGGGCTTTCCGCCCTGGGCTTCGGCAGGACGCGCAAGGCGGATCTCCTGTGGGTGTCCTCGGACGCCTTCTGGCACGCCTTTTACACCGATGCCGACAGGAGCGGGCACACGCTCGTCGCCACGCCGCAAAGCCTGCTGCCGGCCTGGAAGCGCGCGGCGGCGGACATCCGCGCGGCCGGGACCGCGAGCTTTCTCACGCCCGAGACGGCCCACCTCTCGCGCGTGGCCGCGCGGCGCACGGCGGCGGACCTGGAGCGCACCAACTGGCTGGTGGACGGGCGGGCTTAGGGAGCGGGAGGGAGGAATGCCTCCGGCGGCCGGGAGGGGGGACCCCCTCCCGGACCCTCCCCGAAAGGGGCAAGTGTCGCGGCCGCGAAATGCGTGCATGCGCATTCGTCGGGCAACATGCTTTAGTTGCACTATTTTTCTGAAAAAATACTATCGTATTTTTTCAGGGACGCAACACTAGAAGCCGTTTTCGCGCAGGAAGGATTCGGTGAGGGTCGGGGGCTTGGCCTGGCCGGCGGCGCGCCAGGGGCCGAGCATGCGCAGCACGTACTTGCCGAGCATGTCCGTTTCCATGTTGACGGTGCGTCCCGGCTTCCAGGACGCCACCGTGGTCGCCCCCATGGTCGAGGGGATGATGTTGACCGTGAGAAAGCTCTCGCCGCAGTCGTTGACGGTCAGGCTCACGCCGTCCAGGGCCACCGAGCCCTTGGGCACGACGTAGATGGAAAATTCCTCGGGATAGGTCAGGCGAAAGCGTGTGGACTGGCCGTCGGGCACGGCGGATTCGATCACGGCCTGGCAGTCCACGTGGCCGGCGACCAGATGCCCGCCGAGGCGGTCGCCCAGGGCCAGGGCGCGCTCCAGGTTGGCCTCGTCGCCGGGTTTAAGCGCCCCCAGCCCGGTCTTGGACAGGGTCTCGGCCGAGGCGTAGGCCGTGAATTCGTTTTTCCCCGCCGTCTCCACGGTCAGGCAGGCCCCGTTTATGGCGATGGATTCGCCAAGGACGATGTCTTGCAGCTCGAAAAGGGCGCGGATGCGGAAACGGGTTTCCCCGCCGCGCGCCTTCGCCTCCAGAATGCGGCCGATTCCCATCACCAGTCCGGTAAACATCGTCGTCTCAATCCTTTCGCAGGGCTTTCGCCGGCGCGCCTTCGCGCGTAAGCAGGTAGCGCTTCATTTCGAGTCCCGGGCCGAAGCCGACCATCGCGCCGCTGGCCCCCACCACCCGGTGGCAGGGGATGAGCAGCGGAAAGGGGTTGCTGGCCATGATCCGGCCCACGGCCCGGGCCGCCTTGGGCCGGCCCGCCTTGGCCGCCAGCCAGCCGTAGCTGACCATCTGCCCCCGGGGCACCCGGGCCAGCTCGGACAGCACCTTGCGGGCGAAATCCGACAGCCCGCCGAAATTCCAGGGCAGGTCGGGCCAGTCCGGCTCTTCGCCGGCCACGTAGCGTTCGAGCGCCGCCTGCACCGCCTCGCCGGTCTCCGTGACCAGGGAAAGGCTCTTTCCCTGGGACCAGGACAGGGACATGTTCTCCACCGCGCCGTTACGCCAGTGGAGCGTCAGGGCCAGCGGGCCGGCCAGACAGGTTTCGGTGGTTGCGCTCATGTCGGCCTCCGTTGCGGCTTGCGCCAGGGCCGGATCGTCCGGGCGGATCGAGCCTACGCGACTTCGCCCCGGCGCGCCAGAGGCGGGGCGGGCCGCGTCCCGGTCACGGGGCGGCCTCGCCGGGTTCCCGTCGGCAGCCTTGGCGGATGCCGCCGCGTTCGAGGGCGTCGCGGATGTCGCGCAAAAGGCCCTGCTTGTCGGCGGCCCAGTCCGGAGCGACGAGTTCGCCCGGGGCCGGGTCGGCGTTTATGCGCTCCACGGCGATGTCCGGCCGCAGCCGGGCGAGGCCTTCGCACACCGCCGCCACGTAGTCCGCGCGGTCCATGGGAACGTAGCCGCCGGCGGCGTGGAGCGCGGCCAGGGGCGCGCCGGCCAGGACCAGGGTGTTGTGGAACTTGACCCCGGACACGGGCAGGGCGTTTATGAAATCGACGCTGGCGAGAAAATCGTCCATCGTCTCTCCGGGCAGGCCGGCCATGAGGTGGACCGTGACGGAAAGGCCGGCCGCGGCGGCGGCTCTGGTCGTCCGGGCCAGGGCGGCGGCGTCGTGGCCCCGGTTGATGCGCGAGAGCGTGTCGTCCCGGGCCGATTGCAGCCCCATTTCCAGGCGGACGTGGTCCACGGGCGCGCCGGCCAGCATGTCGATTTTTTCCGCGTCCAGGCAGTCGGGACGGGTGCCCAGGCAAATGCCGGCCACGTCCGGCAGGGCGGCGAGTTCGCCGATAAGCCCGGCTAGGCGGTCGAGAGGACCGTAAGTATTGGAAAAGGATTGGAGATAGGCCACGAGGGCCTCGCCGCGCGCCCGGGCGGGCGGGGTCAGACGGTCCCATTGCGCCCGCAGGCCGAAGCCTTTATGGTACAACCCCGTTCCCGATCCCGCCGCGTTGCAGAACACGCATCCGCCCCGCGACAAGGTGCCGTCGCGATTGGGGCAGGCGCTTCCCGCGTCCAGGGGAATTTTTTTCGCCCGGCGGCCGAACAGCGTCCGGAAGGCCGTGGCGAGGGTCAGGTAGGGCGCGTTCATGGCGTCGCGGCGGAGTGGAAAATCAACCGTTGACAATGCGGAGCGAATCGGCAAACACAACGCGTTTGCGAGATCAAGTTGGCCGACTTTGCGGCAAGCGAGGCGATATGTCCAGGATTTTGGATAGGATTTTGGGCCTTTTCTCCAACGATCTGGCCATCGACTTGGGGACGGCGAACACGCTGGTGTTCGTCAAGGGCAAGGGCATCGTCCTGTCCGAACCGTCGGTCGTTGCGGTGAAAAAGGATCCCCGGGGCGGCAACAAGGTGCTTTCCGTGGGCCTGGAGGCCAAACGGATGCTCGGGCGCACTCCGGGCAACATCGTGGCCATCCGGCCCATGAAGGACGGCGTCATCGCCGACTTCGAGGTCACCGAGGCCATGCTGCGCCACTTCATTTCCAAGGTGCACAACTCCCGGCGTCTGGTGCGTCCGCGCATCATCATCTGCGTGCCCACGGGCATCACGCAGGTGGAAAAGCGTGCCGTCAAGGAATCGGCCCAGAGCGCCGGCGCGCGCGAGGTCTACCTCATCGAGGAGCCCATGGCCGCCGCCATCGGGGCCAACCTGCCCATCACCGAACCCACCTCCAACATGGTGGTGGACATCGGCGGCGGCACGACCGAAGTGGCCGTCATCTCCCTGTCCGGCGTGGTCTACTCCAAGTCCGTGCGCGTGGGCGGCGACAAGATGGACGAAGCCATCATGCAGTACGTCAAGCGCAAGTACAACATGCTCATCGGCGAATCCACGGCGGAGCAGATCAAGATCCAGGTCGGCTCGGCCCACCATTCGACCAGCCAGGGCGAAATGGAGGTCAAGGGCCGCGACCTCGTCACGGGCATTCCCCAGAACATCACCATCAGCGCCGAGGAAGTGCAGAAATCCATTTCCGAGCAGGTGGAAAGCATCGTGCAGGCGGTGCGCATCGCCCTGGAGCAGACCCCCCCGGAACTGGCCGCGGACATCGTGGACCGGGGCATCGTGCTCACAGGGGGCGGCGCGCTTTTGCGCGGGCTCGACCAGCTCCTTCGCGAGGAAACCTCGCTGCCCATCACCGTCGTCGAGGACCCCCTGTCGACGGTTGTCCTCGGGTCCGGCCGGGCCCTGGACAACCTGGACGTGCTGAAGGAGGTCACGATAGATTAAACCGTCCCCCCAGCGGATCGCGATAGGCCTGCTCGTCGTCCTTTTCCTTTATCTCGGCCTTTTCACCTGGAACATCCGGACAGGCTACGTCGACACGCTGGCGAGCCATACCGGGCTGGAATTCGCCAGGTGGGCCCTGGCTCCGGGGAAATGGGTCCGCGAGCAGACGTCGTCGTTTTGGAACCGCTATCTGTATTTCGTGGGCATCCGGGAGCAGAACGACGTGCTGCGCCAGGAGCTTGCCGCCGCGAAAGACGAGCTCTCCAGGCTTCGCGAGAACGCCTCGGAAGTGGAGCGCCTGCGCCGGCTGCTCGCCATCGCCCCCCCGGAGGAATGGAAGCGCCAGGGGACGCGCGTCATTTCCCATCGGCTGGGCCCCAACGCCGCCCTGGAGACCTTCGTCATCGACAAGGGCAGCGCCTCGGGCGTGTCCACCAACACACCGGTGGTCTCTCCCGAGGGCGTGGTCGGCCGGGTGCTGCGTTATTCGCCGAGCGCCGCCACGGTCCTGCTCATCACCGACCCCAACAGCCGCATTCCCGTGATCTCCCAGAAAAACCGCGCCCAGGGCATCCTCAAGGGCGAGGGGCCCGATCGCGAGCTGTCCCTCCAGTACGTGCCGCAAGGCGTGCCCGTGGAGGAGGGCGAGATCCTCGTGACCTCCGGGCTTGAGGAGATCTTCCCCAAGGGCCTGCCCGTGGCCCGGGTGACCTCCGTCGGCCGTTCGGGCTCGTCGCTGTTCCAGGTCATCCGCGCCGCGCCGCTTTTCGGCTCGTTGCGCATGGAGGAGGCGGCCCTGCTTTTCAAGGGGGAACCCGTGCCGTTGCCCCAGCCCGGCGCGGACGGCGCGCCCGACCCGGCCAGCGCCCCGGGCAAGCCCGGCAAGTTTCCCAAGACCCCGGCCGCCATGGCCCCGCCCGAGCGGACGGCCGCGCCCGCGCCCGCCGCCCACGCCGTGCAGCCCGCGCCGGCCCAGCCCAAGCGCGAGGCCGTCGCGCCCGCGCCGAAGCGGGAGGCGCCTCCCGCCGACGCGGATCGGAAAAAAAGCCGCAAGCATCCTCGCGCCGAGGGACAATGAGACCGGCCCGCATCGTCTTCTGGGTCTTTTTCACCCTGAGCGGCCTGTGGCTCCAAAGCCTCGTGCCGGGGGTGGACTTCCTGGCCCCGGGTCTTATCCTGGCCATGCAGGAAGAGAAGTGGACCGTGCCGGTGTGGCTCGGCCTCGTATGGCTTTTTCTGCAGGAAGGCGCGGGCAGCCTGCCTTTCGGGTCGAGCATCCTGTGGTACGGCGCCCTGGCCGGGCTCTATTTCTTCGGCCACTGGCTGTTCGAGGCCCGCAACTTCCTGTTCGTGTTCATCCTGGGGGGAAGCCTCGGCGCCATGCATTTCCTGCTCATCGGCGTCATGGTCCTGCTCCAGGACCAGACCGTGCCGGTCGAACGGCTGCTGACGGAGAGCGCCTTGCAAGCCTTGATTTTCCCCGTCGAATGGGGTCTTGTCTATCTCATCCACCATCACCTGCCGGACAGCGCCGATGCGGCTTGAAACCGAAACTCCCCAGCAACACGCCCCCCGTTCGGGACTGATCCTGCTCCAGGCCCTGGTGCTCGGGCTTTTCTGCCTGTTCACCCTGCGCCTGTGGTACCTGCAGGTCCACAAGGGGGCCCGGTTCGCCGAAATGGCCCGGGACAACCAGCTGCGCCAGGTGCGCATCAACTCCGCCCGGGGCCGCATCGTGGACAGAAACGGCGTGCCCCTGGCCGTGTCCGAGCCCTCCTTCGCCCTGGGCCTGGTGCGCGAGGACTGCGCCGACGTGGACGCCACCCTGGCCAAGGTCTCGGAATGGACCGGCGTGGACAAGGCCCAGCTCCTGGAGACGTTCCGACGCGGCCGCAAGCGGGTCAAGCCCTTCGAGCCGCTCACCCTCATCACCGACCTGCCCTACGAGTCCCTGGCCCGCATCGAGGCCAACGCCATGCTCTACCCGGGCCTGGAGATCGTGGTGCGCCAGAAGCGCTCCTACCCGACCGGCCCCCTCATGGCCCACGTGCTCGGCTACGTGGCCGAGGCCAACGAGGAGGAGCTGGAGAAGAAGCCCGAGCTGTCGCTCGGCGATTCCGTGGGCAAGCAGGGCCTGGAATACGCCCTGGAGGACGAGCTGCGCGGGGCCAAGGGCCGCAAGCAGGTCGAGGTGGACGCCTTCGGCCGCCAGCACAACGAGAATATCCTGGAGCCGCCCCAGGCCGGCACCGACGTGCGCCTGGCCATCGACGTGAACCTCCAGCGCGAGTGCTCGCGCCTGATGGAGGGCCAGGCCGGGGCCATCGTGGTCATGGAGCCCTACACGGGCAAGATATTGGCCATGGTCAGCGAGCCGAGCTACGACAACAACATGTTCGTGCTCGGCGTGCCGGCCGACAAGTGGAAGGAGCTGCGCGACAACCCGCGCCATCCCATCCAGAACCGGGTGACCCAGGGCGTGTACCCGCCCGGGTCGGTCTTCAAGCTCCTCATGGCCGCCGCGGGCCTGAGCCAGGGCTTCGTGCGCCCCGGCGACGTGGTGTCCTGCCCCGGCGTCTACAAGGTGGGCAACCGGGACTTCCACGACTGGAAGAAGGGCGGGCACGGGGCCCTGGACCTGCGCGGGGCGCTCGTCCACTCCTGCGACATCTATTTCTACAAGCTCGGCGACCGCATGGGCATCGACCGGCTCTACGAGTACGCCACGGCCAGCGGCTTCGGCGCGCGCACCGGCATCGACCTGCCCCACGAGAAGGCCGGGCTCATCCCGTCCAAGGAATGGAAGCGCAAGCGCTTCGGCGCGGCCTGGTCCAAGGGCGAGACCGTCATCGCCTCCATCGGCCAGGGCTACGTGCTCACCTCGCCCCTGCAGGTGGCCCGCTACGTCTCGGCCCTGCTCAACGGCGGCAAGCTCATGAAGCCCGAGCTCGTGGAGACCGAGGCCCCGCAAGTGGACGGCACGCTGCCCCTCAAAGACGGGGACCGGCAGTTCATCGTCGACGCCATGGTGACCACGGTCGAATCCGGCACGGGCAAGGCGATCCTGCGCTCCGACGCGACGCTCGGGGCCAAGTCCGGCACGGCCCAGGTGGTCAAGCTCATCAACGCCGATGTTCGCCGCAAGGCCAGCGCCATGCCCTACGAGCAGCGCGACCACGCCTGGCTGGCCAGTTGGGGCAAGAAGGACGGCAAGACCTACGTGGTGGTCTGCCTGGTCGAGCACGGCGGCCACGGCGGCGAGATCGCCGGTCCCATCTCGCGCAAGGTCTACGACTACCTCTTCGGCCCGGCCCCGGGCCGGGCCGCCCACGCGGCCGGCGGCGCCGCC
>NZ_JARKOZ010000103.1 GCF_029978005.1 Solidesulfovibrio sp. | reverse complement strand
GCCCCCCCCCCCCCCGCCCCCCCCCCCCCCCCCCCCCCCCCCCCCCCCCCCCCCCCCCCCCCGCCGGAGGCATCTTCACCACGCACATCGTACGTGAAATCGCCACGCCCCATGGGGCGACGGCCTATACGCCGCAGGCGGCGGGCGCGCCCGTGGAGGGCGACGCCACCGGGCTGACCTACGGCAGGTATTTCGGGGCGCTCGAAGCCTTCGTGTCCGAGGACGGGTTCGCGCCCCTGCGGTGCGCCCTGGCGGCCCTGGGCCGAAAAGACGGCCTCGACGGCGCGCGCGAGGTCGTGCTGCGGGCCGAGAAGCACGGCGCGCTCTACCATCCGGCCAGTTGCACGGTCCGTTTCCCGGACGGCGAGGTCAAATGCTGCGTCAACGTGGCCGCCGCGCCCGTGGCCGTGGCCTGCCTGGAGGCCGAAAGCGGCCTGCTGGAGACGTTGCGGGAGCGCTTCGCGCCGGAATTTCTGCCGCGTCCCCTGGCCTGCGCCCGGGTGGAGGGCCTGGGCATGCTGCTCGAGGAGTGGTTCGCCGGTTTCCACGAATTCCACCAGGACGGCGCGGGCCGGGTGCGGCTGTGGGATTTCGACGCCGGCGAGCGGCTGCTCGACGCGGCCGAGGCGGCGGCGCTCTACGGCGAGGCGGCCCGCATCCTGACCCGCTGCTACGATCCGGCCACGGGCGCGTCCATCGGCCCCTGGCACCACGCGGCCGGGGATTTCGTGGCCCGGGCCGGCGCGGACGGCTTGGCCGTGCGCCTCGTCACCGTGCGCGGCCACGGCGCGGCGCGGGCCTTCACCGAGGCCGGGCCCATGGCCGAGCGCTTGGCCGGGCTGTCCTTTTTCGCCAACATGACCATGCGGGCGCGCCTGGACCGGGTGGACGGCGTGGGCGCGCTCGTCCTGGCCGAGGCCGGCGTGGTCGAGGCCATCGTGTCCGGGTTCGCCCGGGCTCTTGGCGAGCGCGAGGACGTCGGCGACGGGGGGCTGGGGCTTCTCGACTTCCTGGGCTCCTTTTGCGCCGAGGAACTGGCCGGGGCCGGGATCCAGCTGATGGAGCCGTGTCCGGCCGAGGAGCGGGCGCTCCTCGAGGCCGCCTGGCCCGGGCATGCGGCGGCCCTGGTCGCGGGCCTGGCCCGGATATGACCGCCGAGCCTCCCGCGCCGCGAGTTCTTTCCGCCGTCGTGGAGGCCTCGGGCGAGGCGCGGGGCGACGCCTCTTCGGCCGTCGTGCCCTGGTGGAGCTTCACCAAGACGCTCATCGCCGCCTGTGTGCTGCTCCTCGCCGAGAAGGGCCGTCTTTCCCTCGACGACCGGCTCGGGGAGCATCCCTTCACCGTCCGCCACCTGCTCGCCCACCGCTCTGGCCTCGGCGACTACGGCGGCCTGCCCGAATACCGCCAGGCCGTGTCCCGGGGCGACGCACCCTGGCCCGACGCGGCGGTACTGGCCCTGGTCCCGCCGCGAAACCTCCTTTTCCCGCCCGGCGAAGGCTTCGCCTATTCCAACGTCGGCTACCTGCTGCTGCGCCGTCTGGTCGAATCGGTCACGGGCGAATCCCTGGGCGCGGTCCTTTCCCGGCATGTGCTGGGGCCTCTGGGGCTTTCCGGGTCGAGGTTGGCCGAGGGACCCGAGGATATGGCGGCGACGGCCTTCCCCGGAACCTGGGGCTACCATCCCGGCTGGTGCTGTCATGGCACGGTCGTCGGCCCGGTCGCGGAGGCGGCCCTGGCCCTGCACCGGCTGCTGCGCGGCGATCTGCTGTCGCGGGAGTCCCTGGCCGCTCTGCGCCGGCCCTATGCCCTGGACGACGGGGTGGCCGGGCCGCCCTGGCGGCAGGCCGGCTATGCCCTGGGGCTCATGCGCGGCACCCTGGCCGACGCGACGCTTTCCCGTCATGCGGCGGTTCTGGGCCACGGCGCGGGAGGGCCAGGCTGCGTGGGCGGCGTCTACCATGCGCCGCGGGCCCGGGGCGGGCGCACCGTAGCCGTCTTCACCGACGCGGCGCAGCCCGGCGCAGTGGAAACAGCCGTGCTCGAACTGCTGACCACGCCCTGAAAGGCGGCGGGGCTTTTCCCGAGAGGATACGGCAGGCGCGGCGTTGGGGCCTGCCGGGCGAAGCGGCCGAGGCGGAAGGTCAGGCCGCCGGGGAGGAATTGGCCAGCTGCTTCTCGGCGGCGGCCAGGAGCTTGGCCGCGTCGGTCAGGCGGGCGTCGGCGGCCACGGCCCGCTTCGCGGCGCCCAGGGCCTCCTTCCAGTTGCCGAGCCGGGCCTGCACGTGGGCTATGGCCTGATCGAGCAGCGGGGTCTTGATGCCCTTGCCGGCGGCATCGGTCAGGATGCGTTCGGCAAGCTGCCATTCGTCGGCCTTGCCTGCGGCGGTCAGCAGGAAGTCGTAGGCCCGGGAGTTGTCCGGGGCCTCCTCGATGGCCCTTTTGACGTATTCCAGGGAGGCCTTGAAATGGCCGGCGTCGATGAGCTTTCCGGCGAGCAGGGGGAAAAGGCCTTTCTCGTCCACGTAATCGGCCACGGCGGCGCGGAAGTTGCGCTGGGCCTCCAGCAGGTTGCCCTCGGCCAGAAGCTTGCTGCCCTTGATGATGGCGTGGTCGATGCGCAGCTTGCGCTCGCGCATGGTGTCGAGACTCTCGCGGGCGATGTCCTCTTCGACCTTCTGGCTCAGGTTGACGAGAAAGACGGCCAGTTTGGGCTCCTGCCCCTTGGCGTAGGGGATGCCGTTGGGCGCGTACTTGAGGACGCGGGGGAGCTTGCTCAGGTTGCCGAAGGCCTCGCGCAGCTGTCCCTCGATGGACATGCGGTCCGTCCCGGGAAGCTTGACGGAAACGAAGGCGCGCAGGGCTTGCGTCACGAGCTGCACGGCGCGCAGCTCCTCGTTCTTGGCGTAGGCCGCCTTGGCCCTGGCCAGGTCCTCGCGGATGGATTTAGCGGATGGGGGCATGGCCTGCATTCCTTACGACGGCAAACGGTTGCACGGGCCGGCGACGGCCTTGGCACGACAAGGCCGGCCGGACCCGAACTCCTTTGAGGATAAGAAAGTTTCCCGGCGATGGAAAGCCCTGCCGCGCCGTCAATGCGCTTCTCCCCAGGTCGGGCCCACGCCCCAGTCCACGACCAGGGGCACGGCCAGGGACACCACCCCGGACATAAGCGCGGCCAGGCGCGCGCCGGCGGCTTTGGCCTCGCCTTCAGGCGTCTCCAGCAGCAGTTCGTCGTGGATCTGCAGCACCAGGACCGCCCGGAGCGAGGCGAGCTGCGCATCGCCGTGGGCGGCCAGCATGGCCATCTTGATGATGTCGGCCGCGCCGCCCTGAACCACGGTGTTGATGGCCTGCCGCCGGGCCTGGGAGGCCAGCTGGGAGTTCTTCGAGCCGATGTCCGGCAGGGGGCGGCGGCGTCCGGCCAGGGTGGAAACGAAGCCGTTGGTCCGGGCCCCGTCCACGATGCCGTCGTAGAAGGCCGAAAGGCCGGGCAGACGCTCGAAATACTTGGCGATGAAGGCCTTGGCCGCGTCGAGCTTGATGCCGAGGTCGCGCGAGAGCTTCTGCGGCCCCATGCCGTAGAGCAGGCCGAAGTTGATGGTCTTGGCCTGGCGGCGTTCGTCCCGGGTCACGTCGGCCTCCGGCTTGTCGAAAAGCAGCGACGCCGTGCGGGCGTGGATGTCCGCGCCGTCGGCAAAGGCCTTGAGCAGCGCCGGCTCCCCGGACAGGTGGGCCAGCACCCGCAGTTCGATCTGGGAATAGTCCGCCGCCACCAGCAGGTTGCCCGGGCCGGCGACGAAGCATTGCCGCATGCGCCGGCCGAGTTCGCCCCGGATGGGGATGTTCTGGAGGTTGGGGTTGGAGCTGGAGAGCCGGCCCGTGGCCGTGGCCAGGTTGTTGAGGGTGGTGTGGATGCGGCCCTTGGCGTCGGCCAGCCGGGGCAGGGGATCGAGATAGGTGGAGCGCAGCTTTTCGAGCTTGCGAAATTCCAGGATGCGGTCCACCAGCGGATGCGCCCCGGCCAGGCGCTCCAGGGCTTCCTGGGAGGTGGAAGCCGCGCCGCCCGGGGTCTTGCCTTTGGGGGTGAGCCCCAGTTCGCCGAAGAGGATGTCCCCGAGCTGCTGGCTGGAGCGGGGATTGAAGGGCCGGCCGGCCAGCCGGTGCAGGTCGGCCTCGATGGCCGTGAGCTTCTGCGACGTTTCGGTCCCGAAGTCGGCCAGGGATTTGACGTCCACGCCGATGCCGGCCCGTTCCATGGCCACGAGCACGGGCACCAGCGGCAGCTCCAGCCGGGCGACCAGTTCCGTGAGCCCGGCCGCCTCCAGCCGCCCGGCCAGGACGTCGGCCAGACGCGCCGCCGCCCGGGCCGTGTCCGTCGGGGCCAGGTCCGCCGCGTCCACGGACGGGTCGGAGAAAAGCAGGTCGCGCAGGCGGTCGAAGCCGTAGTTGCGCTGTTCCGGATTGAGCAGGTAGGCGGCCAGCCCCAAATCGAACCAGGCGGCGAGGGGAACGGTCTCGAAGGCCGTATCAAGGGAGAGCAATTCCTTGACCGAGGGCACGGCCACGCGCCGCGCCTTGGCCAGAAGCGGGGCCAGCTCGGCCGGGGCGGCGTCCGTGGCCAGTTCGTCGTCGCCCAGGGACAGGGCGAAGCCCGAGGCGACGGGCATAAGGGCCAGGCGGCGGCCGGAAAGTTCAGGCAACTCGCCCACGGGAGTCAACGGAGTCGTGACCGGCTTGGCCTCGGGCGCGACGTCGAAAAGCGATGGCCGGGTCGGGTCCTTGCCCTTGACCGGCCTGGCCGGCGGGGCCGCGCCGGCGGCCAGGGCCTCGGCCTCGCGGGCCAGGGTCCGGAACTCGTAGGTTTCGAGGAACTGGCGCAGGGCCTTGGCGTCGATGGGCCCCAGGGCCGTGTCGTCGAGGGTCGTTTCGGGCAGGATGTCCGTGCGCAGCCGGGTGAGTTGCCGGTAGGTGAAGACGTCCTCCAGGCGCGGCTCGATCTTGGCCCGGGCGGCCGGCTTGAGCTCGCCCAGGTGGTCGCGCAGCGTCTCAAGGGTGGGGAAGCGGCGCAGGATCTCCAGGGCGGTCTTGGGCCCGACGCCCGGCACGCCCGGGATGTTGTCGCTGGTGTCGCCGACCAGGGCCTGCAGGTCCGGCCAGGAGGAGGGCGCGATCCCGGTCTCGGCCGTGAAGTCGGCCTTGGTCACGAGTTTTTCCGCCTTGCCCGAGGGGTCGTAGAGCACCACCGCCTCGGCCAGGCACTGTTTGAGGTCCTTGTCCGCGCCGACGATGACCACCGGGCGCTGCCCGCCGAAGCGGGCGGCCAGGCTCGCGATGCCGTCGTCGGCCTCGGCGGCCTGGGGCACGATGACCGGCACGCCGAGCAGCGCGAGTCCCTCGAGCAGGGGAGGGACCTGCCGGGCCAGGGGCTCGGGCATTGTTTCCCGGTTGGCCTTGTAGTCGGCGTAGATGTCGCTTCTGAAAGACGGCCCCCGGCCGTCCAGGAAAAAGACCAGGTGGCTGGGGGATTCGTCGCGCAGCAGCTTGAAGAGCAGCCGGAAGATCATGAAAAGGGCGTTGGTCGGAAACCCGTCCGAGCGGGCGATGTCGCCGAAGGCGTGGTAGCCGCGGTAGAAGAAGGCGCTGCCGTCCACGAGGAAGACGGGGGATCGGGCGAAGCCGAGTCGTTGGGCCAGTGTCATGGGGCTCCTTCGCTGGCGGCGCCGGGGCCGCGTCGCTGGCCGGTTTTACGGCAGGGCGGCTTCGGGCGCAACCGGAGGTGTCATGGCCTCGACAACACTCCCTGAAAGGGGTAGGAGGATAGGATTGGATGGCTTGTTTGTCAGTTTGGTGAATGCGTGTTCACAACGCTATACATTGAAGAATAATTGTATTATCGGAAATTGCCCGACTCCGGGTAATCGCCGGCATGGAGATGGATGCAATGATTCCATTCGCTAAGCGCAGGTCCCATCTGGTGTTGTTCGCGGGCGTGCTCGCGGCCAGCCTGATCGTCGCCCAGGGCCTGGCCCGGGCGCAGGACGCGACCGCCCCCGCAGCCAACGACCGGGTGGCCCAGCGCTATACGCGCCAACCCAAGGCCGATGCCGCCAGCCAGGCCGCGCCCGCCAGCGACGGCCTCGACGTCAAGATCCAGAAGATCCCGCTGCCCGATTTCGTCAAGGAGCAGCAGACCGATCCGGCCCTGACCCAGCACACCCAGAGCGGAGCCGGCTCCCCGGCGGCCGAGGGCGATCCCATCGACATGGAAAAAAGCGTCAAAAGGGGCCTCGACGCCAACCCGCAGATGCAGTCCGCCCGGGCGCTGCTGGCCGGTTCCGAGGACAGCCGCCGCCAGGCCATGTCCAATTTCGGCTTCGTGGGCACGGTCAGCTACGCCTTCCAGCGTACCGACTCTCAGGTCGTCGGCGCCACGACCCAGACCCTCCCGGCCAACCAGGTCCTCAACAACCTGATGGGCACGTCGCTTTCCACCTCGCGCTACGTCAACGCCCGCAGCGGGTATTGGCAAAACATCTACCAGTTCCAGCTCCAGGCCACCCAGCCCCTGTTCACGGGCTTCAAGCTGCTGAGCACCTACCAGAAGGCGGCGCTCCAGAAGGACTATTCCACGGCCAACATCAGCTACACGGAACTGTCGCTGATCAAGTCCGTGCAGCAGGCCTTCCTGACCCTGCTCCAGGCCCGGGCCAACGTGCAGAGCAACAAGGACTCCGTGGCCCGGCTCGAATCGCAGTACAAGGTCGCCCAGGCCTATTACGACGTGGGCCTCAAGCCCCGCCTCGACGTGCTCCAGGCCGAATCCGACCTGGCCCAGGCCGAACAGGACCTGCTCAAGGCGCAAAACGCGGTGCTGGTCCAGACGGCCCAGCTCAACTCCCTGCTCAACCTGCCGCTCAACCAGCAGACCAACTACGTGGGCGAGCTGACCTACCTGCCCTTCACCATGACCATTGAGGATTGTCTGGACACGGCCTACAAGCAGCGGCCGGACCTCTACATGGGCGTCAAGTCCGTGCAGATGGCGGAGAAGGACGTGAAGATCGCGGCCAGCACCTTCTATCCCCAGGTGCAGGCGCAAGCCACCTACACCAAGCAGGGCAACGATCCCGGCCTGGAACTGCGCGACATGTCCGGAGCCACCACTCCCGAATCCAGCACCTTCGCCATCACCGCCTCCCTGCAGGCCTGGGACTGGGGCTCGACCTTCTTCGGCACCCAGGCCGCCCGGGAAAGCGTGAAGAAGCTGCAGGCCGACCTGGCCAACCTGCGCCTCAACGTCGGCTATCAGGTCAAGACCTGCTACCTCAACATCCAGGACGCGGCCAAGCGCATCTCCGTGGCCCGCACGGCGCTGGAGGCCTCGCGCGAAGGCTACCGCATGGCCGTGGCCCGCTACCAGGCGCAGGTCGGCACCAGCACCGACGTCCTCGACGCCCAGGCCCGGGTGAGCACGGCCGAATACAACCTGACCCAGGCCCTGACCGACTACCAGAGCGCCCTGGCCGACATCTACGTGGCCATGGGCATCAAGAATCTGAGCCTGGCCTCCAACTAGGCTGCCGGGGTCGCCACGAACAGTAAAAGGGCGGAAGGCCATGGCCTTCCGCCCTTTTTGTTATGGCGGCGGATGCAGGAGGCGTCGCCCCAGCCCAGCCTCCCCCTTTCGGGGTGGCCAGGAGGGGAGGCATTTTCCCCTCTTCGCTATCTTCCCTTGCGCTTGTCGATGGCCCGGCGGGTGAGTACGGCGAAAAAGCCGCCCACGAGCCCGAGGATCAACCCCCGGCGGATGTCCATGAAGAAAAGTCCGCCGATGACGCCGACCGCGCCGCCGATGAGCAGCCCCCGCTTGAGGGCCTCCAGGAACGCCTGACGCTTTTCGCTGTTCATGACGCCTTCCCCTCGGGCTCGATGGCTTCGACGCCGCCCATGTAGGGCACCAGCGCCCGCGGCACGGTCACCGAACCGTCCTTTTGCAGGTAGTTCTCCAGGATCGCGGCCATGGTGCGGCCGATGGCCAGGCCGGAGCCGTTTAACGTATGCACCAGGGCCGTCTTCTTGCCGCCCTCGGGCTTGAAGCGGATGTCCGCCCGGCGGGCCTGGAAGTCCTCGAAATTGGAGCACGACGAGATCTCGCGGTACTTGTTCTGGCCCGGCAGCCAGACCTCCAGGTCGTAGGTCTTGGCCGAGGAAAAGCCCAGGTCGCCGGTGCAAAGGGCGATCACGCGGTAGGGGAGCTCGAGCTTGCGCAGGATCGTCTCGGCCTGGGCCGTGAGTTTTTCCAGCTCGTCGTAGGACGTGTCCGGGTGGACCAGGCGCACGAGTTCCACCTTGCCGAACTGGTGCAGCCGGATGATGCCCTTGGTGTCCTTGCCGTAGGAGCCGGCCTCGGAGCGGAAGCACTGGGTGTGGCAGACGTAGGCCAGGGGCAAGGCCGATTCCGGCAGCACCTCGCCCCGGTGCAGGTTGGTCACCGGCACCTCGGCCGTGGGGATGAGGTAGGAGGCCATGCCCTCGAGCTTGAAGAGGTCGGCCGCGAACTTGGGCAGCTGGCCCGTGCCGAGCAGGCTCTCGGCATTGACGATATAGGGGGTGGCCACCTCGACGTAGCCGTGCTCGGCGATGTGCGTGTCGAGCATGAAGGCGGCCAGGGCGCGCTCGAGGCGGGCCAGACCGCCGCGCAGCACCACGAAGCGCGCGCCGGACAGCTTGGCCGCCCGCTCGAAGTCGAGCCCGCCGAGCGAGACGCCCACGTCCTGGTGCTCGCGGATGGGAAAATCGAAGGCGCGCGGCGTCCCGACCATGCGCACCACGGGGTTGTCCGCTTCGCCCGCCCCGTCCGGGGTGGTGGCGTGGGGGATGTTGGGCACGCCGAGCAGCCAGTCGGTCACCTGGGCGTCCACTTCCTTGGTCTTTTCGTCGAGGCTCTTGATTTCTTCGGAAAGCCCGCCGAGGCCCGCCAAAATTTCCGAGGCGTCGCCGCCCTGGCGCTTGATCTTGGCCACTTCCGCCGAGGCCGCGTTGCGCTGGCCCTTCTTGCGCTCCACCTCGGTGATGATCTCCCGCCGCCGCTCCTCCAGGGCCAGGAAGGCGGGGAGGTCCAGGGGAAAGCGCCGCCGGGCCATGCCGTCGGCCACGGCTTGCGGGTTTTGGCGCACGAATTTGAGGTCCAGCATGTCTCGCTCCTTGTGATGGCGGTCGGCAAGGCCATGTACGCGGGCCGCGTTTGCCGCGTCAAGGGAGGCGGCGGCGGAAGGGAGGAGAGAATGCCTGCCTCCGGCGGCCGGGGGGCATGATGCCCCCCGGACCCCCTCGCTGGGAGAAAAGTGGGGGAGACGGCGGGGCGGTGACAAGGGAAAATAATTTGGATAGTTGGGCGGAAAGGTACCCGGGAGGACAGGAGGGGGAACATGGAGGAAAGATTGCGAGATCTGGCCGGTCGGCTCGGCGAAGCCCTGGCGGCCCGGGGATGGATGCTCGGCTGCGCCGAGTCGTGCACGGGCGGGCTGCTGGCCAGCGTGCTCACGGACGCGCCCGGCGCCTCGTCCTGGTTCACCGGCGCGGTGGTGGCCTACGCCAATGCGGTCAAGCGCGACGTGCTGGGCGTGTCCCAGGACACCCTCGACGCCAAGGGCGCGGTCAGCCGCGAGGCGGTGCTGGCCATGGCGCGCGGGGCGCGCGGCGTCATGCGCGCCGACGTGGCCGTGGCCATAAGCGGCGTGGCCGGGCCTTCCGGCGGCACCCCGCAAAAGCCCGTGGGTACGGTCTGGATGGCCTGGGAAGGGCCTGACGGCGTGGCCGTCAAGCGCTTCCAGTTCGACGGAGACCGCCTGGCCGTCAAGCGGCAGGCGGCGCGCGAAGCCATGGCCGGGGTCCTGGCCATGGCCACCGGCTCGGGAATCGGGGGCGACGCGGAAGCCATGCGCCCGTAACCGCGCCGACCCCGGCCGGACACCCGGAAGCGGTAGGACGCGCCATGGCCGCCGGCAGGCGGCCGGGAGGCGCGTCATGAGCACGAAAACAGCCCGCCTGGGCGGGGTGATGGGCGTTTGGGAGGCGGCGGACAGGCTGGAGCGCCTGGCCCGGGAACTGCGGGCCGGCAGCCTCGGAGTCACGGCCGGGCGGATGTCCATGAACCTGTCCCCGGCGGTCATGCTGGACGTGGAGATCCGCGCCAGCCAGGGCGGCGACCGCGAGGGCCTGGACGTGCGGCTGTCCTGGCGTCCCCACCGCCCCGAGGCCGCCAGCCTGCGCGGCGAATTCTAGCCCGAGCTTTTTCCGGGCGCGGGCCTATTGCCCCTGGTAGACCGTCTCGCCGCCGACGATGGTGCGCGTGACCACGACGTCCTTGATCCGCTCCTTGGGCACGGTCAGCAGGTTGTCCGAATAGACCGTCATGTCGGCGTACTTGCCGGGCTCGATGCTGCCCTTGACGTCGGCCTCGCCCATGGACGCCGCCGCCCAGGTCGTCCACATCCGCAGCGCCTCCTCGGGCGTGACCGCCTCCTCGGGCTCGAAGA